>JAZSHF010000039.1:0-7323 GCA_045533115.1 Eubacteriales bacterium
GGTTCTCTCCAGCTTCAGTCCAACACCGATATGCTCAAGGCTAACGAGACTGAAAACAACCAGGTTAACATCGACAAGGAAATCCTTGGTCTTGTTGACTTCAGAAAGGCACTTTCCCTTTCCATCGACCGTGCAGACTACACTGCAAAGTGCACCACTGCATCCCTCAAGGGCTTCGGTCTTTACAACTCCATGCACTACTATGACGTTGCTAACGGCGGCGTATTCCGTGACACCGACGAAGCAAAGAAGGTTCTCTGCGACATCTACAACGTTGACTACACCGATACTGCTAAGTATCCTACCCTTGACGACGCTGTAAACGCTATCACCGGTTACGACCTCGACGCTGCTAAGGCACTCTTCACCAGCGCTTACAATACCGCTCTTGATCAGGGCCTCCTTGATGCTGACGATACCGTTAAGCTTACCTTTGGTTCGGGCGCTATCAATGAGTCTGTTCAGAGACACTACGACTACCTCACCACTGCATGGAAGACTGCAGTAGTTGGAACTCCCCTCGATGGCAAGCTCGACTTCGAGCTTAAGGATTTCGCTACCGCATGGGCAAACGACTTCCGCGATGGTAAGTACGAGATCTGTATGGGCGGTTGGTCCGGCGCAGCTTGGGACCCCGGCTACTTCCTCCTTGCATACCTTGATGTGGACTACATGTACTCCAAGGCATGGGATACCAACGCACAGATGATGACCTTCACCATGAAGGGCGTTGGCGAGAACGGCGCTGATATCACCGAGACTATGTCTCTCCATGACTGGTATGACTGCCTCAACGGTACTTCCGATAAGTACGACTGGAGCTCCGCAGCTCTTCCTGAGTCCCAGAGACTCCAGCTTATCGCTGCTCTCGAGAAGGAAATCCTCGCAGTTTACTACACCGTTCCTACCTACAACTCCTTCGGTGCATCCCTGCACTCCAAGAAGTTTGATTATATCACCTATGAGTACAACACCTTTATGGGTTACGGCGGAATCAAGTACATGACCTACAACTACGATGACGCTGAGTGGAACTCCTACGTTAAGTCGCAGAACGGCCAGATTAACTACAAATAATCTATATTAAAACGGTTTAATCGAAAATGGGGGATGGTTTTACTGTCCCCCATTCTTCTCCGTTTGTATGTTTTGCTGAATACAAAGAAAGGAGACAGTCAATATGTATATGTTCAAATATATTATGAAAAGAATCGGGCTTATGCTCATGACCTTTTCAATTATCTTTGTAATGTGCTTCGTACTTATAAAGCTGTTGCCTGTTGACGTAACGTCTGTCGGTGTTGGACAAGACCCCGATAAGCTCAGGGCATTGATGGAAGCGCGCGGATACAATAAACCGATCCTTGAACAGCTTGGTTTATATGTAAAGCGTATCTTTCTTGATGGAGATTTCGGCATAGGCGTCAATATGCCCGGACTCAAAGGACACGACGTTTGGGATGCCTTCATTGAGAGACTCCCTCCGACGATCCTTATTAATATTTACTCATCACTTTTCGCCGTACCGATCGGAATTGCGCTCGGTATTTTTGCCGCGCTTAAAAAGAACAAATGGCAGGACCACACCATTTCGACTCTCGTTATGGTGTTTATTTCGGTGCCTTCCTTCGTTTACGCATCGCTGGTTCTTTACATACTCTGCTTCAAGATGAATCTTTTCCCGAAGACCATGAATCCGGGCTACGATTACTTCACCGTAGATATGTTCAAGTCGATGGTGCCCGCAGTCCTCTCAATGTCCTTCGGCTCTATTGCGGGTTATGCAAGAGGAACCCGTGCGGAGCTTACCGAGGTTCTGACGAGCGAATTTATGCTCCTTGCAAGAACCAAGGGACTTACCAAATCCCAGGCGACGACGCGCCACGCGCTTCGTAACGCCATGGTTCCGATATTCCCCTCGATTATCGGAGAATTTATCAGCGTCCTCTCCGGCTCCCTTATTATCGAGAAGATATTCTCGATTCCCGGTGTCGGCGGTCTTTATCTTGACGCTATCAACAGCCAGGACTATGACTTCTTTATGATGCTCTCTGCATTTTATCTGCTCGTCGGACTTGCGGCGACGCTCGTTATCGACCTGTCCTACGGTATCATTGACCCGAGAATCAGAATGGGGGCGAAGTGATGAGAGCACAGGATTATCAGATTTCAAAAGAAAAATTTGTCTTCCATAACGTTGATGAAAGACTTCACGATAAAAAGCTTGAAACCAAGCCGGTGTCTTATCTTCAGGACGCGTTCAGACGTTTTGCGCGCAATAAGGCGTCGATAGTTGCTACCTTTATCATTGGCTTCCTCGTGCTTTTCGCAATATTCGGACCGATGCTTACTCCTTATCATGTAAAGGATAAGGATCAGTATTACGCGTACTGCCTGCCGAGAAACGAGTTCTTCTACAAAAATGGTATTCATTTCTGGGACGGTGGTCAGAATAAAACGAATAACCAGAAGACATACGATGAGCATCGCGCGATAGAAGAAGAAATCAAGGGCAGAAAGGTCATTATGACCACTCCCAAGATCGTTACGAAAATCGAGAAAAAGTTCGGAAAAGAGATAGAGGTACCTTATTACAAGTACCGTCTAGACACCTATAATGCTGTTGGTGCAAAATACGTGCTCCTCAAATACGAGGATTACGTTGCTCTCCAAAAATACCAGGATAAGCATAACGTTCAGGTCATCCTTCCGATGACAGACCCTGAAAAGCGTCCCGTTGCTGAACAGGATTCAAACAACGCTAATATCTGGTACGAGACCAAGCTCGGTGACGGACGTAAGACCGAGATTGTATTTGACGAAGAGGGCAACTTCAAGAATATCTATTGGCTTGATACCGAGAGCCCCGATGATGATAAGTATACCTCCACGGTTCTCTGGGAGGGCGATACGAAGCTCTACCGCTATGCGGAAGAAAAGTCAGGCAATATGTGGAACGTACGAGTAGACTACTACGAGTACTATAAGTATATCCACGACAAGGCAGGCGACGGCATAACCAAGCCGAGCTTCATTCTCGGTACGAACAATTACGGTATGGACATTTTTGCAGGACTTGCAAGCGGTGCGCGCTTCTCGTTCATTCTTGCTATAATTGTCGCTACCGTCAACCTCTTCGTCGGTGCCATCTACGGTGCTATCGAGGGATACTACGGCGGCAAGGTCGACCTTATCATGGAGAGAATCGTCGATATCCTCGGCTCGATTCCTTCAATGATCGTCATTACGCTTCTTAAGTACCACCTCAACGTTTCGCATATCATCATTCTCTTCATCTCCTTCTTTGCGACAGGCTGGATAGGAATGGCGTCAAGAACGAGAATGCAGTTCTACCGCTTCAAAAATCAGGAATACGTTCTCGTCGCAAGAACGCTTGGCGCCCGCGACAGACGTATAATGTTTAAGCATATCTTCCCGAACGCGATCGGAACTCTTATTACCGGTTCCGTTCTCGTAATTCCGGGCGTAATCTTCTCGGAGACCTCGCTCTCCTACCTCGGAATAATCAACCTCAGTACGGGTAACATGACAAGTGTAGGTACCCTTCTCGCAACTGGACAGAACTATCTGTTCACCTATCCTCACATGATCCTCTTCCCCTCGATCTTTATCAGCTTGTTGATGCTCAGCTTCAACCTGTTCGGTAACGGTCTGCGCGACGCGTTTAACCCGTCGCTCCGCGGAAACGAGGAATAAAAGGATACGATACCAAATTGTAAGAAAGGAATGTTAATTTATGGATAAGAAATTAGAAGTAAAAAATCTGCAAATATCATTCCGTACTCAGGGTGGAATCGTAAAAGCCGTCAGAAACATCTCCTTCGACCTTTATAAGGGCGAAACGCTTGCGATAGTCGGTGAATCCGGCTCGGGAAAATCCGTAACGAGTAAAGCGATTATGGGTATTCTTGCCGGTAACTCTATCGTTGAGGGCGGCGAAATCCTCTACGACGGACAAGATTTGCTTAAAATTTCTGAAGAAGAATACCATAAGATCCGCGGTGACAAGATCGCGATGATCTTCCAGGACCCTATGTCGAGCTTGAACCCGATCATGCGCGTCGGTCAGCAGCTGACCGAGGCAATGATCCTCAAGGCGAAGACAGGTAAGAGAAACGCAAGACACGCGTTTAACAGTATGCTTTCGACTCTCGGCGACAATATCGTTGCCGCAGACGCTGAAAACGGCGTAAACAGTAAGAGCAGGGTAGCGGCCTCCCTTAAGCAGTTCGATGGCTTCTGTATCGAAAGCACGAAGCTCGAAAGCGCCTTCAACGACGCTTACGGCAACGCGACGAGAGCTGAGGTAGATATCGAAAATCTCTTCCTCTATATTCAGAAGCAGAGAAAGGTCGAGTGGAAAAAAGAGCTGAAGTCGCTTTATAAGACCTTCACTCTCTCCTTCCATCCTTACGTTATCGTTAAGGACGCGCAGGCAGTAGAAACCGCAAATGCGCTGAACGCCCTTGCAAGCAAGCCCGACGTTGATGCGATCAAGGCAACACTTGATACCGCTTACGCGCTTGTTAAGGATGCACTTAAGAAGGACAAACCGAACTTCTTTACCCTCGGCTACTACCTCAAGGCGAATCCCCACGCTGATCTTTCTTCGTATACCATTTCGGCAATGAACGAAATGACGCGTGAATTCCTCGACCGTGAGTTTATGCTTGAGTTTATTAAGACCGCCGAAAACGGCGTTGCATACTCGAACAGAAAGTCGGCCGAGAAGAAGGCGGCAGCGCTTCCTCAGCTTGAAGAAGCTCTCTCTTACTTCAAAAGCGGAAACATTACCGAGGCAAAGGCGAATGCTTACGTTAAGAAGCTTTCCCCGATGGTTACAGGCGCTATCGACCGTCTTTCGGTTAAGAAAAACAGTACCGAGTACGTTTTCCATTCGGCATTTGCAAGTGCCGTAAAGGAATATTTTGCAGGTATCAAGAACAATCCCATTCAGGAAAAGATATACCTCAAGAATAAGGCAAAATATGAAAAAGAGACCGCAAAGAAGGGCAGAGAACCCGATTGGGTGCTCAAGCCTCAGGTCATCGTCGACCTTGACCTTAAGCTTGATAATATCGCAAAGGTGCTTGAAGCGGTTATAGAAAACTATAAGCTCGCGACGGCTCCCGGCACTTCGATCAACGTAAACGAGCGCGTCATCGAGATCATTGATTACCTTAAGGAGCAGGCTTCGAAGGTCACCGTTAAGATGAACAAGAGCATTGCTAAGGCAAAGGCAATCAAGCTTCTCGAGGAGGTCGGTATTCCTGAACCGACAACAAGATTTAACCAGTATCCCTTCGAGTTCTCGGGCGGTATGAGACAGAGAATAGTTATCGCTATCGCTCTTTCGGCCAACCCCGATATTCTGATCTGTGACGAGCCGACGACGGCGCTTGACGTTACGATCCAGGCACAGATCCTCGATCTCATCAAGGAGATCAAGAAGGAAAGAAATCTCTCGGTAATCTTCATTACCCATAACCTCGGTGTCGTTGCTAATATGGCAGATAGAATTGCGGTTATGTATGCAGGTAAGATAGTCGAGTACGGTACTGCCGAGGAGGTCTTCTACGAGCCGGCACATCCTTACACCTGGGCACTGCTCAGCTCTATGCCTGACCTTGAAACGACCGAAAAGCTCGAATCTATCCCCGGAACTCCTCCGAATATGATCTATCCCCCCAAGGGAGATGCTTTTGCGGCGAGAAACAAGTATGCGCTTGAGATCGACTTCGAGCTTGAGCCTCCGCTCTTTGATATCACCGATACTCACGCGGCGGCAACTTGGCTTCTTCACCCGAACGCTCCCGAGGTTGAAATGCCCGAGCTTATCAAGGCGCGTATAGCACGTATGAAGAAGGAGAGACAGTAATATGGAAAAAGAAGTATTATTAAGTGTCAAAAACCTTCAGCAGTACTTTAAGATGGGCAAAAGAGAGCTCAAGGCAGTCGATAACGTAAGCTTCGACATCTTCAAGGGCGAAGTCTTCGGCCTTGTCGGTGAGTCGGGCTGCGGCAAGACCACGACAGGACGCTCGATCATCCGCCTTTACGACATCACGGGCGGCTCCGTCTACTATAAGGGCGAGAGAATTTGCGCGGGAACCCGTGCCTATAAGGACGCTATCAATGCGGCGCGCAAGGACTATGCAGCTAAGAAGATATCGAAGGAAGAATACGATAAGATCGTAAACGAAAACCGCGAGGAGATCAAGAAGGCGATGGCTGACCACAAGAAGTGGTCGCGCCACTCGAAAAACAACCTCACGAATGAGATACAGATGATCTTTCAGGATCCGATCGCATCCCTTGACCCCCGTATGACTGTCCGCGATATTATCGCAGAGGGACTTATCATCCGTGGAGTTAAGGATAAGAAGTTCATCGACGAGCAGGTATATAAGATGCTTGAGCTTGTCGGACTCGTTCAGGAGCACGCATCGCGTTATCCACACGAATTCTCGGGCGGTCAGCGTCAGAGAATCGGTATCGCGCGTGCGGTAATTATGAACCCCGAGCTTATCATCGCCGACGAGCCTATCTCGGCGCTTGACGTTTCGATCCAGGCGCAGGTTATCAACCTTCTTAACGAGCTTAGTGAGAAAATGGGTCTGACTATTATGTTTATCGCCCACGACCTCGCAGTCGTTAAGTACTTCTCGAACAGAATCGCAGTTATGTACTTCGGTAAGATAGTCGAGCTTGGAACGAGTGAAGAGCTTTTCGCTCATCCCTTCCATCCCTACACCCGTTCGCTTCTTTCTGCAATTCCACTTCCCGATCCGATAACGGAGAAGTCGCGTAAGAGAATAACCTATAATCCTATTCTCGACCACGACTATTCGAAGGAAGGCCCGAGTATGAGGGAGATATACCCCGGTCACTACGTATTCTGCAATACCGAGGAGTATGAAAAGTATGTGGCGGAGTATCAGGCAAGTAAATGAAAACGTTTGTTAAATATCTGACGACGTTTGGCGTTGGCGCGATACTGTCGTTTCTTGTGATGAATTCGAAGGGCATCTTCGCACAGACCGATCCTGCGACGATATTCCATATCCTTTCCGATAGCTTTTTCGTGTCGGGAGTTCTCCTCGGAGGACTCGGACTGTTGGTCTTCGTCAGCAACGAGGGTGTGTTCGATATCCTCGTCTTCGGTACAAGACAGTTCTTCGGCTTCTTCAAGAAGAAAAAGGATGAAAGATACGCCGACTTCTACGAATATAAGGAGGCACGCGCGCAGAAAAAGCTGAAATTCGGCTCAATTCTCGTAGTAGGAGCACTCTTTGTATTCGC
>JAZSHF010000014.1:0-36043 GCA_045533115.1 Eubacteriales bacterium
ATCATCGTATACGAGGGCAAGAGCAAGAGAGGCGATATGCATAACGCCATCGTTGCAGAGATCTTCCCCGACTATGATTATATGAAGAAGAACGGCGTCGAGGACGTCGAGAAGTATCTTCAGGAATACGTCAACAAGTATAACAAGACGGCAGTTCCCTACAAGAAGATCGCGATCCTCAAGGTCAGAACCGAGGAGTTCCCGAAGAACACCCTCCGCAAAATTATGCGCTTCAAGCTCGATATGAGCATTGACTGATAATAAACGCAAAAACTCCGCTGAATTTCAGCGGAGTTTTTGCGCTTATTTAACAATAAATAATGCGAACAAATAAGTAATGATCCGACGAGTGTGTAACGTATGGGCAATAGGCGGTATATGTAGTCGTGTTGGACTTCTGCTCCGGCGACAGGGAAGGGTGTGGATCTTGCACAAGAAGTATTTATCGGACTTTTTGCAGGAAAATTCCTGTAAATGCTTGCAATTATTGTCAAAATGCTGTATACTGATAGCTGATATTATTTTAGGAGGATTCCTCAATGAGCAATGCACCGAAGCAAGATAAATTTGAGCAATTTGCCCGTCTGGCTCAAAAGCCCAGCAGTGCAAATCTTGTTCAGCCCCAACCCATTCCCTTTGTGAAAAATCCCTGCAATCTGTCTGCCGATGATTTGACTGCCCAGCCTGTGAAGGCGGATATGTCCACTAAGGAAGAGCTGTATGCCGCATTGGCAGAAATGCGGGAGCAGTACAAGCCTTTTCTGCAGGAGCTGGCACCGGCTATCCCCAATTTCCGTACCCGTATCGACTTGAAGAAGTTTATTCTGGACGGCAAGGACGAGATCACCATACCTCACTATTCCGGTCCTTTGGGCAACGGCACTCAGCGCTACACCACAACTTTCCATTTGGATGATTTTAACGGCAAAGCCGTTTATTTCTGCTGCCGCGGCGCTGACTACAAGGCTGCCGTGATCATCAACGGCCGTGTTGCCGGTACCCACGAGGGCTTCTTCGGCGCATTTGAGTTTGACATTACACGGTTTGTCAATGTTGGCGAAAACACCGTGGATATCACCCTGGACAACGATTTCTGCTTCCAGGGCAACAGCATCGGCGGTGAGGCCGGTGCTGACACCGTACAGGGCGACAAGCTCTACGCCGCCACCGGTCCCGGTTACGATGACCCCGAAATCGGCTGGCACCACTGTCCTCCCGGTATGGGTCTGTATCAGGATACCTACATTGAGATCCGTGAGACCTGCAATCTGACCGATCTGTATGTGCAGACAGATTTGGAAAACGAATCTATCACATTGTGGGCAGAGGTGGAAAATGCCACCTATGAAGCACGAGATGTTTCCTTCCTGCTGAGCCTGTACGGTCAGAACTTCCGTGAAGTCCGCTATGAGGATATGCACTACGCACCTGTGTTTATGCAGGATCCCAATATGCGTATCGACCGATGGGAGAAGGAGACCGACGAGAACAACGTGGAGCTGATCCCCGTTCCCCTGGTCACCAAGCACGGCAAGAACGTGTTTAAGATTACCCTGGATATGAAAAATCCCAAGGTTTGGACACTGGACGAGCCCAACCTGTATCAGATGCAGGTGAAGGTCGTTTATGACGGCAATGTTTGCGATTGTCGGAAGGTTTCCTTCGGTATGCGTAGCTTCAAGCAGGATCTCGAGTCCGATCCTAAGGGTATGTTCTACCTGAACGGCGAAAAGATCCGTCTGCGTGGAGCAAACACCATGGGCTTTGAACAACAGGATGTCATGAACGGCGATATTGATCAGCTGATTGACGATATTCTGCTTGCAAAGCTTTGCAATATGAACTACTGGCGTCTGACCCAGCGGCCTGTGCAGGATGAGATTTATGAGTACTGTGACAAGCTGGGCTTCCTTACTCAGACTGACCTGCCGTTGTTCGGTGTTATGCGCCGCACTATGATGTGCGAGGGCGCACGCCAGGTAGAGGAGATGATTCGCCTGGTGCGCCGTCACCCCTGTAATGTTGTAGTGACCTACATCAACGAGCGTTGGGTCAATGCCTGCAGCGAGCCTCACCGTCATATGCTCCACGATGAAATGGAGGTCTTTTTCGAGATCTGCGACCGGGTTGTGGAATACAATGCCCCCGGCTACATCGTCAAGCACTGCGACGGTGACTTCGATCCCCCCACGGTAACCACTATGCCCGACATCCACTGCTACACACTGTGGTACAACGGCGGTCAGTTGGACTTCGGCAAGCTCTACAAGGGCTACAGTCAGGAATGTGCCCCCGGTTGGTACTACGGTTGCGGCGAATTCGGTGCTGAAGGTATGGACTTTGTAGACCTGATGCGTCGGCGCTACCCTGCCGAGTGGATCGCAGAGCCCTTTGATCCCGGCAATATTGTCTGTGCCCAGTCCAAGAAAATGCACGGCTCCTTCTTCGACACCCCCACTACCATTGATGAGTGGGTGGAGGCTACCCAGGCCCATCAGTATTTCGCTACCAAGGCGATGACCGAAAGCTTCCGCCGTGACCCAAGAATGGTGTCCTTCGCCATTCACTTGTTCATCGACGCTTGGCCCTCCGGCTGGATGAAGACCATTATGGACTGCGAGCGCAATCCCAAGCCTGCATACTTTGCTTATCGCAAGGCTCTGTCTCCCATTCTGCTGAGCCTGCGCAGCGATCGTAACACCTGCTATGCCGGTGAGAATGTCAGCATTGAGACCTACATCTGTAACGACACCAACACCGCCATCGGTGAGGGCTGGACTGTGAAGTACGAGCTATACAAGGGCGACGAAATTGTGATGACCGGATTGACGGCTGTGAAGGCCGATCCCTGCACCGCTCAGTATACGGCAAGCTGCGACTTTATCGCTCCTGAGGTTGCCGACCGAGAAAAGTACTCTGTCCGCGGTATTCTGTTGGATCCCAAGGGCGAGGTGGTTTCCTGGCAGGACTTCCCAATAGAGGTCTTTGCGGACGTGACCGTTCCCGAGAACACCGAGATCGAGTTTATTTGCGACCTGCCCATCGGTACCCACGAAATTGCCGGTGAGACCGTTACTGTGGAGCCCTGTCCCCACACCGCCGTGTATTTCCTGTCCCGAAGGACCGGCCACCCGGCAGTTGCCGAATTTGAGCCCAACGACTTTAAGTACTGGTACGATGCGGGCAAGGATCGCCTGACCCCCATAGCCAAAAACTGCTTCCGTGCCGATGGTTTCACTCCCATTCTGATCTGCAACGGTGATTTTGACACCCGTCTGGCGGTTGCGGAAAAGTACTACGAGGGCAAGCGGTACATCGTTTGTATGGCTGACCTGCGGCAGGAAAACCCTGTTGCCAAGCGTTTCCTGAAAAATCTGTTCCAGAAGTAAATGAAAGACCACCTTGGGCGGTGCCCAAGGTGGTCTTTGCTTGTTAAATCCTTTTTACGATATCCGACGCATTTTTTACAATGCAGTCGCTGTCAATAATTCCTCTTAACGCTGTCAACGGATAAACGGAAGTGCCTTTTCCAATCACGACACCGGGGTTAAGAACGCACCCGCATCCGACGTCAGCACCGTCACCGAGGAAAGCTCCGACCTTGCGGAGTTCGGTGTTATAGGTGTCATTTCCGCGTATGATTACGTTCTTACCGTCGGATTTAAGGTTTGAACAGATAGAACCTGCGCCCATGTGGGAGTGATTTCCGAGAACCGAATCGCCGACGTAGTTATAATGCGGAACCTGTACCTTATTTAAGAGTATACAGTTTTTGAGTTCTGACGAATTGCCTATTACACAGTCGCTTCCCGTGATTATATTTCCTCTCAAATATGCTCCGGGACGTATTTCTGTTCCGCTGCCTATCACGGCAGGACCGTTTATGGATGCGGTCGGATGGATTTTTACGTTCTCACCGATCAGAACGTTCTCGGAATATAAAGTGAATCCCTCGATTCCGTCTTTGATAAGCCGGAGAACATACTCCTTTATCGCAGGCAGAAGCTCCCAAGGGTATTCAAAGGAATCAAAAAGCTTGATAAGATAAGGCGTTTGGCAATCGTAAAGATCGGAGATTTTGATCTTATCTGTCAATGGCGTACCCTCTTTCCCTGATGCATTCAATAAGCTCGGACGAGTATTTTCCACAGCGTTCTGACGTTTCGCATTCAGCCATAATCCTGATGAGCGGCTCGGTGCCGCTTTTTCTCAAAATTATTCTTTCTGTAGGAAGCAAACGCTCCTTGATCGAATTAACAAGAGCAACGACGTCGGGGTCGTTAAGGACTGCATCTTTATCAGTGACGCGTACGTTCTTGAGTATCTGCGGATAATACCTCATATCCTCGGTCAGCTTGGAAAGGGTGGATTTGCGGTCGCATATTTCTTCCGTGACCATTATTGCTGTCAATATACCGTCTCCCGTTGTTGCGTACTTTTTGACGATAATGTGGCCCGACTGCTCGCCGCCGAGGCTGTAATCGTTCTTCTGCATACATTCGTATACGAATCTGTCGCCAACGTCGGTCTGAACACAGCTTATACCTATCTCCGAAAGGGATGTGACCAATCCGCCGTTTGACATCGTCGTAGCAACGACTGTATCGCCGTTAAGCATTCCGCGTTCTTTAAGTCTTTTTCCGAGAAGATATATTATTGCATCACCGTCAACGACGTTACCGTTTTCGTCAACCGCGATACATCTGTCGGCATCTCCGTCAAAGGCAAATCCGATGTCAAGATGCTTTTCACGCACGGCGTTTGCGAGATTTTCAATGTGAGTTGAGCCGCATCCGTCGTTAATGTTGAGTCCGTTCGGCTCGGTACCTAAAATCGTCAAGTTAGCTCCCAAAGCCGCGAACACCGAACGCGCTATCATCCACGAAGCACCGTTTGCACAGTCAAGTCCGATCTTCAGATTTTTATATGAGTGTGAAGCAAGCGAGATGAGATATCCGACGTAGCGGTTTCTTCCTGCGACGTAATCGACGATACATCCAATCTTATCCTTGTGAGCAAGCGGTATGTCGTCTGCCGTTACGTTAAGCCTGCCGAGGTCGCCGTCGAGGTAGCTTTCAATGAGGGAAACGGTATAGTCGTCAAGCTTTTCGCCGTGCCTGTTGATTACCTTAATACCGTTATCGAAGAACGGATTGTGCGATGCCGTAATCATTATGCCGCAGTCAAATTCGTCCTGACGGGTAACGTAGGATACGCTTGGAGTTGTAGTCACGTGAAGCATATAAGCATCAGCGCCAGAAGCCGTTATGCCGGCTACGATAGCGTATTCGAGCATATAGCTTGAACGTCTGGTATCCTTTCCGATAACGATTCTCGGACGTTTGCCGTGCTTCTCTCCATCGTATAACGGAGAAGCAAAATACCAACCGAGAAAACGTCCGATCTTATACGCGTGCATTGAAGTAAGTCCGACGTTTGCTTCTCCTCTGAAACCGTCCGTGCCGAAGTATTTGCCGGGTGATGATGCAGAGGACGGAGCAACACTTTTTTGACTCACTTTAAGAAGCGCATCAACGGTGATACCGAATATTTCCGACATTAGTATTACCTTGTCTATTTGCGGAAACGCCTGATTTGTTTCCCATTTGGATATTGATTGCCGTGAAACAGAACATTTTTCAGCGAGTGCTTCCTGCGAAAGTCCTGCGTTTTCACGCAGAATTGCAATGTTTTCACCAATCGTCATATTAGTTCCTTTCTGAATTTGAATTTAACGGTAATAACGGATATATGCTAACACACGAGATATATAAAATCAAGCAACATAAGATGGAAATTTGTCCGCAACCGTCGGTTGCGGAGCGGCTCCTAAGAACATTATACGATGTTCACCCGCTTAATGTCAATCTTAACGAAAAAAATATAAACCGCCGTGTCAGCGGTTTATAAATGTTTATTTTATTTCGTACTCTGCGTCGGAAATCATATTTATTTGCGACGTAAAGAGCAGCTTGAGTGCTGCTATCAGATAATCGGTATCCTTAACTCCCGCGGTCTCGTAGCAGGAATGCATTGCAAGCTGAGGCAGACCGATGTCGACGGTATTTATCGAAACGTGAGTACCTGAGATATTACCGAGCGTCGAGCCGCCGCGCATATCGGAACGGTTCACAAAATGCTGTAGCGGAACGTCAGCCTTCTTGCAGATAGCGGTGAAGATCGCACTTGAAACGGCATCGGTAGTATATGTCTGCGACGCCGCGTGCTTGATGACGATTCCGCCGTTCATTACGGGACGGTGGCTTCCGTCAGCGTATTCGGGGTGATTCGGATGAACGGCGTGAGCGTTGTCCGCCGAAACCATAAATGAGGATGCAAGTGCCTGCTTCAGACCGTTTTCATTCCCGCCGAGGCAAGAGTTTATACGCGAGAGAGTATCGTAAAGGAACGAAGAATCCGCCCCCTGCTTGGTTCCTGATCCAACCTCCTCGTTATCCGAAACGTAAGCGACTGCAACCGCATTTCCGCATTCCGCTTCTGTAAGCGCGCGAAGAGACGCGTATGCACACTGAAGATCGTCAAGACGGGACGATGAAATGAATTCTTCGTTTGCTCCCCAAACGGTACCGCGGTCTACGGGATAAAGGAAGAGCTCGTGGCTTATAATGTCGCCTTCATTAACGCCTGCGCTCTCCGATACGAGCTTCATAAGCGAACCCTTTGCGGTTGAGGTGCCGGTTATAGGCTGCATATCGGTTGCGAGATTGTACGACGCATTTTCATTCGCGCTTCTATTCATGTGAATAGCGGCCGACGGAATCATAAACAACGGCTTTTTTAGGTCGATAAGCTTGCTTACGACCTTAGATCCGTCCATATAAGTGACTCTTCCGCTTGCTGAAAGGGGACGGTCGAGCCATGTTGCGCGAAGCATTCCGCCGTATGCCTCAACGTTGATTTTGGTGTAACCGGCTGCGTCAGTTTCGGAATTATGCTTGACCTTAAAGCAAGGCGAATCGGAATGAGATGCCGAGATCATAAAGGAAAGGGAAGATGTGTTACTCGGAATATTGAAGGCAATTATTGCCGACTGATTTCTCGTAACGTAATAGCGTCCGCCGGGGACAAGCTCCCATTTTTCGTTTTCGCCGAGCTTCTCATAACCGCTTTTATCAAGAAGCTCCGACGCGGTCTTGACGGCAAGGAAGGAGCAGGTGGAGCTTGAAATGAAGCTCAAAAGCTGATTTGAAGTAGAATTATTCATAAAATTTACCTCGAAAAAAGTACTGAAAGCATTATAACACATAAGGAACAATAAAGCAAGTGAAAATGGAATTGTAAATAATTTGTAAATCCTGAAAAAAAACTTGAAATTGCATATTATATATGTTATACTGTCGTTTGGTTAAAAAATACACACACGGCACGCTCTTCGGTGGATAACCTGTGTAGCCGTGGTGGGAAAACCGAAGAAAGGAAGACATAAAATGTCAGTAGTATCAATCAAGCAGCTGCTCGAAGCAGGCGTCCATTTCGGACATCAGACCAGAAGATGGTGCCCCAAGATGAAGGAGTACATCTTCACAGAAAGAAACGGCATCTATATCATCGACCTTCAGAAGACCGTCAAGAAGTTTGACGAGGCTTATATGTTCGTCCGTGATATGGCTGCAGAAGGCGGAAACGTTCTCTTCGTAGGTACGAAGAAGCAGGCCGCTGACGCGATCAAGGAAGAGGCAATTCGTTGCGGACAGTACTATGTAAATATGCGCTGGCCCGGCGGTATGCTTACCAACTTCAAGACTATCAAGAAGTCTATCGCTCGTCTTAACGCTCTCAACAAGATGCAGGAGGACGGAACCTTCGATCTTCTTCCCAAGAAGGAAGTTGCGGCTCTTATGAAGGAAATTTCCGACCTTGAGAAGTCCTACGGCGGTATCAAGTCGATGGAAACTCTCCCCTCCGCAATTTTCGTTGTTGACCCCAGAAAAGAAAAGAACGCTATCGCAGAAGCTAAGCGCCTCGGTATCCCCGTAGTAGGTATCATCGACACCAACTGCGATCCCGACGACGCTGACTACGTTATCCCTGGTAACGACGACGCTATCCGCGCTATCAAGCTCATCTCCTCCGTAATCGCAGATGCAGTTATCGAGGGCAAGCAGGGCGAGCAGACCGAGGCTCCCGCAGAGGCAGCTCCCGAAGCTGTTGAAGCTACCGAAGAGAACGCTTAATTTTCTTTGACAGTAAAATATCAGAAAGGAATTAACAACAATGGCTAATATAACCGCTAAGGACGTTGCAGATCTTCGCGCAAAGACCGGTATCGGTATGATGGAGTGCAAGAAGGCACTCGTTGAAGCAGAGGGCGACGTAGAAAAGGCAATAAAGATCCTTCGTGAGAAGGGCGAGCTTAAGGCAGAGTCGAAGATGGCTACCAGAATCGCTGCTGACGGTATCGTTGACGTTCTCAAGGAAGGCAACAAGACCGCTATCATCGAGGTAAACACCGAGACAGACTTCGTTGCAAAGAACGAGATCTTCAAGACCTTCGTTAAGAACCTTCTTAAGTGCATTATCGACACCAACCCCGCAAACGTTGAAGCTCTTCTCGCTTCCGACTATGAGGGCTCTACCGTTGACGCTAAGCTTAAGGAGCTTATATTCCAGATAGGCGAAAAGATCACAGTCCGCCGTTTCGACCTTGTTGAGGGTGTGACCAGCACCTATATCCACGGTGCAGGCTCCATCGGCGTTATCGTAAACTTCGATACCGACTGCGCAGACAAGGACGGCTTCGAAGAGTTCGCTAAGAACATCGCTCTCCAGGTTGGCGCATATCCTACTCCTTACCTCGACAGAACCTGCGTTCCCGCAGACGTTATCGCAAACGAGAAGGAGATCATCAAGGCTCAGCTCGCAAACGATCCTAAGATGGCAGGCAAGCCCGAGAAGGTTCTTGAGGGAATCATCACCGGTAAGCTTGGTAAGTTCTACGACAACAACTGCCTCGTTGATATGGAATACGTTAAGAGCGATGATCACGAAAAGGTTGGCAAGTACGTTGAGAACACCGCAAAGGCTCTCGGCGGAAACATCTCCATCAAGGGCTTCGTTCGCTACGAAAAGGGCGAGGGAATTCAGAAGAGAGAAGAAAACTTCGCAGACGAGATCGCAAAGCTCGTTAACAACTAATACTGAAACGGGGTGCGTCGCACCCCGTTTTTACAAAGTAAAATCTCCGCTTCGGCGGAGATTTTTTAATATCAAAATAAACATAAAAATTTGCTCAGATAAACGTTAAAAGGTCTAAAATTGTAAAAAATGCACAAAATCCGCTTTATTATTTTTATGTTGTCGCAACATTATTTTTGATAGACCTATTGAAAATTGCCAAAAAGTGTTATATAATTAAAAAGGTGATATTTTTCGAAGACGAAATTATCATGTATTTTTTACAAGGAGAATTTAACCTATGAACAAGTTCACAACAGCTCAAATTCGCAATGTCTGCCTTCTCGGTCACGGCGGCTCGGGAAAGACCTCCCTTGCCGAGGCAATGCTTTATCTTTCGAAGGCGACCGACCGTCTCGGAAAGACCCCTGACGGAAATACTGTCTGTGACTTTGATCCCGAAGAGATCAAGAGAGGCTTTTCCATACAGTCGGCAGTTGCCCCTGTGATTTGGAAGGACGTTAAGATAAATCTTCTCGATACCCCCGGATACCTCGATTTTGTCGGCGAAGTCAAGCAGTCGGTAAGAGTGGCTGACGCAGCTCTTATCGTAGTCGACGGTAAAGCAGGTGTCGAGGTCGGTGCCGAGCTCGCATGGGAATATGCGACTGAAGCAGGTCTTCCTAAATCCGTATTCGTAAATAAGTTCGACGATCCCGAGTGCCGTTTCCGTAAGGTCTTCGAGCAGCTTCGCGAGCACTTTGGCAAGCGTATATGTCCTCTCTTCATTCCGATGGTTGAAAACGGTGCCGTTACGGGATTCCTTAATCTTATTGATCTCAAGACCCGTGTATTCAGTAAAGACGGCTCTTACACTGAAGGCGTAATCCCGGATGAATTCAAGAGCGACGTAGACACTTATAGAGATATGCTTCTTGAAGCTATTGCAGAAACGAGCGACGAGCTTATGGAGAAGTATTTCGCGGGCGAGGAGATCACTCGTGAGGAAGCTGTCGAAGCTATCCATCAGGGAATCATCAACGGATCTATATGTCCCGTTATCTGTGGCTCTGCAGGAAAGATGTGGGGCGTTGCGACCCTTCTTGATACTATCAACGAATCCTATCCCCGCCATACCGCTAAGAAGGTAGAGATGAACGCCGAGGGCGAGGACGTTGCTATCGACAAGGAAGGCAAGGAGCCTGCTATCTTCGTATTCAAGACTGTTGCCGATTCCTTCGGAAAGCAGACGTTCTTTAAGGTAATGTCTGGTAACCTCGATAATACTATGACTCTTAAGAACCTCCGTACAGGTGCGACCGAAAAGTTCGGTCATATCTACGAGGTAAGAGGAAAGAAGACGACGGAAGTCGAATCGCTATCTTGCGGCGACATCGGTATGATACAGAAGCTCAACGATACCGCAACGAACGATACTCTTACAAATATGGATATGAAGCCCTATATGCCGATCACCTTCCCGAAGGCATATATGACTATGGCTATCGCTCCTAAGAGCAAGGGCGACGAGGATAAGATCGCGACCGGTATTGCACGTCTTCGCGACGAGGACAAGACTATATTCTTCGAGAACAACGCCGAAACTAAGCAGCTTCTCATCTCGGGTCTTGGCGATATCCACCTCGATATAATCGTAAACAAGCTTAAGGACAGAAACAAGGTCGACGTTGAGCTGAGCAAGCCGAAGCTCGCATACCGTGAGACTATCAAGAAGCGTATCCAGGCTGAAGGAAAGCATAAGAAGCAGTCGGGCGGACACGGTCAGTACGGTCACGTTCGTATAACCTTCTCGCCGAGCGAAGAGGAGGGACTTACCTTCACCGAAAGCGTTGTCGGCGGAGCAGTTCCGAAGAACTATTTCCCCGCAGTCGAAAAAGGACTTACCGAAGCGATGGCAAAGGGCGTTCTCTCGGGCTACCCGATGGTAGGACTTGCGGCTGATCTTTATGACGGCTCGTACCACGACGTTGACTCGTCTGAAATGGCGTTCAAGCTCGCGGCTAACCTTGCGTATAAGGAGCTGATTAACGCTAACCCTGTGCTCCTCGAGCCGGTCGGAGCTCTTAAGATCACAGTTCCCGAATCGCTCGTCGGCGACGTTATAGGCGACCTAAACAAGCGCCGCGGCCGCGTTCTCGGTATGGACCATATCCCCGGCAAGAAGGGTTATCAGCTCGTTGAAGCTGAAGCACCTCAGGCGGAAATGACCGACTATCCGATCGTTCTCCGCGCTATGTCGCAGGGCAAAGGAAGCTTCACCTACAAGTTCGTTCGCTATGAAGAGGTTCCGGGCAATATCGCTCAGAAGATCATCGCAGAAGCGAAGACCGAAGACTAATATAACAATAAGCGGGCTGTTGTTGACAGCCCGCTTTTGATCATAAAATTGGATAATCTATAGGGTTGATTATTGACAAGAGGGATAATGTGTAGTATAATTCTCAAATCAGGTAAACATTCCGAAAAGGAGACTAATGAGATGGATAACGGCTTGCTTATTAACAGGAAACTGACCGATTCTCAGCTTCAAAAGATACGTTCTTTGGAAAAAGAAAATTCACCTATTCGATTTGCCGTCGTAGGAGAAATTTCGAAGAATGCAAAGTACAGTACCTGCGTGCTTCTCGCTACCGATTCGGAGATATTTGCCTATGATTTCGGAAGTGATGAAACGTCAGAGCGTTGCTTGTTTTCCGAAATAGAAAGTATATACTGTAAGCGTATGTACGGTAACGGAATAATGAGGGTAAAGACAAAGGACGGAAGGACAAACGATCTTTTCCGGTTTACCTTTACCGTAACTGCTCTTTGTGACGCTGCCGCGAAATACGCTACCGATATCCGTGACGGCGAAAGTGTAGAGGAAGCGCTTTCCGTTGTGAAAGCGATATACGAAAAGCTTCTTTCCGTGTGTCCTAAATGCGGAAGAACCTTATCCGCTCCCGGAGTTCCCTGTATTCACTGTATGGATAAGGGACGGGTTTTCAAAAAGCTTTGGAAATACTTGCGCCCCGAGATAGTCATACTTTCGATTTCGGTCGTGCTCTCGGTTATAACGACGGCGCTCGCGCTGGTTCCTCCGCTTTTGACGAAAACTCTCGTCGATGATATAATTCCACATAAAAACCGCCAGATGCTTACCGTGGTTGTTATTTCCCTGGTCTGCGTACATCTAATTCACTACCTGTTCGCGGGCATAAGAGGATATATGCTCCGAGTATCTGGAAATAAGATAATCGCACGCCTGCGCTGTGAAGTTTATGAAAAAGCACAGTATCTTCCGATGCGCTTTTATGATAAGACATCAACCGGAGCGGTTATTAACAGAATTAGCGGCGATACTGCGACCATACAGGCATTTATGCTTCGAATAACGCAGGAAGTCGTCGTTCAGTTCTTTACGCTTATCGGTATCGTTATCGTTATGCTGTGTATAAACTGGAAGCTGACGCTCTACTCGCTAACTCCCGTTCCGCTCGTCGTTATCGGGGCAAGAATATTCAGAAAGAAGATAGCACCCTTTTACCGCAGGATATGGCGCCGCTCGTCCGCAGTCACGTCTGTGCTCACCGATAGCATTCCCGGTATCAGAGTAATAAAGTCGTTTACTAACGAAAAACGCTCTACAGAGCGTTTCTCGAACAGCGTTGAAGAATGGCGCCGCATAGATACTAATGCCGGCAAAATACTTAACGCATATCCCGCAATAGTAAACTGCCTTATCAGCTGCGGAGGCGTCGTTATCTGGGCGCTCGGCGGTAACCTCGTTATTAACGGAATCGAAACCGGTAGCGGCGGCTCGATTTCGGTAGGTCTGCTTGTTTCCTTTATATCATACGCATCAATGTTCTACGGTCCTGTAAACTTTTTTGCAAATCTCTCCGACTCAATGCAGAGTGCTATGGCGGCGCTTGAGAGAATACTCGATATTCTTGACGCCGAGCCGGAGCACGATTTCGGAAAGGGAATGACCGACGTTGATCTCGGCGGCAAAATCGAATTCAAGAACGTGAATTTCTCCTTCGATCGTACAAAGAAAACGCTTAAGAATATCAACCTTGTGATCGAGCCCGGCGATGTAGTCGGAATCGTCGGAACGACGGGGTCGGGAAAATCGACCTTAATAAATCTCCTTCTGCGCTATTATGACCATTATGAAGGACAGATAATGGTCGGCGGAGTTGACATTCGCGACATTGATATGCAGTATTACCGTTCAAGCATCGGTTACGTACAGCAGGAGCCTCAAATGTTCCACGATACGATCTACAATAATATCGCCTACGGAGATTCTACCTGCTCGCCGGATGAGATCATAAACGCGGCTGATATAGCAAACGCTCACGAATTTATCGTTCGTCAGCCTGATGGCTACGATTCCGTCCTCGGTGAGCGCGGTGTCGGATTATCGGGCGGAGAGAAGCAGAGAATATCTATCGCAAGGGCAATGCTCCGTAACCCCAAGATTCTCGTGTTTGACGAGGCAACGGCATCGGTTGACTCCGAGACAGAGCATCTGATACAGGAAGCGATAGAGCAGCTTATAACCGGCAGAACGACCTTGATGATAGCACACCGCCTTTCTACCTTGTCGAAGGCAAACAAGATAGTTGTCGTCGATAACGGCGAGATAATCGAATGCGGTACGCCCGATGAGCTTATGGCAATGGAGGGCAAGTATTTCCGCCTCGTACAGATACAGTCTATGTCGGACAAGCTGCAAGAAAGCCGCAAGGCAGAGAACTTTGCGTAAGGAGGGACGAACGTGGCACGATTTTACGTTGACAAATACACCGCACGTCTTGAGCGTTCCGATCTTTATCTTGTCCGTTTGATAAAGAAAGACGGAAGCGTAATAGAAGACCTTGAGCCGAGAATGCTGTTCCCGTTTACAAAACACGATATGTATATAACTCTTCTCGACAAGGGCGAGAAGGAGGTTGCACTCGTCCGCAAGCTCGACGAGATCGATGAGGAGTCACAAAAGGTCCTTCGGGAATGCTTTAAGGAATACTATATGATTCCAAAGATATCTCGTCTTATAGATTGCGAGGATAAATTCGGCGTTCTTAAATGGACGGTAGAAACTGATAGAGGCGTGATCAATTTCACGATTAAAAACCGTCACAGCGATATCAAGAGGCTCTACGGAACGAACCGAGTAATAGTAAGAGATTCAAACGATAACCGTTATGAGATACCGGACGTTACCGTTCTTGATTCACACAGTAATTACCTTCTGTTCTCATATCTTTAACAAAAAACTCTGTTGCATCGCAACAGAGTTTTTTGTTTACTTAATATTGATCTCAACGCCGTTTACTTCAACGATTCCGTCTGCACGGATCATAATAAACTTCTGCCCGTCGATGACTCTCGTTTCAACGAGGTCGGACATATCAGAGGTCAGCTTTATCAAAACCTCGGGAGTCTTGACCTCAAACTGCTTGACGTTAAGAAGGTTCTCGGGTGAAACAACCGCCTTTTCGCCGAAGCTTTGGTCAAACTGCGCTTCGAATTCAGTGATTCTGTCCTCGTCAATGCCGCAGTCCTTGAGAATATCGCTTACTGTCGATTTCGAGACTGTCAGCGGCTCGGGATCCTTCAGCGCCTTGTGTTCTTCGATCAACTGACCGAGATGATCCTGAACGTCCTTGACGACGTCGATACTGCATTCCTCTGCGATAGTATCGCGGAACATGTTGGTAAACAGCTGCTTTTGAATAGCAACTGCAATAGGTGCCTCACGTCGGAAAAGTGCTTCTATAAGCTCCGCCTTGTTGTCCTTTTTGTCGCGGTTGTAAAAGAGTGCATTATAAATATTGGTCTTTCTTCCGTCGAAGGCAGGGAAGAGGAAGCCCGCGTCGGGCGCACCGATCACCCAGTCGGGAAGATTATTTTTGATCGTATTTTCGGTCAGCTTGTAGCCAAGCGTAGATTTAGACATATCGAGAGGACAAATAGCACAAACTATGTAGGAATACACCTCTCCGCTGTCCTCCTTTTTGCTTCCGTCGGAGCCGTAAGTCGGCACGTCGTAAGCATCGCGTCCGACGATAATGAGATAATTTCCCTCTGCTTTATACGAAGACCGTATTGATTCAATAAGCTCCTCCATCGCCTTGTCGTCGGAAAGCGAAGACGCTCTTAACGAGGAGAGCATCTTATGCTCTGAGCTGTCAAGGACCTGCTGATTGGTAAAGGATATGTCTGTAAGCTGCTTGTTCAGCGAGCCGGAAAGTGCCTTTTTGAGAATATTGAGAATACCCTCCGCTTCCTCCTCGCTTATAATGTTAAGCGACTGATCGAAGCGAGAAATAACTTCCTTTTTCTCGTTTATAAGCGCACCGCGTATGCGGGAAATGTTCGTTCTTTCGACCTTAAAACGGCGCCTTATCTCGGAAATTTCTTTTGTATTCATTCTTGTTTTCCTTTCCTTTTATACTCGAGTATTATATAATATTTTACGATAAAATACAAGTATCTTCAAAAGAAAAACAGCCGCACGCGGCTGTTTTTTATGTTATGCTCTTGTAATACGTACCGAGCCAAGCTCGTTTTTGCCGTTAATGAATATCGTTTTATCTGTCGTGCCTTGTTCATCTGACGCAGTTACCGCGCCGAGCTCGTTTTTAATGTTGGTAAGGATGTTCCATTCCTTCGGAACGTGGATCGTCATCGCTCCAAGCTCATTATAAACCTCAAGCGCCATACCTCCCTTGTAGCTTTCAACATTTGAAAAATATACGTTGCAAGCGCCAAGCTCGTTTTTAACAACAACGGCATCATCGTCAGATGAGCAGTCAACGTAGACGGTGGATGCGCTTCCGCGAGAATTCGAGTGAACGTTTGGACCTGAAAAGAAGTGTTGCGTTTTTTTCGAAAAGAATTTTCTTTTCGGTGTCAGACACTTCATTCCGATTGAAAGCAAGAGAGCTACAAGGAATACGAGCCAGTTGTTAATTATGTTGCTTTTGCCGAGATCGCACCAACCTGCTATATGCTTCTCAAGTAGCATGAAAATGAACGCGATAGGAAAGAATATTTCTGATATTTTAAGCTTGACGATCAGATCTATAAGCCAAACAAGATTTAGCGCAGTAAGGATTATGATCCACGCAGGGATACCGCTTAAAAATCCTAAAGAAATGCCAACAGCGTCGAGAATGATAAGCACCGCGCAGGCGATGAAAAGCAGACCGAAGGCAATTCGGTTTACCGATAGCTTGAAATGGACTTTATTGCCTTTTCTCGTTTCATAATCCCTGTTAAATTCGAATCTCATAGTTATAACCTCGTTTCGTTCATTTTTTCCATAAACATTTTGTAGTAGCTGCGCGACAGGTACGCTTTTTTCTGTGTTGACCGAAAAGCAATTTCTGACGCGCCTGCAAGATTTTTCTTGATCGAATACACCTCGCGGCAGTTAACAAGCGTTGATTTCGACGCTCGGGAAAAGACGGGTGAGAGTATCTTTTCAAGCTCAAACAGCTTGTATGACGAATTTAAGACCTTGTCGGAGGTGTGACAAATTGTCCTCCCATCGTAGCTTTCGCAAAAGATAATTTCTTTAATTGGGATAAAATACTGAAGCTCTCCCGACGTAAGAAGCAGGGCGCTACCGTGACCGACGGCGTTTTTGATAAGATCCTCGATAAATACGATCTTGTCACTTCGTTCCTTGCAGGTAATGACTATCTCCTCGTCACCGTCTGAGATCACCGTCCGAAGTTTCATTTTATCCCCCCTTTTCATTTGTTGATTAAATGATATCACAAAACTCAAAAATTGTAAATAAAGAACTTCCAACAGGTGAAAAAACAGGTTCAAGCGGTAAAAAATAAGCCGAAAAAAGCCGAATTTTTGACCGTTTCAAGCACAAACTAAAATAAAAAACGAGGAAAAAATGAAGAAAATAATTGGAATTTTGCTTGTGCTTTGTATGCTTCCTACGGTCGTTTTCGGCAGTAATACGATGAATGCACGCAAGGCGTATAATTGGTACTGTTTGAAGACCGAAAAGGGTTGTCAGCCGCCGTTACCGGCCGAGTTTTCATTTATAAAGGAGCACGGCGGATATTATATTGACGAGGGCGCAAATGAGAACGATAAGGTCATATATCTTACCTTTGACGCGGGTTATGAAAACGGAAACATCGAGAAAATTCTTGATATTTTGAAAAAGCACGATGCGTCGGGCGCATTTTTTATTCTTAAAAATCTGATAATCAAAAACACCGATCTAGTTACCAGAATGGTAAACGAGGGACATCTCGTCTGCAACCATACCTCAAATCACAAGGATATGACGAAAACATGCAGTTTAGAGGAGTTCAAAGCGGAGCTTGACGAGCTGAATAATATAATGCTGGAATATGTCGGGCGTGAGCTTTGCCGCTTTTACCGACCGCCCGAGGGGAAATTTAACCGCGATAATCTAATGTGGGCAAATGAGCTTGGATACAAAACGGTGTTCTGGAGCTGTGCTTACGACGACTGGGACAATAACCGGCAAATGTCGCGCGAAAAGGCACTTGATAAGCTTATGAGCCGTCTGCATAACGGCGAGGTATTGCTTTTGCACCCGACCTCGTCGACAAACGCTGCAATACTTGATGAATTTATGACGACGCTTGAAACAATGGGCTACCGCTTCGGAAACCTATATGAGCTGACAGGACAATCTATGATAGAGCCGAGATAAAAATATCCCCCTGCAAACGCAGGGGGATAACTGTTTATGCCGCGGGGCGGAGAAGCTTGACCGTCTCGCCGTTGCTCGAAAATACGATGTTGCCGACCTTGTCGGTTCTGAAATATTTTATACCGAGCTTATTCAGAGTATCAATGGTCTCGGTGTGCGGGTGACCGTAGGAATTCTCCTTACCGCAGCTGATGACCGCATATTTCGGGGAAACGGCGTTCAAAAAACGGACAGAGCTTGAGGTAGAAGCACCGTGATGTCCGATCTTTATAACGTCGGCGGTAAATTCGTTCTTGCCGAATTTGTTAAGCATATCATTTTCAGAGCTTGTTTCGGCGTCGCCCGTAAACATAAACGACATCTTGCCGTAATCGAGGCGGAAGACAATGCTCATATTATTCAGGTCGTCGGTTTTGTTAGCAGGACCGAGTATCTTAATGTTGGCGTTGCCGAGTGAGATCGTTTCGCCTGCTTTTGCAATATGTATCGGAATGCTTTTCCTGTCGATCGCCTTTAACAGATTTTCAAAGGTCGCCGTGTCGGTCTCAATATCGGGCATAACCACCTTGCCTATCGAAAGACCCTCAACGACCTCCTTCGCACCGCCTATATGGTCGGCGTGAGGATGCGTCAAAATGAAGTAATCAATATGCGTAACCTTTTGATACGACAAATATTCGAGAATATTTTTACCCTCGTCCTTTATTGAGGCATCGACGAGAACCGTTTTACCATTCGGCATAACGATAAGCGAGCAGTCGCCCTGACCTACGTCGAGAAAATGCACCGCCATATCGCCGTCGGGGACGGTCACCTGCCTCGGCTCCTCAATAAAGGGCAGATACCTTGATAGAAATTCCCAAGCGCCCGGGATAGTCTTGAGCGCGCATGCCGCGCCTATCAGAATGATAAGCACGAGCAAAGTACGCAGTTTCTTTGATTTTTGCTTGCTATATCTGCTTTTCTTTTTAGCCATTGGTCTTTCCTCTGTTGTTCGTTCTGATCGGTAATGTATCTATAAATGAGCTTAAATACAAAGCGGGAAACGCGATAATGAAGCGTATAAGGCTTTCGCGGGGACATATCTGACCGAGAAGATGGAAAACGCTGTCAGAGAAATCCCACAAATGAAGATGCAGAATCCTGTTCATAACGACCCCGAATCCGAGCTCGACGGCGGTAACGGCAAACGCCGAAAGAAGCGTTTTCGTCAGCAGCGGCTCATCTTTGAGCGCACGGTTTACACGGTGGATTATCGCAAAAAAAATCCCCATTATGAGTGACGAGGCGAAGATGACCCTTTCGTGCAGCAGTCCCTCGAGCAACGCTCCGAAAAGCACACCGCACGATATCATAAAAACATACCCGTGAATACCGTTATCTCCGTACTTATTAAGCCCTTGCATAGCGCCCCTCCTTATATTGTTTAGTATAAGGATTGACGGTATATCAAGGGCTTATTCTTTTAGAAAATATTATTTTGCTTTGCCCATTTTCTCTTGTCGCGTTCCTTCCTCACTTCGTCGTAAACGATTGCGCCAACAAAGGCGAGAACGCCGATAATTGAGATCGTCGAGCTGTAAACGTAGCATTTCGGACGGTATGTGAAGGTCACCTTATGAGTGCCCTCGGAGATTTCAATCGCGATCTGGCTGCCGTTGATCTTGATAAGCTCGGCAGGCTTACCGTCGACCTCGACGATCCAACCCTCGTCAAAGGTTATCGAGGTGCAAAGAAGTGACTGTCCCTCTTTTATAGTCACGGTACCTTCGATGTAATCCTCCTCAAATTTCGTGATGTTAAGGTTGGATTTTGCGATCTCGGTAAATACCTCTTGAAAAAGCTCAACGTTCATTGAGAAGAAGTAATCCTGATTATTTCTGATATAAATGGGATCATCGCCGAGGGTAAGGGTGACGGTTATCATCTGATCCTCGTCAAAGATGCCGAGATATTGAACGCAGTCGCTCTTGTTACCCATATATGCACCGATATACTGACCGTTTACCGTAAGACTGCATTCCCTGGGGTAATCGGTCGGGATATACATATAAACGGGCTCTCCTGCCTTTACGGCGACGGTGTAGTCGATCTTCGCAGTGCCGGTGGTCTTTGCACTGTACTTTTTGTGATTGGTCGCGAAGTCGATTTTGATGTTCGTGTATACCGTGTCGTCGTGATAGAGCTCCTCAAATATGGCGAGATGGTCGGCATAACCCATAACGGCAGAAGCCATTGCGTTCATAAGCTGAAGCGGTGATTCGTAATCGGAAATTTCAAGGTATTTCATCATATCCGACGAGCCGTATGCAAGGGAAAGAGCATAAGGATTTTCGTAAAGATAGAGCTTGTCGGGAGTACCGATAATGTCGTTTTTGTATTTTTCGTTAACGTTCATCGAATGTATCTCGTTAAAGACGAGATTGTCGATCACTTCATTGGAGATGACGTATTTTATTCCGATGAACGCATCGGAAACGGGAGTGCCGCCAAGATACTGCGACCAATGTGATTTTGAGGCGTATCCGTAACGGTGAAGCAGGTCGATGACCGACTTGTTCAGAGTCGAGGTGGAGTTTGAAATTCCGTAGAAATCGAGCGTCATAGAGTCATTCGTGCGCCCGTTATACTGACGGTGGAAGTTCTTTTCCATACGGTAGAACGGCGACTTATCGTATTTCTTAGTATATTCGACCATCGGGAATACTGCTTCGTAGTAATTGTTATATGAGTCGCGTGATGACATCAGAACGTCCTCGTCAAGAGCTACTGCGTTAAGAAGTCCCGCGCCGAAAAGCTCCGCACAAACGAGAAGCAGAACGACCGCGGTTCCCATTTCGCTGTACTTCTTTCGATAAACGAAGTATAGAGCGACGCAGAACACGCCTATAGCAATAATAGAGAACCATACGGTATTGAAATCGTCGACGTTTTTGTAGCCGAGCTTCTGAATTATCGCGGTAAGGAGAATGAGTATTCCGCTCGTTATCGCAACGTTTTTGTAGTTTTGAAACTGAAGGTTCGAATACGCCTTATAAGCGCAAACGAGGATCAGGAATATGAAAATAAAGCTGTAGCGGTAATTAAGCCAGTTTGGATTTTGAAAGCCGTGCCAAGCGAGGTCAAGAGCGTTGATGTTGAAGGAGAAGAGCATTATCGTAAGAAGAACGCCCGTCATCATTCTTTCGCGCCAATTTATGCGTGAGGTTATGAAATAAATGGGAAGAAGCAGAAGCGTGATGATTCCGCAGTATACGAAGGGAAGACCCTCGGGACGAACTGTATCGTATGAGCCGGGGAGAAGCTTGACGATGAAGTCAAGCCAATCAAAGCGCTGTGTCCAGGCAAAATCGGGCTCCGAGAAGGTGTTTTTTCCGAACTGAAGCGAGGTGTACGCAGGAAGTATTATAATAGCGGAGATCGCTATTGCAATTCCCGAATAAATTATTATTCTTCCGAACGACTTGAAGAAATGGTTATCCTCAAGCCAAAAATTGTTGCTGTATCTGTGAGAGCTTGCAAGGTAGTAGCAGAAGAAATAGATGGCAACGTAAATGCAGACCATGTATCCGATATAGAACGAGGTAAGCAGACACATAGAGAGGGAAACGACGAAAAGCTTGAAATCGCCGCGCTTGATAAGTCTCTCAATTCCGAGCGTGACGAGAGGCAGGTAGATAAGACAGTCGAACCACATAGTGTTGTTCGCCATAACGACGGCATATCCCGAGAGGGCGTAGCAGGTCGAGAATATGATCGTGTTAAGAGGCGTCGTCTTGTAGGATTCGTTCAGGTAATAGGACATCGTAGCACCCATAGCTCCTGCCTTAAGAAGAATTATCAGGAGCAGTGCCTCGGTTATATTGCTGTGCGAAAAGAGAGCAACGAGGAAGGAAAAGGGGCTCGAAACGTAGTAAGCGAATATACCCATATATTCGCCGCCCATAGACCTTGTCCACGAATAGAGGAAGGAGCCGCCGCTCTCGAGCTTGTTCTTCAGATCGGCAAAGAAGTTGACGTACTGACCGTTTAAGTCAAGAACGAGCACGGAATTATTGCCGAAGGGGAATACCTCAAGGGCGATGTATATCATCCACATTATAATAACTGGTATTATAAACGACAAAAAGAGGAAGCTGTGATCGCTTCTCCATTCGTTCAACCTCGTCAAATACGATTTAAGCTTAGCCTTCATTATTTTCCTCGCAAAAAATAGTTAAAATAATTATACCACATTTTGCCTGACGTGTAAACATATTTTATTAAAATATATATTATATAAAATTTACTCCGTTAATTGACTTATTTAACTATATGTGATATAATAGTATGAATTATAATGCCCGAAGTGTTTTTGCACGACGGAAAAGAGGCGGAAAATGATTATTTTGGGTATCGACCCGGGACTTGCGATAGTCGGATACGGAGTTATTGACTGTACGAAAGGCGTCTTTACGACGATCGCGTACGGAGCGATAACGACGCCCGCACATACGAAGGTCGAGGACAGATTGAGCCAAATATACGACGGAATGACGGCGCTTATTGAAAAATACCGACCTGCTGAAATGGCGATAGAGGAGCTGTTCTTTACGAACAACATAACTACGGGTATCTCGGTCGCCGAGGCAAGAGGTGTCGCGCTTCTCGCCGCCAAGAAAAAGAGCGTTTCGATATACGAATATACGCCGCTTCAGGTCAAGCAGTCGGTCGTCGGATACGGCAAGGCGGAAAAGAAGCAGGTGCAGATGATGGTGCAGACCATCTTGAAGCTCGAAAAAATGCCGAAGCTCGACGATACCGCCGACGCCCTTGCAATCGCAATATGCCACGCGCACACGGGCGCGTCGCGCATAAAGGGCTATTATAACGTGAAATAAGGAGCAAACTATGTACTACTACATCAGCGGTGAGCTTGTCCTCGCCGATCCCGTAAACGCCGTGATCGACGCGCAGGGCGTAGGATACAGAATAAACATAAGCGGAAATACCTTGGGAAAGCTCGCTGGTAAGATAGGGACGAACGTCCGCCTTTATACTCATTTGAGCGTAAGAGAGGACGCGATGGAGCTTTACGGCTTCTATACGCTCGAAGAGCTTGCGTCGTTCAGAATGCTCATATCTGTGTCGGGTGTCGGTGCGAAGTCAGCAATTTCGATACTGTCGCTAATGTCCCCCGAGCGATTTGCACAAGCAGTTGTAAACGGAGACGCAAAGGCAATCGCAAAGGCACAGGGTATAGGATCTAAGACAGCGCAAAGAATTATCCTTGAGCCCAAGGATAAGATAGGCAAAGAGCTTTCGCCCGACGGAGATTACGGTGTCGAAACCGCAACCGAAGCGTCAGGCTCAAGCAATATAGCCGCCGCGACCGACGGACTTCTCGTCCTCGGATATACGAGAAGCGAAGCGGCATACGCGCTTAAGGGACTTGATCCGTCGCTTGACGTTGAGGTTCTTATAAGAAACGCGCTGTCCAAGCTTATGAAGTAAGGAGAGTAAACAATGGCAGAATTTGATTCGGAATTTGAATATGACTTTGAGTCGCGCATAGTTTCCTCGTCCTTTTCGGAAAGCGAGGACAGAGAAAACGAGCCGACGCTCCGTCCTAAGACCTTGAACGAATATATCGGTCAGGAGAAGGCGAAGGAGCAGCTGAAAATTTATATAGACGCCGCAAAAAGCAGGGGCGAGGTGCTCGACCACGTTCTTCTTTACGGCCCTCCCGGACTCGGTAAAACGACTCTTTCCGCGATAATCGCGAACGAAATGGGAGTAAATATAAGAGTAACCTCAGGCCCAGCGATCGAAAAGGGCGGCGACCTTGTTGCTATCCTCACGAACCTCGGCGAAAACGATATTCTCTTTATCGACGAGATACACCGTCTGCCAAAGACTGTCGAGGAAATACTGTATCCCGCGATGGAGGATTACGTTGTCGACCTTATAATCGGTAAAGGTCCTGCGGCAAGAAGCATACCGCTCAGTCTCTCAAAATTCACCCTTATAGGCGCAACGACGAGAGCGGGACAGATCGCAACGCCTCTGCGCGACCGATTCGGCGTGGTGCTTAAGCTTGAGCTTTATACTGTGGACGAGCTTGCGACGATCGTAAAGAGAAGCGCGGGAATACTCGATATTCCGATCGACGAATACGGCGCAAGAGAAATCGCGTCAAGAAGCCGCGGTACGCCCCGTATCGCAAACCGACTTCTCAAGCGTGTGCGCGACTTTGCACAGGTCAAGGGAAGCGGAGTTATCGACCGCGATATCGCTGATTATGCCCTTAACCGCCTTGAGATCGACAAGCTCGGTCTTGACGCCGTAGACAGAAGAATGCTTGAGGTAATAATAAAGTTCTACGGCGGAGGCCCTGTCGGTCTTGATACTCTTGCCGCAACCGTCGGCGAGGAGGCAATAACGATAGAGGACGTCTACGAGCCGTACCTTATGCAGATCGGCTTCCTCAGCCGCACGCCGCGAGGAAGATGCGTAACGCGTCTTGCATACGAGCATCTCGGTATTCCGTTCGGAAACAATACCGTAAGCGGAAACCAGCTCGATATCTTTAATACACAAGAGGACTAATTATGTGGTCAGCTGACAACTGGAAGGATTACTCGCTTCTTGACTGCTCCGACGGATGCCGTCTTGAAAAGTGGGGAGAATATACTCTGATCCGCCCCGACCCGCAGGTAATATGGAAAAACTGCCGAGCTCATTCGGCTTGGAAAAAGGCGGATGCCGTTTATAACCGCTCAAAGAGCGGCGGCGGAAGCTGGAATGAAAACAAGCTCCCCGAGGAGTGGAAGATAAATTACCGCGACCTTACCTTCTCGATAAAGCCGATGGGCTTTAAGCACACGGGTCTTTTCCCCGAGCAGGCGGTCAACTGGGACTGGTTTTCCGATCTCATTAAGAACGCGAACCGTCCGATAAAGGTTCTTAACCTTTTCGCTTATACGGGCGGGGCGACGGTCGCTGCCGCAAAGGCAGGCGCATCGGTATGCCACGTCGACGCATCGAAGGGAATGGTTCAACGAGCTAAGGAAAACGCGGCGCTAAGCGGCCTCTCCGACGCTCCGATAAGATACATCGTCGACGACTGCTTCAAATTCTGCGAAAGAGAAAAGAGAAGAGAAAATAGCTACGATGCGATCATAATGGATCCACCGTCCTACGGACGCGGACCTAACGGCGAAAAATGGACGCTCGAGGATAACATAGACAGCTTCGTTGCTCTCGCATCGACTCTTCTTTCAGATGATCCGCTCTTTTTCTTACTTAATTCCTATACGACGGGTCTTTCGGCTTCGACTATGGGATATATTGTCGGAAAAAATATTATACCAAAGCATGGCGGAAAGGTGGTCTCGGACGAGATCGGACTTCCCGTAGAACAAACAAGCTGGTCGCTTCCTTGCGGAGCGTCCTCGAGATGGACAAAATAAAACTACGAAGGATAAAAAATGTCAGTACCTTTTATAAAGGTTGAGGATCTTATCTTCACCTACGATGACGAAGACAGTATAGATAAGCACTACGTGCTGAAAAACTTATCCCTTGAGATTGAAAAGGGATCCTTTGTCTGCGTTCTCGGACATAACGGCTCGGGAAAGAGTACCTTTGCAAAGCTCCTTAATATGATACTTACCCCCGACAGCGGAAAAATATATATTGACGGACTTGATATAACCGACCCCGATATGACCGAAAACGAGCTTTTCGAGATCAGAAGAAAGGTCGGAATGGTCTTTCAGAACCCCGATAATCAGCTTGTAGCAACGATAGTCGAGGAGGACGTCGCGTTCGGCCCCGAAAATCTCGGTGTCGAGCCGTCGGAGATCCGCCGACGCGTCGATAACGCGCTTAAGACCGTTGGAATGTCGGAGTACGCAACCCACGCCCCTCACCGTCTTTCTGGCGGTCAAAAGCAGAGAGTTGCGATCGCGGGAATTATCGCGATGGAGCCCGAGTGTATAATCTTCGACGAATCGACGGCAATGCTCGACCCGCAGGGAAGAAAAGAGGTTATGAATACTATATCCAAGCTCAATTCGGAGCAGGGAATTACCGTTATCCATATTACTCATAATATGGACGAGGCGGTAATGGCAGACCGTGTCGTCGTTATAAACGAGGGTGAGGTATTCCTTGACGGCACACCCAAAGAGGTGTTTTCAAACGTAAGCAAGCTCCGCCTTGCAGGTCTTGACGTTCCGCAGGTAACGGAACTGTTCTACGACCTCGGTCATCACGGCGTTGTTCTTCCTTCCGACATTCTGAGCGAAGAGGAGGGAGCGGAGATCCTTTCCGCAATGATGAAGAAATGACGAAGCTCAAGCTTGTAAACGTAAACTATACCTACAGCGAAGGAACCCCCTTCCGCAAGGACGCACTGCGTGATATAAATATTGAAATAGAAAACGACTGCATAACGGGACTTATCGGTCATACCGGATGCGGCAAATCAACACTCGTTCAGCTTTTGAACGGACTTCTTTCCCCGACCTCGGGAGAGGTCATCTTCGACGGAAGGAATATAGGAGAAAAGGGATACGACCTTAAAACGCTGCGACATAAGGTAGGTCTTGTGTTCCAGTATCCGGAGTATCAGCTATTTGAGGATACGGTATATGACGATATCGCCTTCGGGCCGAAGAATATGGGACTTGATAAGGATGAGATCGACCGCCGAATAAGAGAATCGGCGCTGTTTGTCGGTCTTGAAGAAAGATACCTTGAGGTGTCCCCGTTTGACCTTTCGGGCGGACAGAAAAGACGCGCGGCGATCGCAGGAATAATGGCGATGGACCCCGACGTGCTTATCCTCGACGAGCCTGCGGCAGGACTTGATCCCGTCGGGCGCGAGGAGATACTCGGAGGCATATATTCGTACCAGAGAAAAAGAAAGAACGCCGTCGTCATCGTCAGCCACAGTATGGAGGATATGGCGCGCTATTCCGATCGTCTAATTGTTATGAACGACGGACGTGTATTTATGCAGGGCAGCTGCCGCGAGGTCTTCTCTCAGTGCGATAAGCTGACCTCGGTAGGACTTGACGTACCTCAGATAACGAAATTTATGAGAGCACTTAAGGCAAGAGGCATCGACGTAAGAACAGATATTTTCACAGTCGACGAGGCAAAGGCCGAGATCCTTTCAAAGATGGGAGGACGCGGCGATGCTTAAAGATATAACTCTCGGACAGTATTTCCCGGGTAAATCGCTTCTTCATAAGATAGACCCGAGAACGAAGATAATATCGGCGCTTCTATATATAGTTGCAGTATTCCTCTGCCAGTCGATAATGTCGTTTATTATTCTTCTTGCGGTAACGCTTGCAATGATCGCAATTTCGGGCGTGCCCGTCAAGATAATAGTAAAGGGACTTAAACCGCTGATATTCATACTCGCATTCACAACGATATACAACGTGTTTTTCTATACGGGAGACACAGTGCTTCTGCATTGGAAATTTATAACGATATATCTTGAGGGTGTTGTATTTGCGGTTATTATGGGACTGAGGATCATTTGTCTGCTCACGGGAAGCTCGGTGCTTCTCACCTATACGACCTCTCCCATAATGCTGACAGACGGTATTGAGCGTCTGCTTTCACCTTTGAACAAGGTCAAAGCACCCGTACACGAGTTTGCGATGATGATGTCGATAGCGCTCCGCTTTATTCCGACGCTTGTAGAGGAGACAGATAAGATAATGAGCGCACAAAAGGCAAGAGGCGCCGATTTCAGCTCAGGCGGACTAATCAAGCGCGCAAAGGCGCTTATCCCCGTTCTTATTCCGCTCTTTATCTCGGCGTTCAGACGCGCAAGTGACCTTGCGGTCGCAATGGAATGCCGCTGCTACCGAGGCGGAAGCGGAAGAACGAGAATGACGAAAACTCGCTTCGGCGTCCGCGATGCAATCATTTTCGCTGCGACTATTCTTCTCGGGACGGCAATAGTATTGGTAAATATTTATTTTCCTATATGGATGATATAAGGAGATAAGCCGTGAAGTATCTACTGACAATTTCATACGACGGTAGTAATTATTGCGGCTATCAGAAGCAGAAAAACGGCGTATCGGTTCAGGAAAAGCTGACCGAAGCCGCGGCGGTACTGTTCGGTGACGGTACGAAAATTACGGGTTGTTCCCGTACCGACAGCGGAGTTCACGCCGTTGCCTTCAAGGCAACACTTGAAAGCGAAAACGCGAAAATTAAGCCCGAAAAGCTTCCTTCAGCACTTAACGCGCATCTCCCTGCTGACATTTCGGTAAGAAATGCGTCGGAAGTGACAGGCGATTTTCATCCGCGATATTCCGTCAAGGAAAAAGAATACAGATACGTTATCTGTAACGCGCAGACCCGCGATCCGTTTACTCTCGGTAAAGCATATTTCTTTCCGAAAAGGCTCGATGAAAAGATAATGAATGAGGCGGCAGCGCATATTGTCGGAAGACACGATTTCAGAGCGTTTATGGCATCGGGATCAAAAATCGAAGATACCGTAAGAGAAATATATTCCTGTACAGTTATCCGTGAGGGAGACACAGTAACCGTCTCTGTTCGCGGAAACGGATTTCTCTACAATATGGTAAGGATCATCGTCGGTACGCTGATCGCGGTATCCGAGGGCAAAATTCCCAAAACCGATATTATAAAAATAATTGAAAGCAAGGACCGTAAGAACGCAGGACCAACAGCTCCCTCAGAGGGGCTGTATCTCTACGACGTCAAGTATTGAGAAAGGAGGCAAAAATGGAGGATAAGAATAAGACACAGGCTCCCGATAAAAATGATAAGCCGCAAAAAACGGGATACAGACTTATAAAAAAGAGAAGCTCGGTCGTTATGCCGAAGGCAAAATACGACGGCGCCTTTGATAAGGAAAATCCGTACTATATCAAGATAGCGAACAGATATGCGATCGTTAAATACGTATCGATCCTTTTGACCTTTGTTTTTGCCGTAACGATGCTCGGAGCGTACAGTGCTGACATAACGCCGGAGAATTTTCAATATTTATTAAAGGATCTCGATATTACGGGTGTCCTTTCCGGAAGCAAATTTGATTCGGTGATATACAACGGAGGCTCGACCTCGTCGTTCGGTATATACCGAAATGAGCTTGCGGTCATAAATGCCGGCTCGACGATGCTGTATAAGCCATCGGGTGCGCTCTCGTACAGTGATACTAATAAGTTTTATAATCCCCGCCTTGTGATATCGGATAAATATATGCTGATATACGACAGAGGTGATACGACACATACGTATTCGATACATAATTCCTTTGCTAAGCTTTACGAGGAGCGATACGATTACCCGATCACGCTCGCCGATATGTCGAATAAAGGCTCCTATGCCATCGTGACGCGGGACGACAGCTTCAGAAGCATCGTGTATATTTACGACGGCAATTTTAAGCTTAAAAACACGGTGCGCAAGGATAAATACGTCCTTGCAGTCAGTATGAATGATGCGGGAAACAAGGTTTCGATCTCGTCGGTATACGATAAGGACGGCACCTTTGAAAGTGAAATACAGGTTCTCGGAATATCGAGCGAAAATCCCGATTTTACGGTAAATGAAAGCGGAAAAATTCCGCTTAAGAGCCATTGGCTGAGTAGCGGTGACCTTGCGGTCGTATTTTCAGACTGCGCGGTAATTTACTCTCCAAAGGGCGATAAAAGAGCGACTATTGACCTTAGCGGTCTGTCCTCGCATAATCTTGAATTAAATTCGTCAATGATCGTTTCCGTGTATAATACGACAGTCCTCGGTTACGATAAAACGGTAAATATATACGATCGAAATGCCGATCTTATAATGACGGCGTCGCTTGATGGAGAGCTGATAAGGATACTTCCGGGAAGCGATAAGGTCTGCCTGCTGTTTGAAGACAGGGCGGTGCTTATCGACGTAATTTCAAAGACTGTCAAGGAAGCGACCGTAAAACCGAACGCAAAGGACGTTGCATTTTACGAGGATACGGTCATAGTCTGTTACTCAGGCGGTGCAGAGCCGCTTAATTTTGGCAAATAGTAGTTTCTGATGAGGTATTAAAATGTCACTTTTAATTGACGTTATTGTAATAGCCGCGTTTGCGGGCTGCTTGATAAGAGGAATAAAAAAGGGCTTTATAAAAAGCGTTATCGGTATTGCGATAGTTATCGCCGCAATATTCGGAAGCATTCAGTTCAGCCCCGCGGTCGCACATAAGATGAATGATAAATTCGTACACAAGTCGGTCGTATCGGTTGCAAGGGATGCAATTCCGAAGGTCGATACCGAAAGGCTTGTCAACGATATGCCGCCGGCATTCAAGAAGGTGCTTGACCGATTCGGCACTCAGCCCGAGGATATTAAGGCACTTTTTGAAAGCAGTGATCCGAACGAGACCGAGGAACAAAAGAGAGACAGGATCGCCGAAAAAATGGGTGCTCCGCTCGCAAAAACAATATCTAAGGCACTCGCATTTCTGATAGTATTTGCGGCATTGTATCTGGTTCTTCTTGTCGCCTCTATTATAATTTGTGCTGTCGTTAAGCTTCCTGTGCTCAAGGCGGCAGATAAGCTCCTCGGCGCGGCTCTTGGCGGTGTATCGGGACTTCTTCTCGCGTGGGGTATCAGTATCGCAATATGCGCGCTCCTTCCTCGCCTTTCGGTGCTTTACGAGGGAGTTGTTCCCGAAACGGTTATCGAGAATTCCATTGTCGTTAAATTCCTCGGTAATTTCGATCCGTTTAACATCATAAAATAAGCAAAAACCCAATTTGGAGAAATAATATGCAACTTTGTTCAAAGTGCCATAAACGGCTTGCGGTCGTTTTCGTTGGCAAAATGATAAACGATAAAATCGAAAACGAGGGCTATTGTCTGCGCTGTGCCAAGAGTCTTGGTATCGCGCAGGTCGATGCTCTCATGAATCAGTACGGCATCTCGGAGGACGACCTCGACCGTCTCGAACCCGATATCGACGAAAGCGATCTCCCCGCGGTCGCCCCAGACGGTGATGACGAGGAGGGAAAGGCTCCCGCTATCGACTTTATGAAAATACTCGGTTCGGTCGGCGGTATGCCCCCAATGAATCCCTTTTCACAGAAAAGACCGAAGGACGATAGCAAAAAGGACGGCAAAAAAGAGAAGGAGAAGGGAAGAAAGTTCCTTTCTCAGTACTGTACGTCTCTTACCGAAAAGGCAAAAAGCGGACTTCTCGATAGAATAATAGGACGCGACCGCGAGCTTCAGAGAGTTATGCAGATCCTCTGCCGCCGTCAGAAGAACAACCCTTGCTTGATAGGTGAGCCGGGCGTAGGTAAGACTGCAGTTGCGGAGGCACTTGCCTCGAAGATCGCATCGGGTGAGGTACCTTTTCGCCTTATGGACAAGGAGGTATATCTCGTTGATATGACGGCTCTTGTTGCGGGAACGCAGTTCAGAGGTCAGTTTGAGACGAGAATGAAGGGGCTTATCGACGAGGTAAAGGCGCTTGGTAACGTTATCCTTGTTATTGACGAGGTTCATACGATAGCGTCGGCAGGCGACGCCGAGGGCAGTATGAACGCCGCAAATATCCTCAAGCCCGCTCTTTCACGCGGCGAAATTCAGGTAATCGGCGCAACGACGCTCACCGAATACAGAAAGTTTATCGAAAAAGACGCGGCACTTGAGCGGCGCTTCCAGCCGGTTATGATAGATGAGCCGTCGATAAGCGATTGCGTTGAGATACTCAAGGGCATAAAGACATATTACGAAACTTTTCACGGTATAACCGTTTCAAACGAGCTTCTTTATAAGGCGGTAAATCTCTCGGAAAGATATATAACCGACAGATACTTGCCCGACAAGGCGATAGATCTGCTTGACGAGGCTCTTTCATACGTTGCGCTTAAATCTAAGGTGCTTAATGAATTCAGAGCCGCCGAAAAGGAAGCGATCGACGTAGCCAAGCTCAAGGCTGATATCGAGGCGAGAGAGGAAACAGAGCCCGAGGCTCAGAACAAAAAGTACGAGGAGCTTGCCGAGATAAAGGTCAAGGAGCTTAACCTCGTTCAGCGTATGGACTCTCTGCGCGAGGAAAAGGATAAGCTCGCCCTCACCGGATCAGACCTTGCAAGGGTTATCGAAATATGGACGGGAGTTCCCGCTTCCTCGATAATGGAGAATGACTTTGCAAAGCTTGAGCGCTTGAAGGAAAGCATAGAGGGAAAGATAATCGGACAGGATCACGCCGTTGACGCTGTCGTCCGTGCGATAAGAAGAAACCGCGCGGGTGTAAGCGCAAAGCGTAAGCCCGTTTCATTTATATTCGCAGGACCGACGGGTGTAGGTAAAACAGAGCTTGTAAAGGTGCTTGCGTCGGAGCTTTTCGATTCTCCCGAAACGCTGATACGCCTTGATATGTCGGAGTTTATGGAGAAGTTCTCGGTATCGAGAATTATCGGTGCGCCTCCCGGATACGTAGGCTACGACGAGGCGGGACAGCTGACCGAGAAAATACGCCGTAAGCCGTACAGCGTAGTTCTTTTTGACGAGATCGAGAAGGCGCATCCCGACGTTATGAATATTCTTCTGCAAATTCTTGACGACGGAAGAATTACCGACGCGCAAGGAAGAACGGTAAACTTTGAAAATACCGTTATCGTAATGACGACGAACGCCGGCTCGGAGGTATCTTCATCCTCTGCAGGCTTCTCGGCAAGCCGTCACGATTCCGATAAGGAGCGTACCGAAAAGGCGCTCTCGACCTTCCTTCGCCCCGAGTTTATTAACCGTGTTGACGAGATAATCGTATTTAACCGTCTTAATAAGGAAAACTTTGCAGAAATTGCGAAGCTGATGCTTAACGACCTTGCGAAGGCGCTTGCGGAAAAGGATATCAAATTCGTTTATTCCGACAAGGCGGCAAAGGCGATCGCCGAGTCGTCCTTCAACGAAAAATACGGTGCCCGAAATATGCGTCGCTATATTGAAAAAGAGGTCGAGGATAAGCTTGCTGATAAGCTTATAAGCGGATACACTGAGAATATAATGGGCATTTCGCTTGATTATGACGGCGAAAAGCTGACAGTTGAAACTATTTAAGCTTGATATTTATTCGGCGTGAGTGAACTCACGCTCTACGGTGCGCCGAGGACGTCGCACCCTACAAAAAATGCGGCGAAACGTTTGAATTTTTTGTAGGGGCGACCGATGGCCGCCCCGACAAGCATGTTGCATAATCAAAGGCATTTTGTATAAATCATTTATGAAAGGAGAGCAGATATGGCTGAAAAATGGTACGATAAATCCGCCGTGCAGACAGCAACGATCCTCGGCACGAACGTTGGGACGGGACTTGACCGAGGCGAAGTCCGAAGACGAAGAAGGCTCGACGGCGAGAACGATATTTACCCGACCCCGAAGAAAAATTATAAGACATATCTTGCTCACCTTTTGACGGATTTTAATTCGCTTCTTATGTTGACGGTGCTTCTTATAGCCGCAATATTTGAAGAGACGGAAAACCTGTACGTTATGGCGGCGGTTCTTTTGACCTATTATACCGTCGCTATGGTAACGTATATGAAGTCGCAAAGCGTCCTTGACGATATGGGTAAGGGTGCACTTCCTAACGCTAAGGTGCTTCGCGAGGGAAGGGTATATATGATAAAGCAAAGACGGCTCGTCCGAGGTGATATCATATATATTTCGGCAGGAGATATCGTTCCCTGTGACGCGCGTATCGTGGAGAGCAGCGACCTTGAGGTGCTTGAGGTCAACGTGACCGGGGTTACTCACGCCGTGAGAAAGACAGCGCGCTTCGAGGAGTACCACGACGTTGCCCCCGCAGGGCAGAAAAATATGCTCTTTGCATCGTCTATCGTGACCAAGGGTAACGCAAAAGCAATCTGCTGTGAGATCGGAAGCGAGACATTGGTCTGCAAGATGAAGAAAAACAATCCAATAGTTTCGCACGAGCGGCTTCAGGTGTTTGACCGCATCGCGGTATTTTGCCGCCGTTGGACGCTTGCAATGACAACTATCGTTTTCGTTTTGACCGTAATGTCGCTTCTTGTCGAAGAAACGAATAACGGAATCTTCCCCTCGTTTATGACGGGAGTATCCCTTGCAGTATCCTCGATGAGCGAATTCTATACGGCGTTTGGTTATATAGTCCTTGCCTGCGGAATCTTCGGTGCGCTAAACAGAAAGAAAGAGGTCAATCGCGGCGCTCTTATCAAAAACAGCTCAAAGCTTGAGGACATTAAAAATCTGACCTGCATTTTGGTGCCGAAGGAAGGCGCCTTCAGTATCCGCGGAATGTCGCTTGAAAAGGTGTTTGCAAACGGCGACGTTTATTCACAAGAGGATCGCGGCTTTAAGAAAAACGCCGCCCGAGTTCTCCGTTATGCTCTTATCTCGACAGGTAAATACGGCGCGGGAATGCTGACGCGCAACAACGTTCTCGGCGAGAACATATATACGTCCGAGGAGGATGCTATAATCAAGGCGGCAGAGGGACTGAGCGAATATAATATAGGTCTTGAAAGACGATATCCGATGGTCGAGCACGTCGACCGCGGAACGCGCGGCTCAGCCTTTGATACGACGCTCGTTCACTATGAAAACGGCTTCTTTGTGAGCCTGCGCGGCGACTATTCAAGTATACTTCCGCTTTGCCGTTATTACACGGAGGACAGCCGCGTTTATACGATGACCGACGAGAAGCGGAGTAGCTTCTATATAGAAGCCGAAAAACTCGCGCGTCAGTCATATAGAGTAATAGCCATAGCGTCAAAGGACACAGCTTATAACAATCTGCGCCGTGTCGCTAACTGCCACACCGAGCTGACTCTCGAGGGCTTGCTCGCGATCAGAGAGCCGATACTTCCGGATGCGGCGAAGAACGTCCTTCGCTGTAAGAATGCGGGAATAAAGGTCATAATGCTTTCTCCCGACGAAAGCGAAAACAACGCAGTTGTTGCCGAATCGCTCGGTATTGCGACAAGCCCCGATCAGCTCGTGACTGGTAGAGCACTATCCGGAATGAAGGAAGGACTTATCCGCGCTGATCTTGATAAATATACGGTTTATCAGGGACTTACCCTCGCTCAAAAGCGAATGATCGTCCGTTACCTGCAGGAAAAGGGCGAAAAGGTCGGTTATCTCTGCTCCGAGCTTGATGAGATAATTTTGATGAAGGACGCCGACGTCGGCTTTGCGCAAAGCGTAACGCTTTCTGACCGCACAGGCGGAAGCGGTGTCGACCTGAGTAGACATAATATACCGATATACAGCAAGGACGCGAATTCGGGACAAACGGGCTGTGAAGCTCTCAAATTTGTCTCTGACGTAATAATTTCCGAGCCCGATGCGTCGGGAACAGGGGGCTTTAACGCGATAGTTGACGCCTTCCTTTGTTCAAAATCCGTCTACTATAACCTGCATAGAATGCTTAAATATATGATAAGTGCGCAGATCGCACGCCTGATCCTCGTATTTATGTCTATGCTCTTCGGCTTTACCGCACTCATTCCGTCACAAATCCTGTTCTTGGGACTTGTGACCGACTTCGCGGCGATAATTATCATTGCGTTTGAAAAGCCCGATTATTCGCTTGTAAAGGCATCCTCAAACGTCGGTGAAAAGCTGAAAAACCCGTTTATAAATAACCCCGAAGCCGCGCTGATGGGCGTGCTGTGGGCGATCGTTACGGGGCTTAGTGCCATCATTCTGATGCGCGCGTCGTTGCTTACAGATGAGACGGTTACCGCTTATTGCTTCGTCAGCTTTATTATAGCTCAGATAGCAATGCTTAACGAATGTAAGCGCGAGAACAGTATCTTTGATAAAAACGTAAGAGTAAACGGTGCGTATCTTTCGATGCTGTTGGTCGTGGCGGCGTTTATCGGCTTAGCGTTTGCCATTCCGAGCTTCGGAGAGCTGTTCGGTATTGTACGCTTGTCACCCTACGTTGCACTTGCGCTATTGATCCCTGCTGTGATCCATACGGTGCTTTATGAGATATATAAGGCTATCGTATCCTCAAAAATCCGTTCAAAAAGTGCCGAAAAGTGACGCTTAAATGACAAAAAAGACCGAAAACGGTACGTTTTCGGTCTTTATTTTTGCAATATTCTGGGGGTTGATTATTTCATTACCGTTCCGTCGGGATGGAAGAGGGGAAGC
>JAZSHF010000081.1:0-6096 GCA_045533115.1 Eubacteriales bacterium
ACTTGATTCCTCCTTCGTTTTTTGGTCGTGGTTGGCAAACCCACTTCCTATTATAAACGAAGGAGGATTCTTTTTCTACTCATAGCTAAAGCTTTTTGGAACCACCAGCACTGCTGGTGGTTTTCGTTTACAATAAAAAGAACGCCGAACGGCGTTCTTTTTTTATTTTTCGGCAAGGTTTATGACCTTCAAATTCTTCCTTTTTGCCATTTCGTAGTATTTGAACGCACCGCTGTAAGACCTTGTCACGTATGCGATCACATAATCCGACGAGTTTAGCATATACTTATTTCTGAAATCAATTCTGAATCTCGGCAATGCCGATTCGATCCCGTCGGGAACGACGCATATCGAGCCGTCGTCAATGCTCCCGACTTTCGTCGGTATCCGTGATAACACGACTTGAAATTCGAAATTATATAACTACGCAAGCTCCGTTAGAATACTCTTGACGATTCTGTCAAAGCCGCCGCTGTCACCCACTAAAAACATATCGACGCCGCACTTGTTTCTAAGCTCGATAACCGCATCTTTGACTTTTTCCCTTATTTCGCTCGGCGCATCACGATGCCCGAAAAAAGTGCAGGTAATCATAATTCTCTCCGCTCCTGTCCTACCTATAGGACATAGTTTTGTCAATAATAGTATACACTATATTTGTCCAAAATCAAGACAAACGGTGTATTTTATGAAAAGAATTATTGATACCGAAAACGTAAATATTATCGGCGCAAAAATTAAAGAAGCTCGTGAAAAATCGGGAATGAGTCAAAAGCAGCTTTCGGAAAAGCTTGAACTTATGGCTGTTTATACCTGCCGCGGCTCGATCTCCAGAATTGAAAACGGCAAACGCGCTGTAACCGATATCGAGATAGACGCGATTTCAAAAATTTTGGACGTGTCACTTAATTATCTTTTTGATAGGGAATAATATGTCGTACTACAAGCGGATCCGCGATCTTCGTGAGGATAAAGATATAACACAGGCACAGATGGGCAAGATTCTTTCTTGCAGTCAGCGTGTTTACAGCAATTACGAACGCGGCGATATTGATATCCCGACTTCGACACTTGTAAAAATTGCAGATTTTCATAAGGTTTCGGTAGATTATCTGCTTAACCGTACAGATAATCCGAATATGAATTGAAAAATCCGCCCTCTCGGGCGGATTTTGTTTTTCGCGAGTTATGAGATATAGGTATGTTGTTTGTAGGGGAGGGGTTTCCCCTCCCGCACAAAAACGATGTTACTTTTCTTCGGAACACCTCATCCGTCAACCTTCGGTTGACACCTTCCCCAAGGGGAAGGCAAGACATCGTGGCGAAAAACTCCTTATCGCGTAAAAACACCCCGACGGAAACCGTCGGGGTGTTTTCGTGTCATTACTTATTAACGATATATCCTTCAGCCGCGAGGAGCTCAGCGATAAGCACTGCGCCGCCGCCTGCGCCACGGAGAGTATTGTGGGAAAGTCCGACGAACTTATAGTCGAAGAGGGTATCTTCGCGAAGACGTCCGACAGTTACTCCCATACCGCCGTAGATGTCGCGGTCGAGCGCCGCCTGCGGGCGGTTATCTTCTTCAAAGTAGGTGATGAACTGCTCGGGAGCAGAGGGGAGACCGAGGGTCTGCGGCTTGCCCTTATATTCCTTCCAACGCGCAAGGATCTCGTCCTTGCTCGGCTTCTTTTCAAAGTCTACGAAAACAGCTGCGGTGTGTCCGTTCGAAACGGGGACTCTGATGCACTGCGTCGTGATAAGAGGAGCGTCCGCCTTTACGATAACGCCGTTTTCGACCTTACCCCAGATACGAAGCGGCTCCTGCTCGCTCTTTTCTTCCTCGCCGCCTATGTAGGGGATCACGTTGTCTATCATTTCGGGCCATTCCTTGAAGGTCTTGCCTGCGCCGGAAATTGCCTGATAGGTCGTTGCGACAACACGTGTCGGGCCGAAGTCGAGAAGGGGAGAGAGCATAGGAACGTAGCTCTGGATAGAGCAGTTCGGCTTAACGGCGATAAAGCCGTTCTTCGTGCCGAGGCGCTCCTTCTGATACTTGATAACGTCAAGGTGAGAGTCGTTAATTTCCGGAATTACCATAGGAACGTCGGGCGTCCAACGGTTTGCCGAGTTGTTCGAGATGACGGGGGTCTCGGTCTTTGCGTAAGCTTCCTCGAGCGCCTTTATCTCGTCCTTTTTCATATCGACCGCGCAGAACACCATATCGACGTTCTCCGCGAACTTTTCAACCTCTGATGCGTCGAAAACGGTCATATTCTTGACCGATTCGGGCATATCGAGGTCGAGCTTCCAGCGGCTTCCGACCGCTTCCTCGTAGGTCTTGCCTGCGGAGCGTCCGCTTGCCGCAAGTCCTGCTATTTCAAAATAGGGGTGGTTATTAAGGAGCGTGATAAAACGCTGTCCTACCATTCCGGTTGCACCGATAATTCCTGCCTTAAGTTTCTTTGCCATTGTATATATTTCCTTTCAAGAATTGTTCACTATATATTTATGATGTGAGGCGGCCTTCGGCGTCAAATTTATAATATGCTCCGTTAATAAAATTTTCGCCTGTCAAAGCCGCGCCGTCGTCACCGAAATAGTAGGTGTCGCCGCTGACGGTTATGAAGCCGAACATCATCGCTTCCTTGTTGTGACCGCCGTTGGGGTTAAAGTAATACTTCTTGCCGTCGATTTCGACAAGTCCCTTCTTCAGGTTTCCGTTTTCACTGAAGCAGTATTTGAAGCCGTCGATCTCGACTATCCCAAACACCTTGTAGCCATGGTCGCCGAAGTACCAGAGCTTCCCGTCGACGATTCGCGTTTCGTTGCAGTAGAGAACGCCGTTATTCGTGAAGCAGTACATTTCGCCGTCGATCTCACATTCGCCCGTTGCCATCGTTCCGTCGTCAAACGCGTAATAGCGGGAGCCGTCGATACGGCACCAGCCCTTTATAAGCGTGTGTGCGCCGTAGTCGGAGAAAATGTACGTTTTGTTTCCGATCTTGAGTATGCCCGATGCACGCTTGAAGGGCATTTCAAGAAAATATTTTTCGCCGTTTTCCTCGTACCAGCCGGGGATAAGCGACGAGCGGAATACGAATATAAGGATAACGGCAAGCAAAAGTGAAGCCGCTAAAATGATATATTGGATCGTCGTTTTTGAGAGCTTTTTCACGCGCCGTTCTCCTTATATATTTTTTATAGGATTATTATATATCAAAAATCCGCTGTTGTAAATAGTTTTTTTAACTAACTAAAATATTTTTGAACGGCGGAATATTGGTTTTTTATAATCAAAATAATAGCAAAAGTATCGTTGCAATTAAGCTTATTACCGTGATGATGGTAAAGAAAAGTACGCAATTTTTGATTGTTTTGATGTTTTTCATGTTTTTGAGAGCACAAAACTCCTGAATTTCTTCTGCCGATATTTCTAAAGGCAAAACCCTAAAAAACTTATTTAGCTTTGTGCCGTCAGTTTCTACTCTTTGAGCAACATCTATAGGAAGTTCTTCTTTGCGCTTGACCATGTTCAAGAAAATTTGATTTTCTTCATCTGTACAATCAATCTCTTGGCATAGTCCGCTTTCATATTTTAATTCAAGCAATTCTTCATCAAATATTTTTCTCACGGTATCCTCCCAATAAAAATAGGCCGCAAGGTTATTCCTTGCGGCTTAATGCGGTTTTGAGCCGCTATTTTGGCGGAGGGTGTGAGATTCGAACTCACGCGCCCGTGAAGGCAAACGGTTTTCAAGACCGCCTCGTTATGACCACTTCGATAACCCTCCGTAATTATGATGCAAATATATGCATCTTTATTTTTATTGCTCGAAGCTATTGAATTATACACCAAAGCAGATGATTTGTCAACCTATTTTTTCGAAAAATGATTTTTCGACAGCAAGTACGTTGCTTAATTGATAATTGTATAGTTATATTGCAAAATCTTCATTTAAGTGTTACAATATTTGCAAACAGAGCAGGGGGATATTCACAATGGCAAAAAAGGAAAAAAGATTTATTAAAACATACAGTCAGGGCATGGGCTCAACCGAAGTTTTGGTCGATAAAGAGACGGGAGTCAATTATTTGTTTCATTCAAGCGGTTATGCAGGCGGGCTGACGGTCTTGCTCGACAAATACGGCAAACCGATCATTACGCCGATTGAACACGAAGAGAACTGATTTTTACTGTTTTTCAAATTAAAAAGCCGAGTTTTTTGACTCGGCTTTTTATTATCAGGTATTCTTCATTATAACCGAAGCGACGCATTCGCTTGCGTGCTCGCAGGCATCTGCGCAGGACTCGAATATCTCGAATATGTTACGCCAGGAGACTGTCAGAAGAACGTCGGTAGAGTTCTTCGTAAGGTCGCGCATAGCGGAGAGATACAGGCGGTCGCATTCTTCCTCTACGTCGTTGATCTCGATTATCAAAGCGCGAAGCTTCTTTGACTTTTTGAAGCTCTCAAACTCACCCATGATCTCGCAGAGAAGCTCGCAGGAGCGGACGATGTTCCTTGCGAAATCAATAACGGAGGGCTCGACCGTCTTTATGTCGTAGATATAGAATTTCTGCAGGATCTCCTCGATTATGTCGGTTACGTCGTCGAGATTGGTGCTGAGGAGATCGAGGTCTTCTCTGTCTATCGGTGTGACGAATGCTTTTGCAAGCGCATCGCTCATTTCGTGCTTTTTCTCGTCAGCACTGTTCTCAATAGCGTGCATTTCGGAGAGCATCGTATGCATATTGTCCGCGTCGTAGTTTTCAAGACAGGTAAGAAGATAGCTTGCCGCCTTCTTGGAAAGCTCGGTTCTTGATACGAAATTGTCAAAATAGAATTTATCGCCTTTAGCCATTTTTATGTTCCTTTCAGTTAATTGAAAATAAGCAAGAACAGTTTAGTTACCGCAAAGGAAAGAAGTCCGCAGCCGGGGAAGGTAAGTATCCAGGTCAATACCATTTCCTTTACGACCCCGAAGTTTATCGCCGACACTCTCTTGACGGCACCGACGCCCATTATTGACGTCGTTTTAACGTGCGTTGTCGAAACGGGAAGCCCGAAAACGGAGCAGAACACAAGGGAGATTGCCGAAGCGATATCCGCCGAGAAGCCCTGATATTTTTCAAGCTTGACCATATCCATACCGACCGACTTTATTATCTTTTTGCCGCCTATTGCGGTTCCTAAGCCCATAACGACTGAGCAGAGTATCATAAGCCATATCGGGATCTCAAAGGAAGCGGCACCGCCGCTTGGGCCCTGAAGCGTGAAAACGCAAAGGAGAATGATTCCCATAAACTTCTGACCGTCTTGCGCGCCGTGCATAAATGCCATCGACGCGGCGCCCGTGATCTGAGCGCCCTTGAAGAAGGGCTCGGTTTTCGGTCTGTTCATCTTATAGCATATCTTCGTAACGAGTTTGCCGATCAGCCATGCAAGACCGAAGCCAAGCAGGACGGAGATAACGATACCGTAAATGACCTTGAGCCATTCGCTCCATACGATCGCCTTAAATCCGTTAAGCGCCATAGCGCCGCCTGTCAGCCCCGCGATAAGCGCGTGGCTTTCACTTGTCGGAATGCCGAACGCCCAGGCAAGCGTTGCCCAGATGACTATCGCAAGCATCGCCGCGCATAGCACGATGATTACCGTCTTGCCGTCGTTGTCGCCGAATTTTACCATTTCGGTGATCGTTACAGCGACCTTGTTGTTTATGTTCGTCATAATGAACACGCCGAGGAAGTTGAACACGGCAGCCATCAGTATCGCTGCTTTCGGCGGCATACATCGCGTGACGACGCAGGTTGCGATCGCGTTAGGAGCGTCTGTCCATCCGTTTACGAGAATGACGCCGAGCGTCAGCCCGACTGCGGTAAAAAGCAGCGGATTGGCTGTCATTTGCCCCCAAAATTCTAAAAATTCCATAGTTGCCTTTCTCTCTTTATGAGGTTTGGGGTGAATAACCCGTCGCGCAAAAACGGATATTCCGTTTATGCGTATGACTGCATTTTACCATATTTTCTGCGTTTTTTCAATACCCTTTTGAAAATCGAATTCTGTCGGAAAAACGAAGCTGAAAAAATACCCG
>JAZSHF010000060.1:0-2438 GCA_045533115.1 Eubacteriales bacterium
CGACAATACTCTTCCGTCCTTGATGACGACGTTCTTATCGGTAATGACGCAGTTGAGACTTGCGTTCTGGCAAATGTAAGTATCCTGGAACAGGATTGAATTCTTAACGACCGCTCCCTTTCCAACCTTAACGCCGCGGAAGATTATCGAATTTTCTACCACACCCTCGATAACGCATCCCTCTGCAACAACCGAGTTAGTAACCTTTGCACCCTCGCAGTATCTTGTAGGTGCGGAGTTACGGACCTTAGTCAATACGGGACGGTTCTTGATGCCGAAAAGTCTTTCGCGAGCGTCGTTTTCAAGCAGCTTCATAGAGCACTCAAAATAGCCCTCCATAGAGCCGATGTGAGCGTAAAATCCGTCGTAATTGTATACCATATACTTTGCCTTGCCCACGCTCGGCATGATAATATCGTGGAGGAAAGAATGGTGATCGTGAGAGATAGCGTTCTCGATCACGTTCAAGAGATACTGTCTCTTCATTACCATAATGTTGACGTAGAGCTGGTATTCGTCATCGTAATTATCGCTGATAACGTCAACTACTCTTCCGCTCTCGTCTGCCTTGATAAGGGTCAACTGCTCCGCTTCGCCGACACCCGTCAGCTCGCCTACCTTGGTAACGAAGGTGATGTCAGCGCCTGTCTCGGCATGCTTTTCAATTACGTCGTTAAGATCAATATTGCATATAACGTCGCAATCCGACATAACGATATAATCCTCGTTGCAGCGCGAGAGGAAGTTAACCGTTCCCATAAGCGCTTCCAGACGTGAGGTATAGAATTTATTTGACGCCGCATTTTCAAAGCTTGAAATGAAAGGAGGAAGGATCTTTATGCCTCCGCTTCTTCTCGCCAGATCCCAGTCCTTACCGTTTCCAAGGTGGTCGAGAAGCGACTGGTAGTTGTTATGAGTAACGATACCGATCTTGGAGATGCCCGAGTTGACCATACTGGAAAGAGCAAAGTCGATGAGACGGTATCTGCCGCCGAAAGGCACAGATCCGATAGTCCTGATCCTTGTAAGCTCGGGGATACTTGTATCATGAATATTTGAAAAAATCAATCCTACTGCTGTCATATTACTCGCCCTCCTCTTTATATTTCGGAAATGATCTCGCCCGATGCGATGACACTTCCGTTGGGAATATCAAGGTCCTCACCGATCACGGTAATTCCCTTTGCAGTATCACGCGCCTCGCCGATGATTGAGCCGACTCCTACCGTAACTCCCGTGTCAATAATGGAATAGTTGACGGTCGCGCCCGCCTCGATAACCGTGTCGCCCATAAGGACACAATCCTTGACGTAAGCACCGGGCATGATCTTTACACCCGCGCCAAGCACGCTGTTCTTGACGGTTCCGTAGATCTCACAGCCGTCGGTGATATAGCAGTTGACCACCTTTGCGTTCTCTCCGATAAACTGAGGTCCGCCCGACTGATTTCTCGAATAGATACGGAAGTTATGGTCGCCCAGATCAAGCACAGGCTCGCTTCCGAGAAGATCCATATTAGCCTCCCAGAGAGAACTGATGGTTCCAACGTCCTTCCAATATCCCTCAAAGGGATACGCGAACATCTTCTCGCCTGCTGCCAGCATATTGGGGATAATGTTCTTTCCGAAGTCGTTTGCAGAGCCTTCGGTTGCTTCGTCTTCTTCAAGGTACTTTTGGAGCTTATCCTTGGTGAAGATATAGATACCCATAGACGCGTTGGTGCTATCGGGGTTCTTGGGCTTTTCGGAGAACTTATAAATAGATCCGTCCTCATTGGTGCTCATAATACCGAAGCGACTTGCCTCCTCGATCGGAACGTCGATGACCGCAATGGTACAGTCAGCGCCCTTCTCCTTGTGGTATTGGAGCATCTTTGCGTAGTCCATCTTATAGATATGGTCTCCCGAAAGAATGAGAACGTATTCGGTGTCGTATCTGTTGATGAAGGCTAAATTCTGATAGATCGCGTTAGCGGTTCCCTTGTACCAGTCACCGCCCTTCTGACCCTGATAGGGGGGGAGGATCTTAACGCCGCCCCAGATACGGTCAAGGTCCCAGGGCTGTCCGTTTCCAATATATTCATTCAAAACAAGAGGTTGATATTGGGTAAGCACACCGACGGTGTCGATGCCGGAGTTGATACAGTTAGACAGGGTGAAGTCGATGATCCTGTACTTACCTCCGAAGGGTACTGCGGGTTTTGCGGTTTTCGTGGTCAGAGCGTAAAGACGCGATCCCTGACCGCCTGCGAGCAGCATAGCTACACATTCTTTTTTCTTAAACATAAGAAAATCACTCCTCTATGATAAAAATTTAATTGATATGCATAAAACTTTTGGGACGGGTATGTTCTCCGCAATCAGTCTTCCTCGAACCTCTTGCGTCTGAGCCTTAAAATAGTCGCGCCGAGAGGCGGCAATCTGAGTCTTACCACCCAC
>JAZSHF010000073.1:0-37782 GCA_045533115.1 Eubacteriales bacterium
TTTTATTGTTTGAATTTATCAATTTTTAGCTTGTTAATATTTCTTTATAGCGATAATGTTTTATTATAAAAATAGGTTGACAAAAATCGACAATAGTGTTATAATTAGGATGTATATTTATATTCGCCGAATTTTGGCGTAAATCAAAAAATATAGAAAGTGGAGTATTTGCAAATGAAACACAGTTTTCTCAAAAAATTGACAGCACTTCTCCTCGGCGCGATCATGGTGTTCTCCATGATCCCTGCCATCGCAATCAGCACAAAGGCGGCTAATCCTACGGAATTTGAGCTTGTAACTGATGCTTCAACGCTCAAGGAAGACGATCAGATCATTATCGTCGGAGCGAATGGTACCAAGTACTACGCATTGGGTACTACTCAAAATACCAACAACCGAGCTGCTGTAGCTATAACAGTAACCAACAACAAAACTACGATCGTAAGTACTGTTCAAGTACTTACGTTGAAAACCGGTACGGTATCGGGCACATTTGGCTTTTATACTGGTAGCAATTATCTTTATGCCGCTAGTAGTTCCGGTAATCAGCTCAAGCAAAAAAGCGCGTTGGATGCAAACGGATCTTGGAAGATTGAAATTGATTCCAACGGAAAAGCTACTATAAAGGCACAGGGTAATTACTCCAGAAACTGGATGCTTTTTAACAAAACTAATACTATTTTTGCCGCTTATAGTAATACGAGTTCACAAGTAGAACATTCTACGTATATTTATAAAGCAGTTACCGCTTGTGCCCACGCAAACACTGAAGCTATCGGCACTCCTTCCGACGCTACCTGTACCGAACCCGGTATTACCGCAGGCGTGAAGTGCTCCGACTGTGGTGAAGTCCTCACCGCACGGGAACCTATCGAAGCAACCGGTCATACCGACGAAAACGGCGACAGCAAGTGCGATACTTGCGGAGAGAATCTTTGCAACGAGCACGTATGGGTAGACGGTGAAGTAATAGCCGAAGGCGACTGCACGACCGACCGCGTAGTAGCTCAGGTTTGCGAAAAGTGCGGCGAGCCGGGCGAAGATAAAGTAACTACTGCTCCCGGACATACTCCCGTAGTTGACAAAGCAAAGGATGCAACCTGTACCGAAACCGGTTTGACCGAAGGTTCACACTGTGACGTGTGTGATGAGGTTATTACTAAACAGGAAACCGTACCGATGCTTGATCATAACTATGTGGAAGGTATCTGTACTGCGTGCGGAGCAGAAAAGCCGGTTTTCCCGACTTTTGAAAAGGTAACATCTACTCTTGATGACTTCACCGGTACTTACCTTATCGTGTATGAAGCGGGAAAACTTGCATTCAACGGTTCGCTTTCAACTTTGGATGCAGGTAAAAACGGTGTCGGAGTTATTATTAACGATAAGTCGATTACCGGCGATTACGGTAGTTATACGTTTACTATTGAAAAGACTACTGATGGCAAGTATGTTATAAAGAGCGCTTCTGGTATGTATATCGGACAGACCTCTTACGCGAATGGTTTGAAAACTACTTCTAAACCTGATTATAAGCACGAAATTTCGATAGATACAAACGGAAATGCAGTAATCACCGCGCTTCTTGCTTCCGGATCTGATTATCCCACGCTTCGTTATAACGCTAGCACTGGAGATACTAACCAGAGATTCCGTTACTATAAATCCGGTCAGCAGGCAATCGCTCTCTACAAGCTCGTTGAAGCTGTTGAAGCTCCCAAGTTTGATAGCTTCGGTGTAACCCTTGATAAGGGTGTCACCATCAGAGTTAACCTTACCTTTGATCCGATGTGGATCGCTCAAAACCCCGACGCGAGAATTATATTCAGCGATTCCAAGGGCACTCAGCTTGTTCCCCAGGCGGGAACTAATCCCTACACAATTACGCTTACCCCCGGTGAGATCGGCAGAGATATTAAGGTTTCTGTTTCCGGTACAAGCATTAACGAAACAGTAAGCTTTGCCGCTTATAAGGCAAAGGTCGATGCTATCACCGATCCTTCTAAGCTCGGTTATGCAAACGCAGAACAGCTCGGCGCGCTCAAGACGCTCCTCGCTGCTATCGAAACCTACGGTAAGGTTGCCGCAAAAGAAGAAACTGCGGTTGCTGACTTCAAAGGTGTTGTTACGCCCGATTGGAAGGACGACGCCAATATTCTTGGCGGAAACCTTACTCTCGGTTCAACTCTTGACGAATACGCAGATATAGGCATAACTGTTTGCGCTACCGAGAACCTTTCTTATACGATCTCCTTTGCAGGTAACCTTGTAAGAGGTAATGACCTTGCATCTCTTGTAGATGAATACAACAAGCTCACGATCGAGAATCTTCGTCCTGCAAACTTCGATGATGAGATCGTATTGACGGTTACGAACGCCAATGACCAAACGACGACCGTTACCGTCACCTTCAACGGCTACCTCAAGGGGCTTTATGGTACTGAAGGCTATTCAGATATAGCAGCTGCAACCTACAATTACGGTCTCGCAGTTGAAGCATATTTGACTGCAATACAGTGAAAAAAATAATTCTCTTGGTTCTCTCGGCTTCGCTTCTGCTCCTTGTAGCCGCTTGTAGCGGCTTGAAGAAAGACGGCGGAGTAACGACTGAAACTACTACAATATTGGATACGACGCTTCCCGATACGACCGATGGCAATCCTGCTGATACGACTGAAGCGCCGACCGATACCGTTCCTAAGGACACTGCGGCAGAAACAACGACCGCAGAGCAAACGACACCGATCATAACGACGGACGTTCCAACAACGGAAGAAACGACTTCGCCCGATGCTACTACTGCTCAGGGCTTTGAAACAAACGAGGACGGCAGTATAGATCTGCCCGATATTACGTTTTAATGAAAGGGTTATAAGATGAACGAGAAATTTGTTTTTCCTGCCTGCGAAACCGTTATATTTGAAAACGAGGATGTAATTACGATCTCTTTCGGCGGCTTTAGCGTCGTGCTCCCCAACGTCGACGGGGCAGGCGAATAATGAAAAAAATCACGCTTCTTTCGAAGCGTGATTTTTTTGTGGATGCCCCCCGTCATAGTGAGTAAGTACGCTTTTAACGGTGCTCACTATGGCGGGGGATTTTATTATTCAAAGAACTTCATTATTACGTTTACGGACTGTTCCGATGCGAGCTTTGCAAAGGTCGGATAGTCGAGTATCGCGCTGTCGTCGCCGCCGTCGGAGATAGCTCGCATAACGCAGACGGGGGTTTCGTTAACGTAGCAGACCTGTGCGATCGCTCCGCCCTCCATTTCGCAGGCGATGGCGGAGAAAGTCTCGGTTATCGACTTTTTGTCGCCCTCTGACGCTACGAACTTGTCGCCCGTTGCGATGACACCGTTTATTACGTTTATTCCGCAGCTCTCGGCAGCAGTCGTCAGACGTGCCGTTGCTTCTTCGTCGGTCGGAATATTGATTATGTTTATGCCCGAGATAAGCCCCTTGGGATCTCCTATTGCCGAGGTGTCCATATCGTGCTGAACGAGAGAGGTCGCGACTGTTATATCGCAGACCTTGAGCGAGGGATGAAGTCCGCCCGCAACGCCGCTGTTTATTATGAGCGACGGGGAATATCTGAGTATCATTGTCTGCGCGCAAAGCGCGGCAAAGACCTTTCCGATACCGCAGACCGCGACGACGCAGTCCTTACCGTTAATCTTGCCATGGTTGAAGGCAACTCCGCTTATCTCCTCACGCGTAACCTCGGTCATTCTTTCAATAATTCCGCGCGCTTCCTTGTCCATCGCGCAGATTATGCCGATAATATTATTCTTCATACTTAAAATCGTTCTCCTTGCTTTCAAGTGCGTTCAGGTAACGCGCACATTCGGTCTTCGCCGCGTCGAGCGAAAGGTTCTTGTAGTTTCCGCATTCCTTACGCTTTGCACCAAACATTTCGCCGTCATATTCTACGGTCATTTTAAGACACTTTTTGACGCTTTTAAGTACCGTTTCGGGCGAAATATTGCGCGTTAAGAGATAAAAGCCCGTTTGACAGCCCATAGGACCGAAGTAGATAACGCTGTCTTTTATCTCGGAATTGCGCAAAAACGTCGCCATCATGTGCTCAACAGAATGCATTGTGAGATCGTCCATATAGTCGCCAGCGTTCGGAGATCTTGTTCGCAGGTCGAATGTCGTTATATCGCCGTCGATGCGGGAAACGTAGATTCCGGGGGTTATCTTGTCGTGGTCGACGGTAAAGCTTGTTATCTTGTTCATAGTGGCTCCTATGTGTGTTGTATTGTGTGCGTGTTCGTGATTTTTGTTAAAAACGAAGAGCTTGAAGCAGACACCTCATCCGTCTGCGTCTTCGTCGCAGCCGCCTTCTCCCACTGGAGAAGGTATAGTTTATTGCATCGCCTTTTCGTCTGCCGACATAAGCTGTCGGGTAAGAAAAGCCGCATACAGATTTTCTTCCTTTTCAAGATTGGGGTCGTCCATCAGCACCTTTTCCGCCGCCGTCATCGCCTCTTTTAACGTGAGCATATCGGCGTTTACCAATCCGCCGAAGCTTCCGCTTTGACGGGCGTTTCCGTTCTTATTTGGAAAGTAGTCGCCCGGGCCTCGGAATTTGAGGTCGTATTCGGCGATCTTGTATCCGTCATAGGTCGTTCTCATTACTTCAAGACGCTTTTTCGCGTTTTCTCCGCTGCCGTTTGAAACGAGAACGCAGTACGCCTTTCGAGAACCGCGTCCGACTCGTCCTCGAAGCTGGTGAAGCTGTGAAAGCCCAAAGCGGTCGGCGTTTTCAACTATCATAAGGGACGCGTTAGGGACGTTAACTCCGACTTCAATTACAGTTGTTGACACGAGAATGTCGGTCTTGCCGGAAGCAAAATCCTTCATTACCGCGTCCTTTTCCGATGCCTTCATTCTTCCGTGAATGAGAGCGATATTAAGGTCGGGAAGCTCGTCGCTCAGGTATTCTCTAAAGTCCGTGGCGTTTTTCATCTTCGGTTTGTCGAGCGCCAATTCCGCAATACCGTCGGGGGAGAAACTAAGCAGGTCGCCGTCCTCGTCGTCGGTCTTGCTCTCAACTGCAGGGCAGACGATATAAACCTGACCGCCGTCCTTAACCTGCTTTTTGATAAACGCATTGAGCCGTGCGCGGTAGCTTTCGTCAACTACGAAGGTGTCAACGCGCTGACGCCCCGGCGGAAGCTCGTCGAGGGTCGAGAGGGAAAGGTCTCCATAGAGAATAAGCGCAAGTGTACGCGGTATCGGCGTCGCAGTCATTACGAGCATGTGGGGATCAAGCCCCGAGAGATTGTTTTTTCCAAGAGAAGCACGCTGATTTACGCCGAAGCGGTGTTGCTCGTCGGTTATAACTATGCCGAGATCACTAAAAACGGTATCCTCGGTGATAAGCGCGTGAGTGCCTATAAGAAGATCGAGCGAACCGTCTTTTATCTTCTCCTTAAGCTCGCGCTTCTGTTTTGCGCCCGTCGAGCCGAGAAGAAGTCTAACCGAGAAGCCGAGTGACTCGAAAATCGGAGCCAGGCTTTCTGCGTGCTGTGAAGCGAGAATTTCAGTAGGCGCCATAAGAGCCGCTTGGTGACCGTTTATGAGGGAGAGGTATATTGCCGCCGCCGCAACTGCAGTCTTTCCGCTTCCGACGTCGCCCGAGAGCAGACGCATCATAGGTAGATCGTGGTTAAGCATATCGGAGGAAATTTCACCGACCGAACGGCTTTGTGCGTTTGTAAGCGGGAAGCCGAGCTTGTTAAGAAGCGGCGAAATGTCGCTCCTTGACATTTTAGGGGGAGTGCCGCTTCGCTTTTTACTGTTCGTAAGCGACATTCCGAGCGAGAAGAGGTAAAGCTCACGGCAAGAGAAGTATCTGCGTGCCGCTTCAATTTCTTCCATGTTCCTCGGACGGTGAATGAATCTGTATGCCGCCGACGCGGTCGGAAGCATAAGCCTTGACCGTAGCTCCTTCGGCATTACCTCGCAAGCTCCGTTTTCGGAAAGCTTGATAAGGACAGACGTTATGACCTCCTGTATGAAGCCCTGCGTAAGTCCCGATCCGACCGAATAAACGGGCGTAAAATCAGGAAGCTCGTTTTCGCTTATACAAAATTCGTGAATTGGGGCTGACATTATAAGACGCTTGCCGACGCGGTTTACCTTACCCCAGAAGCGGTGCGTTTCACCGACTCGGAATGCGTTTTCAAGATAACGGCTGTTGAAATAGGTTATCTCGACAGTTCCGCTTTCGTCAAACGCGCGGAATTTGGTCAGCACCTTGCGGTTTTTGAGCGTGGCGGAACGCGGCTCCGTGCCGACGGTTAGCAGATATGAGCAGTTTTCACCGATTATTGCATCGGATAGCTTTCTTATATTGCCTCGGTTTTGGTAGGCACGGGGGAAATGGTCGATAAGGTCGCCGACGGTGTAAATACCCATGCGCGAAAAGGCTTCGGCACGCTTTACGCCGACACCTCTTAGGGACGATATTTCGCTGTTCATAAGCTTCAGAAACAGCTCGATATTCACGTCTGCCATATTTTCACCGCCTTTCAGTAGTATTGTAACATAAAAGAGCGCCCCTTGCAAGTTTTTTGCTCTTGATTACGGCGAAAAAATGTGATAGAATAGTATAAACCTATTGAAAGGACAATAATTATGACAGGAAAAGAAAGAGCGGCTCTTCGCGCGCAGGCAAATTCGCTTCAGGCGATACAGCAGGTCGGACATAACGGAATAGGCGAAGAGCTGATTAAAAATATAGATGCGGCACTGACGGCGCGCGAGCTTATAAAGCTCCGCGTGCTTGAGACCTGTCCGCTGACGGCACGCGAGGCGGCAAATGAGCTTGCCGAAAAGACGGGGGCAGAGGTCATTCAGGTAATCGGTTACCGCTTCGTGCTTTACCGCTTAAATCCCGAAAAGCATAAGGATGACAAGAAGTAATGCATATTCCGCTTTGTGAGACCGAGAAAATAGAGATACTGTCCTTTGACGATGCACGTCAGCACCGTGAGGAAAGTGCGTCATACGACCGCGAAAGGTGGCTTTATATTCCCGATTTTTATTCGGAATACCGTTATATTCTCGGTACGGTTGGAAAAAAGCCGCTTATTACCATCGGCATAAATCCGTCGACTGCCGCACCCGACGATCTTGACAATACGCTCAAAAGCGTTGAACGAATCGCGCTCGGTAACGGCTACGACAGCTTTATAATGTTCAACGTTTACGCTCAAAGAGCTACGAATCCCGATATGATGGATAAGAGCTTTAACGAGCAGCTCCACCGCGAGAATATGAAGGCGTTTCGTTTCGTTCTCGAAAGAAGCGGCGAAAATCCGTCGGTCTGGGCGGCGTGGGGAACGATAATCGAAAAGCGCGGCTACCTTAAGGAGTGCCTGCGCGATATGACAGCAATCGGTAACGAGTTCGGCGCAAAATGGTTTATGACGGGCAAGCCGTCAATTAAGGGACATCCGCATCATCCTCTGTATCTGAAAAAGGATTCAATCCTTGAGGATTTTGATATGAAAGGGTATCTTGAAAAGCTGTAAAGAGAAAAGGCAGACGAATGTCTGCCTTTTTCAAATTTGTATCAGTCAAGTGTTATAAGCTCGGTCGCGTCCTTGATCGCGTCTTTGCTTACCGCTATGTGGAAGGTGTTTTCTGAAAGCTCCGGAATGGTCATATATCCGCCATTACCCATTTCGCTTGAGCGAATTACTACATAAATTTTGTTATCTTCGGAAAGATAAACATTATCAACTGAAGCACCGCCGGTTATCTGCTTTGTTACAAGCAGGGCGTTAGTTTCGAAAAATTCCTCGTTGTATTTATCCTTCATACTATTATTTAATGTTTCGAGGACTTCCGGGGGTTCTTCGGACTTGCGAGATGCAATGAGCATATCGATGTAGGTGTCGTAATCCTCTTTTGTTAAAAGTATCCGATCAACGTTGATAAATTCATCGTCATACAGAATGTACTTTCGCAGAGCGTTTTCGTCAAGAACCGTGTATTCAAGCTCTGTCGGATTTTTTGCGTGTTGAGAAATATCGGGCTTATATTTTATACTTGAACCGGCGTAAACGTGAGGGTGGATTGTATAAACAGAGGCCGCTTCTTCTGAAAGCTTGGTAAGTATCAGGTGTGTGGCCCTTGTGTAGTCGTTTCGCTTGAAGTTGAGAGTTATAGTACTGTACTCACTGACTTTGATCTCTGCCTTGGGGAAAAGCGTCTTCAAATTGTATTTCTTCGCGAATTTATCGGGAGTCATACTGCTACCGGGACGAATCATGAAGATAATCTCTACATGCCCCGCACGATTATCAGCATCAATAATATAGCCGGGCTTTTTTTCTTTGAACGAGGCGATCTCTTTAGCTCTCTCTTTTTCAAATTTGGTAACGACCGGCGCGGGTTGGCTCAAAACAATTCCGACGATCACGCATGCGGTAATGACGATCAGAGCTACGCAGCATAAAACGATTAAAACCTTCTTTTTCATAGTGACCTCCTTGTCGACAAAATATTGAGAATCTTGTACAATTATATTATAACACAAATTGACTTTTTTGTCAATAATTATTATTTGAGGGGATGGCGCGAGGTTTGAAGCATCAGATAGAGCAAAAGCACTTCTTGCGAAGTGCTTTTGCTCTATCTGCGAATCAGTATGCCTTTCATAAACTCGCTTTTGTTGTGAAACTCGTAAATATACTCTTTTTCTTCTTCCGTGCAGCCGATCAGAATTTTGATCTCGGAATCTCTTTTCATCAGGTCAACGATGCACATTACCGCATCAGCAGTTTTGCCGTTGCTTCCCACCCAAACGTCGATTCCATCGCCGTCTATTGACGACGTGTTTTTTAGGTATCCGTAATCTACACCGTAAATGAGATTGGGAAATTTTGGGTGAGCGCTTCCTTTCGGTCTGTCGATCACGACCTTAGAAACGTCGAGCAGTTTGTCGATTGAGTTCCAAAATGAGGGATTGTTTGTCATTGTTTGTTTCCTTTGGCGGTTTTACAGGATGAAATGAGCATTATACGTAACGAAGTGCATTTAGAAGAAAGTGATTTGTATAATTGCTCGTCAATATAATTTGTTTTATACAGCAATTCAAGCCAATAACCTGTTTCGCTTGCTTCTTTCAATGCAATTTCAAGCTTAGAAATAAAATCCTTTTTACCTTGTGCATATTGCGCTTCGTGAATATTTGCGCCAATAGAAGTTCCGCTTCTGCCAATCTGATTGGATATAATAGATTCGTGATTAGACTTCAAATGCTTAATAAGGTTAATAATATCCACGGCAAATTCCATGGAAAGATCTGCAAGTCTATTTTCTTTCACGCGATCGACTCCTTATTTCTTTTTGATAAATGATGCATCGCCTTGTGGCGATATTATGTTTTTCGCTACGCTCAAAAATGATGTTGCTCACTCCGTTCGCAATGATGCGATATTTGCCGTCATTATGGCGAAGCCATATATCATTAGCGAAGCTACATCATTTGGCGAAGCCAATATCATTTTGCCGAAGGCAAACATCATTCAAAATCCTTGGTTTGCCATTCGGCGAACCAAGGATTTTGTTGGCCCACCCTGCAGGATTCGAACCTGTGACCCTCAGAATCGGAATCTGATACTCTATCCAGCTGAGCTAAGGGCGGAAATATTTACGAAATGAATTATAGCACATTTTTGCCGTATTGTAAAGAAATATTTGCCTTTTTTGTAAAAAATACTTTTCAAACATCTTAACATATGGTATAATATAGGGTAATCATCGGCAAGGAGGATGCGGTATTGACATCTTTACCCATAACTGTCGTCACCGCATCGGTGACTGAAACGGAAAACGTCGGGCGAGAGCTTGGGCAGTATTTACTGGCTAACGGAAAGACCGACGCGTTTATTGCTATGTACGGCGATCTCGGGGCAGGGAAAACTGCCTTTGCGCGCGGACTTTGTGAAGTCATTACCCCGGGCGCGCACGTTTGCTCACCGACCTACACTATTGTCAACGAATACTACGGCGGCGGCAGAACTCTTTGCCACTGCGATATGTACCGAATCGAGAGCGACGACGATCTTTATTCGATCGGCTTTTACGATTACGAAAACTGCGTGATCGCGGCGGAGTGGTGCGAGAAGATACCGTTTGCGCTTCCCGAAAAGTATATTAAGCTGACCATCAAAAAGCTTGAAAACGACCGCCGTGAGATAACTGCGGAGGAGGTAGAAAATATATGAAAATACTTGCTCTTGACTCTACCGAAAATACTGCCGCGGTTGCGATAACTGACGGCAAGACGCTCATCGGAAGCACGGTCATAAACGCAGGAAAGAGCCATTCCGAGCTTCTTCTTCCTGCTATTGAAAATCTTATGAGGGCGGCGGGACTTAATTATTCCGATATTGACCTTTTCGCCTGCTCGTCTGGTCCCGGATCCTTTACGGGCGTTCGTATCGGAGTTTCGACGGTCAAGGGGCTTGCCTTCGGATTTAATAAGCCCTGCGTCGGCGTTTCGGCAACGGAAGCGCTTGCATATAATTTTACTAACATTGACGGAATAATATGTCCCGCGATGGATGCCCGCCGTTCGCAGCTTTATAACGCGCTTTTCATCTCTGAAAACGGCGTTATAAAGCGTCTTACACCGGACAGAACGATCCCCGCATCAGAGCTTGCAAGTGAGCTTCTGAGCTACGGAAACAAGCCGATATATATAAATGGCGGCGGAGAGCATATCATCAGAAAAGCGGCAGAGGGTAATCTAAGCATTATGCCGATAAATGAAATTCTAACACATCAAAACGGATATTCCGTTGCGCTTTGTGCGCTTAATAATTACGAAAATGCGGAGAATAAGGACGGCTTTACCGACCTTGCGCTCTCGCCAACATATTTACGTCCGTCACAGGCGGAAAGAATGAGAAACGGAGAAAAGATATGAAAACTATTGCTATCGGATGCGACCACGGAGCTTATGAACTCAAGGATAAGGTCGTAAAACATTTAACGGATCTTGGATATAACGTCATCGACAAGGGTACGAACGGCCCCGAGTCGGTACACTATCCGATATATGCACACGAGGTCTGCCTCTCGCTTCAGAATAATGAGGCGGAGCTTGGAATACTTCTTTGCTCGACGGGAATCGGAATGAGCATGGCGGCAAATAAGCATCACGGTATTCGCGCCGCGCTTTGCTCTGACACCTATTCCGCGCGTCTTACGAGAATGCACAACGACGCAAACGTCCTTTGCATCGGCGCGCTCGTTGTCGGACAGGCGCTTGCTATCGACATCGTCGATCAGTTCGTTAACGCTTCCTTCGAGGGCGGCAGACACAAGACGAGAGTCGATATGTTTATGGCGCTTGAGGAAAGCGAAAAATGAAGGATTATTTAACCGAGATAAACGGTAAATTTCCTATAAGACGAAATGCAGTGGAAAAATCCGCTTTTTTTGAGTACGTCAAAGCCGAGGCGGAAAGCGTAGGTCTTGACGCTCGGATTGAGCGGCTTGAAAAGAAGCACAACAATATAGTTATCGGCGATATTGAAAATGCGAGCGTCGTTTATACCGCGCATTACGATACCCCTGCGCGTTCGCTTGTGCCTAATCTTATGATGCCGCGAAATCCCGGGCTTGCCCGCTTGTACGGGCTTGGCATCCCGCTTGTAATTGCATTTGCTTCTCTCGGTATCGCTTATGCGTTACAGGCGGCATTCAGCTTGCCTAATCCTGCGCTTGCAGCTATTTATCTTGTGCTCTATTTCGGAGTATTTTTCGGAATTATGAGATGCGGAGATAATAAGGCCAATAAAAATGATAATACTTCGGGAGTTGCTACGGTTCTTTCCATTATGTCCCAGAACCCGAAAAGCGCGGCGTATATCCTTTTCGACAACGAAGAAAAGGGTCTCCTCGGCTCAAAGGCACTTCTTAAATCGAACAAGGAACTTTGGGAGAGCAAGCCGCTTATCAATTTCGACTGCGTCGGAAACGGAGATAATTTCGTTATTATCGCGATGGAAAAAGCTGAAAATCATGCTATCTTCGGTAAAATATCCGATACCGTAAAGGGCAATAATGAGTATAACGTCGGTCTTTACCCGAAAAAGGGAAGTGCGAGTAATACCGACAGTAAAAATTTCCCCTACGGAATTTCGGTTATGGCTTGCAAAAAGAGTAAAAAGGGCGTATTATATACTCCGTACATACATACAAAGCGTGATACCGTTGCGTCGAGATATAATATTTACTTCCTCGCCGATGCTTTTTCGAAGCTTTCTGCCATCGTTTGTGAGGAAACGGCATGAAAAAGCAGGTCTGGAAGGGAACGGTGCTTACATCACCCGTGCCGCCCGTTATGGTGTCTTGCGGCGATATGGTAGAGAGTAACATCGTTACGGTTGCCTGGACGGGTACGGTCAACACTAAGCCGCCGATGACGTATATCTCCCTGCGCCCGAGCCGTCATTCTTACGGCATTATCAAGGAAAAAGGCGAGTTCGTTATAAACCTTACTCCGACCTCCCTTATCAAAAAGGCGGACTACTGCGGCATATATACAGGCAAAAAGGTCAATAAATTCGAAAAATGCGGCTTCACGAAGGCGGAGGCGACGCAGGTGTCATCTCCGCTTATCGACGAGTGTCCGATCAATCTTGAATGTAAGGTGAAGGATATAATTCCGCTCGGTACTCACGATATGTTTTTAGCCGAGATAGTAGCTGTCCACGTTGACGAAACGCTCGTCGACGGAGAGGGAAAGCTTCATCTCGAAAAGGCAGACCTTACCGCGTATGCCCACGGCGATTACTATTCGCTCGGCAAAAAGCTTGCGCCGTTTGGGATCAGCGTGAAGAACAAGAAAAAGCACATACATAATAAAAGATAAATATCAGAAATACAAAAAACCGTCAAGTATAGAGCGGTAATTTTAGGCAAGGAGAAAAGACGATGAATTACTCAGAAATCACACCATATATAAGAGAGCTTGCTGCCCTTTCGGATAAGAGCAACCATATCGTGCCGGAAATGTACGCCAAATACGATGTTAAACGCGGTCTGCGCGATATTAACGGAAACGGCGTTGTTGCAGGTCTTACCGAGGTTTCCCGTATCAAGGCAAAGGATAAGGATGCGGATGGAAACGAGATCCCGTGCAAGGGTCAGCTGTATTACAGAGGGATAAACGTTCGAAATATCGTAAAGGGATTCCTTGACGATGACCGTCCCGGATTTGAGGAGACGGTTTATCTGCTTTTGTTCTCTAAGCTGCCGAATAATGATGAGCTTGAACGGTTCTGCGATCACCTTTCAGCATACCGTTCATTACCACCGTCGTTTGTTAGAGATATGATCCTGAAAGCGCCCGGCAAGGATATGATGAATATTCTGTCAAGAAGTGTTCTGGCGCTATACGCTTACGACGAAAACCCGGACGATATATCTACAGCAAATATTCTGCGCCAATGTCTGCAGCTTATAGCTGAATTTCCGCTTCTTGCCGTGTACGGCTATCAGTCGTTCCAGCATTATCATAATAATAACAGTCTCTTCATTCACTATCCGAAAAAAGAGCTTAACACGGCTGAAAATCTGTTGTACCTTCTCAGAGAGGACGGAAAGTATACGCCTCTTGAAGCGAAGCTGCTTGACCTCGCACTCGTTCTTCACGCCGAACACGGCGGGGGTAATAACTCCACGTTTACTACTCACGTAGTAACGTCATCTGGAACCGACACCTATTCTGCAATTTCCGCGGCGCTTGGCTCGCTTAAGGGACCGCGTCACGGCGGCGCGAATGTCAAGGTAATGCAGATGTTCGACGATATGAAAGCGACGGTCAATACTAAGGATAAATCGGCAGTTAAGGATCATCTGGTAAAGTTGCTTGATAAGCGGGCGTTCGATAGAGCAGGTCTTATATACGGTATGGGACACGCCGTCTATTCGCTTTCCGATCCGAGAGCGGATATTCTTCGTACTTATGCAAAAAAACTTTCCGAAGAAAAAGGAATGCAGGAGGAATTCGAGCTTTACGAAACTGTTGAGAAGCTCGCGCCCGAGATAATTGCGGAAAAACGAAAAATGTATAAGGGCGTCAGCGCCAACGTTGACTTTTATTCCGGAATGGTCTATAAGATGCTCGGGCTTCCTTATGAGCTTTTTACGCCCATATTCGCGGTTGCGAGAATTGCGGGCTGGAGCGCTCACAGAATGGAAGAAATCCAAAACGCAGGTAAGATTATACGCCCCGCGTATACGAGCGTAAAGCAAGAAACCGAATACGTAGCTTTATCAAATAGATAAGAAACAATATAAAGGAAATATCATCATGAAAAGAACAACTATTAAAGAACTGTATGCAAGCCCCGAAAGCTTTGCAGATACTAAGATAACCGTTTGCGGCTGGTGCCGTTCGATAAGAGCGAGCAACGTATTCGGATTTATCGACCTTAACGACGGAAGCACCCTTCCTTGCCTTCAGGTAGTATTTGAAGCGGAGAAGCTTGAGAACTATTCAGAAGTTGCCAAGCAGAACGTCGGTGCGTCCTTCTCGATCACGGGTACGCTAGTTCTCACTCCCGAGGCAAAGCAGCCCTTCGAGCTTAATGCAGAGGAGATCGATGTAACGGGTACTTCTACTCCCGACTATCCGCTTCAGAAGAAGCGTCATTCCGACGAATTTCTCCGTACGATCGCGCATCTCCGTCCGAGAACTAACAAGTACGAGGCGGTATTCCGCGTCCGTTCGGTTGCCGCTTACGCGATCCACAAGTTCTTCCAGGAGAGAAACTTCGTTTACGTTCACACTCCGATAATCACGGGAAGCGACTGCGAGGGTGCAGGCGAAATGTTCCGCGTTACCACTCTTGACCTCGACAATCTTCCCAAGACCGAGGATGGACAGGTAGATTTCTCGCAAGACTTCTTCGGCAAGAGCACGAACCTTACCGTTTCGGGTCAGCTTAACGTCGAGACCTATGCTATGGCGTTCGCTAACGTATACACATTCGGCCCGACCTTCCGCGCAGAGAAGTCGAACACTCCCCGTCACGCGGCAGAGTTCTGGATGATGGAGCCCGAGATGGCGTTCGCCGATCTCAACGACGATATGGAAGTTATTGAGAGCATGCTTAAGTACGTTGTAGCATACGTTATGGAGCAGTGTCCTTACGAGCTTGAGCTTTTCAACAAGTTTATTGATACAACACTTCTTACTCGTCTTAACAACATCGTTAATTCCGACTTCGTCCGTCTACCTTACACCGAGGCAGTCAAGCTCGTTAAGGAAAGCGGCGTTAAGTTTGATTATCCGCTTGATTGGGGTATGGACCTCCAGACCGAGCACGAGAGATACCTTACCGAGCAGGTATTCGGTAAGCCGGTATTCGTTACCGATTGGCCTCGTGACATCAAGGCGTTCTATATGCGCGTAAACGATGACGGAAAGACCGTCGCGGCAGTTGACCTCCTTGTTCCCGGTGTCGGTGAGCTTGTCGGCGGTTCTCAGAGAGAGGAGCGTCTTGACGTGCTTCTCGAGAGCATCGACAAGTTCGGTCTTAAGCCCGAGGATTACAGCTGGTACGTTGACCTTCGCCGTTACGGCGGCGCTAAGCACGCCGGCTTCGGTCTCGGCTTCGAGCGTCTTATCATGTATATGACGGGCATCTCGAACATCCGTGACGTTGAATCCTTCCCGAGAACTACGGGATCGGCTGAGTTCTAAAAACAAAAATCCACCCGAGAGGGTGGATTTTTGGATAAAAGAGAATAGAAAAGGAAAAACCGTCTGCGCCTGCAGACGGTTTATATTTTATTTCTTTCTCCAAGTCGCGGGGGAGAGTGCAAGGAGTATCGGGAAGATCTCAAGTCGTCCTATCAGCATTGCAAAGGAGAGGATGATCTTTGAGAAGCTCGAAAATAATGAGTAGTTTGCAGCAGCGTCACCGTATGCAGGACCGATATTGTTAAGGCACGAGGCAACTGAGCTTAGCGTCGTTTCGATATTGTATCCGTCAATTGAGATGAGCAGAACAAGTGAAAGGAATATAATGAAGTAGGTTATAAGATATACGCTCGTGCTGTGGATCGTTGCGTCATCGACCGTTTTTCCCTCAAGCTTCACAACGTTGACCGAACGCGGACGAAGCATTTTTCGCAGGTCCGCCTTAACGGTTTTGATAAGCAGCATAACGCGGCTGACCTTAAGACCTCCTGCCGTTGAGCCGGCGCAGCTTCCTATGATCATGAGTATCAAAAGCACAGTCTTTGAAAATCCGGGCCACTCTATGGCAAAGTTGGTCGTCGTATATCCCGTCGTTGAAACGATAGATGCGACTTGAAAAGCGGAATGACGAATTGTTTCGCCAATTGATGAAAAAAGATGAGAAATATTGATAGAAACTACGACTATAGATGTTAGGACGATTCCGAGATAGCACCAAAGCTCGCTGCTCTTGATAGCAGAAGTGAATTTCTTTATCAGAACAAGGTAGAAAAGGTTAAAGTTTATACCGAAAAGGAGCATAAACACCGTTATCACCCACTGTAAATACGGTGAATAGCTTGCGATGCTGTCCGCCTTTATGCCGAAGCCGCCAGTACCTGCCGTACCGAACGTGTGAAGAAGACTGTCAAACAGCGGCATACCCCCGCAGAGCAGGAACACGAGCATGATACCCGTCAGAGCAACATAAATGAGATAAAGGATTTTTGCGGTCTCTCTGATCTTTGGAACGATTTTACCGACGATAGGTCCCGGAACCTCAGCTCGCATTATATGTATTGAGCGACCCGAGTCCGTCGGAAGAATTGCCATAAGGAAGACAAGCACTCCCATACCGCCGATCCAGTGCGTAAAGGAGCGCCAGAAAAGCATACCGCGGCTCATTGCTTCTATTTCAGCACCGCTGAGGATCGTTGCTCCCGTCGTCGTGAAGCCGCTGACTGTTTCGAAGAACGCATCTACGTAAGACGGAATGAATTTTCCGATAACGAATGGAAGTGCGCCGACCGCCGAGACAGCGAGCCACGCAAGCGCGACTATTGCAAATCCCTCTTTTGCGAATATCAGCTTGTTTTTAGTGTGTGACAGAGCGCTCATGATAAGTCCTACTCCGAGCGCGATTCCCGCAGAGATCGCAAACGCGATGACCGACGAGGTCTCTTTATATATGACGGAGCAGAGAAGCGGAAGCATAAAGAGGATCGCTTCAAGGATCAGAATGTGTCCTGTCGTGTAAAATACCATTTTGCGGTTCATACTTACACCGCCTTATTTGAGTATACCCGAAAGGTCGGAAAGCTTCTGTCCCGCCGCGATAACCACGACTCGGTCACCTGCGAGAATAACGTCGTTACCGCCGGGAATGACAGTCTTGCTGTCTCTGATAATTCCTGCGATAAGAATGTTGCTTTTCAGCTTAAGGTCCTTAAGCGGAATGCCGTTTATCCTCGGATCGGCTACAACGTTGAATTCAAGCGCCTCGGCATCTCCGTCCATAAGCTTGTAAAGCGTTTCGACGTTGCTTCCGAGCGAGTTCTGAAGCGCGCGAGCGTAGCTTACGAGCTGATCGGAGATCATCTTCTTCGGCGAAACTACTGTGTCAACACCGAGCTTTTCCGCCATGAGCGCAAGCTCCTCACGGTTTACCTTCGAGATAGTCTTCGGTACGCCTTGGTTTGATGCGAATATGGAAATGAGGATATTTTCCTCGTCCGTGCCGGTGAGGGAGACGAATGCGTCAAGGTCATTTACGCCCTCTTCGACGAGAAGCTCCTGCTGTGCGCCGTCACCGTTTATTATCACCGCGCCGGGCAGGGTCTCGCAAAGGAGCTTTGCCTTCGTCAGATCCTTTTCGATTATCTTAACGTTACAGCCGATTGAAAGAAGCATCTCCGAAAGGTATACGGCAGTTCGGCTTCCGCCGAGAATCATAACGTTTTTCGCCTGCTTCTGAAGAAGTCCTGCCGCCTTGAAGAACTTTTGGATCTCGGTGTGAGTTGCGGTTATACCGACAGTATCGTTACTCTTAAGAACGAAATTACCGTCGGGGATGAACATATCGTTACCGCGCTTGACGCAGCAGACAAGCACCTTCGCCTTATATTTTTCGCGAAGCTCGCTCAGCTTTACTCCGTCAAACACCGAATCGGGCTTTAGGCGCAGCTCGACCATTTCAAGATATCTGCCGCTGAAGGTTTCGATCTTAACGGCAGAGGGGGATTTAAGTACGTTAAAAAGCACTTGCGCCGCAAGCAACTCGGGATTTATTGAGAGGGAAAGCTCAAGCTGTTCCTTCATAAAGGTAAGACTGCTGTCATTATACTCCGGCGTTCTGATCCTCGCGATAGTGTAAGAAGCACCAAGCTTCTTTGCAAGGAAGCAGGACAGCATATTGAACTCGTCGGAGCCGGTCGCCGCGATAAACAGCTCCGCATCCTTTACACCTGCTTCAACAAGAATATCGCTGTCGACACCGTTTCCGCAAATGCCCATAACGTCGTATATATTCGTAAGCTCGGTAATCACCGAAGGATCGGAATCGATAGCAACGATATCGTGTCCTTCACTTGTAAGAGAGGAAAGAAGGGTAGAGCCTATCTTACCGCAGCCGACTATAAGAATCTTCATTTCTTATGCCTTCCTTATTTGTAAGTTGATAGTAAAATTATATCACTATAATAAGCAAAAAGCAAGTGGTAAAAAGGACTACAATTAACCGAAATTTCCGTATGGGCGACAATAAAATAAAAATAATTGCGTTAAGTAGTAAAAAATACTTGACAAATGACCTAAAATATGTATATAATATAGAGTAACGTCATTAAACGCCAAGGAAAAGGAGTGACACAAAAATGCTTAGAACATACCAGCCGAAAAAGCTTCAGAGAAAGAAAGAGCACGGCTTCCGCGAGAGAATGAGCACTGCAAACGGAAGAAAGGTACTCAAGAGAAGACGCGCTAAGGGCAGAGCAAGACTTACCCACTGATTCTTCTCAATTCAAGAAGGGGTAAAGGTGTGAAAGAATTCGCCATAAAAGAAAACCATCTTTTCGTTAAGGCGTATCAGGGCGGGAAGCGGTACGTTACCGATACCGTTGCCGTGTACGTTCTTAAAGACCTGAAGGCAGGGCGTCTTCGTAAGGAAAATCCGCAGAAGGAATTTCTTAACCGCATTGGTTTTACCGCAACGACGAAGCTCGGACATGCCGTAGTCCGTAACCGCGCAAAGCGCGTTATGCGTGCGGCGTATCGAAATATCATATCGTGTAACCCCATAAAGACCGGAAACCTTATCGTAATTACCGCAAGGGAAAAAATACGTGAGGCGAAATCCGATCAGGTCGGGCGCGATATGAACCGTGCTTTTAATAAGCTTGAGCTTTTTAAGTGACGGCTTTCTTCTTGATTTTTTCGGCGGACTGTAACAGGTCCGCCATTTTGTTAGTATATTGGCAAATATATTAACTCAAACTACGGAGGAACTATGAAAAGATTTTTTCTGTGGCTCATTGATATTTACAGAAAATATATTTCACCTCTGAAAAAGCGTCCGTGCTGTCGCTTTTATCCTTCCTGCTCGACCTACGCCTACGAGGCAATAAGCGAGTGGGGCGCGATACGTGGATTCTTTTTAACGGTGTGGCGGATACTTCGCTGCAATCCGTTCTGTCGAGGCGGCATCGACCGTGTCCCGAAAAAGGGCGCTTTCCGTAAGATGACGGCGGAAAGAATTGTTTACCGTGGCCGTGGCAAGGAGTTAAAAAACGAGAACTCCGATAAAAATTGAAAGGACGCTTGTTTATACAAGCTGTAAGAAAAATGGGTTTTTTGAATAAACCGATAGGTTGGATAATCAACTTATGCTATAAGCTCGTACCGAACTATGCGATCGCGCTTCTTATTTTTGCGATAATAATGAAGCTGCTTCTTTTCCCCTTCGGTATTAAACAGCAGAAAAATATGCTCCGACAGGCGAAGCTTCGCCCGAAGGAGCAGGCAATTCGTAAGCGCTATGCAGGACGCGACGACCAGGTTACCCGTCAGAAGATGCAGGAAGACCTGATGAAGCTTTATCAGGACGAGGGCTATAATCCCGCTTCGGGATGTCTTCCTATGATACTTCAGCTTTTTATCGTCTTTGCGGTTTACGGTGTAATGCGCCAGCCTGTTACCTATGTGTCTGATCTTTCCAAGACCGAGGTCAAAGAGCTTGGCGTCGAGATCGTGCGTCTTTACAATCTCGATGTGCTTGACAAAGAAGGTATTTCAGACGCTCTCTTGAAGAAAATCGATAAGCAGGCAAAAAAGGTTGAGTACGGTGAATACGGCGTGCCGATCTATGACAAGGTGGGCAACCCTTTTACCAAGGACGATGAGATCGAATTCGTTCGTATAGTAAGAAATAACTACCAAACTCTTGAAGAATTCGGGCGTGTCCCCGAAGGCGTAACCTATAAGGATCTGCCTAATTTCTACCTCTTTGGCGAGACCTTTGACCTTTCGGTATATCCGACCGTCGCCCTTAACTGGTATATCCTTATACCGATACTGACATTCGTATTTACCTTCGGAAGTATGAAGCTGTCGAAGAAGTTTATGTATCAGTCCGATATTCAGCAGCAGCAAAGCGCGGATATGGGTTGTTCGATGAAGATAATGGACTACGTGATGCCCCTTATGTCGACGTTCATTACCTTCGGTATGCCTTCGATCATCGCGGTTTATTGGATATACAATAACGTGCTTTCCTTCGGTCAGCAGGTTGCGCTCAAGTATATGTACCCGGTTCCCGTATTTACGGAGGAGGATTACAAGCGCGCTGAGATCGAAATGAACAAGGGCGTTAAGCAGTATAAGAAGAAGGCGAATACAGGCAAGCGCGCCGCTCACCGCATCGACCTTGATGACGATGAAGTAGCTCCGGCGCCGAAGCCCGAGCCGAAGAAAAAACAGGACCCCAAGGCGTCCCTTATCGCTCCCGCCGATATGAAGGACGAAACCGATAAAAAGTCTGAAAAAGACTGAAAAACAAGGATGTGAATGAATGAAACAGGAAATAACCGTTACCGCTAAAACGATCGAGGCGGCGGTGAACGAGGGCGCTGAAAAGCTCGGTGTTTCCTCCTCTGCCGTAACCTATGAGGTTATTGAAGCACCGAAAAAGGGCTTCCTCGGATTCGGCGAAACTCCCGCTACCGTAAAGGTAAGCTATGTTTCCTCTCCCGAAATGACCGCGCTTTCCTTCGTTAAGACACTTATAAGAGATATGGACATAATCGCCGATGCGACCATCTCCGTAATTCCCGGAAGCAAGAGAGCTTTCCTTATAAACATTACGGGTGAGGAAGCAAGCGTTCTTATCGGACATCACGGCGATACCCTTGATTCTCTTCAGTATCTCACCAATCTCGCCGCAAACCGCCGCGAAGAGGACGACGAGAGCAATTACACGAGAATTACCGTTGACGTTGAGAACTACCGCTCAAAGCGTGAGGACACCCTCCGCCGTCTCGCAAGAAGAATGGCTGACAAGGCACTCCGTTACCGCAAAAACGTAACTCTTGAGCCGATGAATGCCTATGAGAGAAGAATAATCCATTCCGAAATTCAGGGCATTTCGGGCGTTACGACGAATTCCGTCGGCGCAGATAATAACCGCCGCGTAGTTATCAGCTGTGACGGCGCATCGAGCGCACCCAAGACGCCTGCGCGTCCTCCCCGTACAGCCGCTTCGAGAATAGTTCCGAAGAATAAGATAGAGAAGAGAGCACGTTTTGACGATTCTCCCCCCGAATATCAGCTCGGTGACAGCTACGCGGAAGAAAACGCAGCTGAAGCTGACGACGAGTAATAACAAAAAACCGTTTGGAATTTCCAAACGGTTTTTTGTTATGCGATCTTTTCGATGATCTTCGTGTTTGCGGGGAGAATGCCAGACTGCTCGTAAACGATCTCCTGGATCTGTGCTACCTGATTAGGCATAAGAGCGCTCGAGGTCTTGACGATAACGCTGCAGCCGCTGTCGCTGATTACAGCGATGCACTTTTCAAAGCCCTTTGCGGTAACGAGCGATTCGATCTTTCCCTCGTTCTCGATTGCAGAGGCAATCTTCGAGATCTCCTGCATTGCGACGACCTTTGATTCGTCGAGCGCCTCGGGGTTTTCAACTACGAGCTGAAGCACCTCGATTGCCTCGTCGCGAGATCTTTGGCGCTCGATCTGAGTTGATGCAAAGAAGCTGTCAACCTCGTTCAAGCTACCGCTTCCGTTGCCGTCAACTACGATATTCCCGTTACCGGCTGAACCGCCTGCCTGCTTTGTTCCTGCGGTGAAGAGAGCTACGTTTAGCCATACCGCGCCGCCTATGACGAGAACCGAAAGGATGATTGCCAGATTTCTTCGTCCTATCTTTTTTACTGCCTCCTTGGTTTTTGCTACGATCAGAGCCGTGTTGGGCTTTTTGAGTTTAAGCATAAGATTCCTCCGAAAGTTTCTTTGGTAAAATATATGTGCTTAACCGCTGACATATACCTGATTTTGTGCTATGTCGAGGAGGGAAGACAGAAGCCTTGATATTTTTTCCTGATTTATCGGATTGCTTCCGCCGTAGCATACGACGGCAACGCCGCGTATCTTCGGATATACGAGCTTCACGACGATCGGCTCGTCGTTGCCGTTACGGTCGATTATAACGTATTCCTTTTCAGTTAGCGACCCGCCGTCGTAACGCCCGTTCTGCGCATAGATAGTTTCGGCGCAGGAATCTGCGGTAATTATGACTGAAACGTCGGATATGCCGTCCATTTTGGAAAGTATTTGACTTATACGCATTTCGAGATTCTTGATGTATTCGTTAGTTACCTCTATCTGTGCCGATAGATCGGGAATTGCCTTGTTTTCCGTTTTGGATTCGCCGTTTCCGACGAATATCAGGAAGACACCTGCGACGATTCCGATAAGAAGTAATATTACGGTCTTTTTGTTTTTGAATATTGCACTCAAAGCTCCATCGTTATTCTTCATACCCGATCTCACATCCAAGCTCCTTTCCAATATATTCCGCCGCTCCGCCGAGATCCCCCTCGCCGTCGAGAGTGCCTGATATTATCCTCACGTTTTCCTTGTCCGAAGCGTCGAGCCTCAGCGTCAGAACGGCGTTCTTTATTCCGTATCGGCTTTCGGCAAGCGCTTCCATTTCGGCACATATTCTCTTTGACGCAAGATCGATGATAGCTTCAAATGCCTTAGAATCTCCGCTCGCCTCTTCATTCTTAAGGGAAACGTCGATGCTGGCTCTTTCACCCGATATTAGTCTAATTATCGGAAGCGAAAGGGCTGCACAGATTGATAGCGCACATACGAACGATATCTGTTTTTTTATACTCTCGTTTTCGGGCGAAAGCATTGAGATAACGGCGGCGCAGACAGACACGCTCATTACTGCAAAAAGTAATTCCTTCATAGCTAAACACTCGGTAATACCGATGCAAAAATTCCCATTGAAATAACGAATATAAGAGAGCTTGTGACGAGCATCGCGATAAGCATATCGCAAACGTAGCTGAAATCCCGCACGACAGCACCCTTTACGCCCAAAATGTCGGAGATAAACGCGACGAACCTCAGGCAGATCTTAACGGCGAAAAGCTTTAAGAGCATCGGAAGGGTTGCCAGCGCGATCGCCGCGGCGATCAGAGCGCCTGCCGAGCTTTTGATCAGCGAGAGCCCGCTAAGATATGTTCCCGCCGCCTCCGAAAGCGCCGCACCGACTATCGGTATCGACGTGCCGGATGCGAATTTGATGCTTCTTAGGAGGACGGTGTCCGACCCCTTGGCAATTACTGTCTGAAATGCCATTATGATGCAAAGCACGGTTGAAAGCAGCGATATTAAAAAAATAAATACCTTTTTTACTGATGCGACCATACGCGTAAGATCGATCCCCGATCCTTGTGAGAATGCAGACACTGCTGTAAATCCGAGCGAAACTGCGATAAGTGGTGAGAGGACGCTTTTGCCTATCTCCTCGGTGAGCGCAAGGGCGGCGTTCAAAAACGTCGCATTTGCCGCCGCGGCGTTTACCTGTCCCGATGAAAGCGAAACTGCGGTCATTATCGGAAGCGAGGTTTTGATTACGCCGCTGATCACCTTGATCGTGCCGAGGCACTGATCTGTCAGCGGCTTCACTACCGAAATGCAGGAGGAACAAAGACAAACGCTTGAAGCGAATATCATTACTTTGCCGACCGTTTGGTTTTCATTTGATAATGAGGATAAAAGCGAGCATATCAGGACGGCGACGGTTAAGGACAGAACGAGCGGAGCGGTGTCGGAAAGTGCCGCTGAAAGCGATTTACCCAAAAAAGTGAAGAAAAACGGCACGTCAAGAAGCTTGACCGCGCTTGTCCCGTCCTCTTTTTTGACCTCGTCCCCAAAATCCTCGGGTAAAAGCTCGCCGACACCGTTCGGAAGTGAGTCATATATATCCTTCAGCTCTCCCTCAGCATAGATCGGCATTGGCGGCATAAAAAGCAATATGACAAGAATTAGTATCGCTGCGGCTCTCATAAAAGAAGCTCCTTAATAAGCGAAAGGGTATCGGTTATGACGGGCAGGCAGATAAGAAGCATTTCGATCTTTCCGGCAAGCTCAACTCCGCTTGCTATTGAGCTTTCACCCATATCACGGCAGATATTTCCGACGGTGTTCACAACGATTCCGATGCCGAGCGCCTTTAGCATTACCTTTCCGTAACCTGCTACGCCTGAATCCTTAATAAGCTCGTTTATCGTTTGGACTGCATCCGAGAAGCCTCCGATAACTGCACCGAGGATCAGAAGCGATGAAAACACCGCGACGGCGGCGGCAACGCTTTTTGCCGTGCTTTTGAGCGTCATAGCGCAGATCGCGCCGATAAGCGCGCAACCGCAGAGCTTGAAAAGAAGTATCATAGCCCGAATATCGTTTTTATCGAAGAAATGAGTGTGCCAAGCTCCTTGACGAGCATAAGCAGCACTATGATAACGCCCGCTATCGAGACAAGCATCGACTGCTCGTCTCGCCCCGATTTGTTAAGTATCTGACAAACGACGCTGACGATAAGTCCGACGCCTGCCGCCTTTAAGATCAAGCTTATGTCCATTTTTTGTCTTGTCCTCTCGTTCAGAGAAAGAGTATTGCCGTCAAAGCTGAGACGGCACAGGAAAGGGATATCGAGAGCTTGGTTTTTGTCGGTAAGCCCTCGTTTATCCCCTCGTATTTCGTTTTGAGGTAGGTAAGATAGCTTTCACAAAGCGTCAGCTGCTCGTCATAGTAGCTTTTTCCAAGCTCTGACGCGAACTTTTCGCTCTCAAGCATAATATCTCGCCCAATACCGAGTCTTTCTCCGCTGTTTGTAAGAGCAAAAGACATTCCTTTGTTTTTGAGGTCATCGGTAAAACCCGTGGCATCAAGAAACGGATGGGTGAAGCCGTCGAATATTTCGTCGAGGTTCTGACGGAAGCATTTTATCCGAGTCCTTATCCTTTCGGTGAGTAATATCAGCCCGAGAACGCTCTCCTTTTCGGTTTTGAGGGCGTTCACATAGGATAATCCAAAGCCGACTATTGAGAGTGACACAAGTGTGATTCCGACTGCGGTTATCATAATGATTTCCTTTCCGATATATCAAAGGAGAAGCCCCGTCCCTCACGCCGTATTCCGACGTAGGCTGAAAATATTCCGCTTTCGTCGAGCTTCTTGAATACCTGACGGGATAAAAGTGAATCAAGTGACGGGGCGTGAGCGCTTGCGATAAGTGGCACGCCGAAGGATTGAGTTGACAGTATCGAATCCGCCTCCTCGGCTCCGAGCTCGTCACAGACGACGTACTGAGGCGACATGGTGCGTACCGCAAGCTCGATTCCGACGCTCTTCGGATATGAAGTGTAAATATCGGCAATAGAGTGCCTGAACGCGTCGGGGCGGAATATCTCGTTTCGGCTGTCAATTACGGCGACGCGCTTAAGGAAGGGCGGGGAGGAAAGAGTTGACGCGATATCACGGAGCAAGGTCGTTTTACCGACTCCGGGAGGAGAATAGAGAAGCATTCCGCCGTCCATCAACATAAGCCGCTTGCAAAGTCCGCTTCCTATCCCTGAGATAGTGCGCGGTATTCGTATTACAATAGACGTGACCGACGTGACGCTCCCCTCGGAATATTTGCCGCAAACTCCGACTCGGCAGCCGTTGCTGAGCGGTATGTATCCCTCCGATATCGTTTTTTCAAAGGAATGAAGCGAGCCGCGGCAGAGATTGGATATCGTATGATTCATTTCCTCTGCTGTTACGGTATCACCGAGAAGTATGCTCTTTTCTCCGACCGTCAACGTTATCGGGCGGCTCACGGCGATCCTTATTTCGTTCAAGACCGAAAGGTCGTGCTTGCTTAATTGCTCCGATATCCTTTTTGGCAGACAATTCATTATTTCTTCCGTCACGTTACTTCTCCCGATCCTTTTCTTGCTCCATTATATGGGATACGTTCCGCTTTTATTACCTTGTCCCTTGCCGCTTTCTCTCCGAAAATAATGGCAGTATACACGAGGGTGCCGAGCAGGACGCCGACTGTTGCGCGAAGAACGGGACTTTGAGCCGCTCCCGCTATCGGCTTCGTCAGTAAAACGGATATGATGACGTAAATAATGGGCTTTGGCAGTGATTTCAAAAGTCCTGTTTTTTCGCCCGTTATTTTCTTAAGACGGTGAATTGAGAATGAGAAGTTTATAAGCTCGCTCAAAAGAATTACGGCAACGTAGCCCATTATTCCGACCTTTGGAACTAGAAAAAATACGCAAAGCACGCAGGATGCGGCGTCGATCACGTTAACCTTCATAGTGAATATCTGCTCGCCAAGTCCCTTGAGCATTGAATCGCAGACGTTGTCAAGGTACATTATCGGAATAAGAGGCGCCAGAATGTGAAGATAATATCCAACCTTGTCGCTGCCGTAAATTGCTTGACCGAGGTCGGAGCCGTAGGCAAGGATAAGTCCTGATGCGCCGACCGAGAAAATGAGGATTGCCCGAAGGATCTGCCGCATTTTGATAAGGATCTCACCTTTGTCGCCTCTTTCGTTTGCCTCTGCCATTTCAGGAACGGTAAGGGTTGAAAAGGAATATAAAAATGATGCGGGGAAGAATATTATCGGAAGCGCCATTCCGGTCAACACTCCGTAGGATGCCATTGACGCCCCGTAGGACAGGCCGCTTTTCCGAAGACCTCTCGGTATCAGTATGTGCTCAAGCGCGGTGAGCGCAGAACGCAAAAATGAGCTGATAGAAACGGGGAGTATAATGGACAGAACAGATGCCGATATCCCGCCTCGCGCAGCGTTTCGGCGGGGAAGCTTTTTGACTTCTCTTGAGCAAAGACCAAGCGAGATAATCACCGAAAATATGTCTGAGCAGACGTTTGCAAAAACAACGAGGAGTAGACACGTTTCTGCGCGGTCTGCCATACCGTATATCAGCGCAAAGGTCACGAGCATCTTGAATAGCTGCTCTGTTATTTGTACAAGCGCTGTGTTTTTCGCCTTGCGAAGTGCGATGAAAAAGCCGTTTATGCAAGACGAGAGGGAAATGAACGGGATCCCGACCGACAGCATTTTAAGTAAATGCGAAGCGCTTTTGCTGCCGAGCCAGGATGCCGATATGTACGGCGACAGCAAAAAAAGAGCAATGGCAATAGGCAGAGAGGATAGTTGCGAGAACAATATGCATCTGACCAGCACTGCCCGAGGATTTCCGCGCCTTTTTTCCATTTCCTCAGCAACGAGTCGAGACGATGCAAGCGAGGTGCCGGCACTCGCAAGAACGAGGGCAGGGGAATATACTGACATAACGAGCTGAAAAAGCCCCGTGCCGACCTCTCCGACTCGGGATGTTATGAATATATTGAAGCCGACACTGAGCGTGCGGAGTAAAAGAGACGCCGCGGTAAGTATCAGACCGTTATAGATGAATCGCCGTGCATTTTTCATTTTCTTATCCCTTTCCGCTAAAATTTTATGATATGGGACGACCTTTTTAGAACAGCGCTTAAATTAAAGCAAATGAAAGATAGGCAATCAAAAAAATCATTATGTGATGTTAAAACGGCATTTTCACATCATTTTTTACAAGTTTGACTCACAAAAGTTTCAAAAAAGTGCTTTATGCTATTGACAAAGGTGAATGAAAATTGTATAATTAACCTATCTTTTTTTATTAACACCGAAAATCGGTTCTTCAGGAGGAAGAAATTATGTCATTCACAAACGAATATCTTTCAAATGTGTACGAAAAGGTCGTACGCGACAATCCCGGTGAAACTGAGTTCCACCAGACTGTCAAGGAGGTTCTCGAGTCCATTCAGCCCGTTATCGATCAGCGTCCCGATCTCGTGGCTGCAGGCGTAGTCGACAGAATGGTTGAGCCGGAGAGAACTATTTCCTTCCGTGTTCCGTGGGTTGACGACAACGGCAACGTACAGGTAAACAAAGGTTATCGCGTTCAGTTTAACTCGGCTATCGGTCCTTATAAGGGCGGTATCCGTTTCCATCCTTCTGTAAATCTTTCTATAATGAAGTTCCTCGGCTTTGAGCAGACCTTCAAGAACTCTCTTACCACTCTCCCTATGGGCGGCGGTAAGGGCGGTGCGAACTTCGACCCGAGAGGCAAGAGCGATAACGAGGTTATGCGCTTCTGCCAGTCCTTTATGACGGAGCTTTCGAAGCATATCGGCGCGGATACCGATGTTCCTGCGGGTGACATCGGCGTTGGCGCACGTGAGGTCGGATATATGTTCGGTCAGTATAAGCGTCTCCGCAACGAATTCACCGGCGTTCTTACCGGTAAGGGACTTTCCTACGGCGGTTCGCTCATCCGTCCCGAGGCTACCGGTTACGGTGCCGTTTACTACACTGTTGAAATGCTCAACCACTTTGGCGATGATATCAAGGGAAAGACCTTCGCTGTCTCGGGCTTCGGTAACGTTGCTTGGGGTACCGTTAAGAAGGTTACCGAGCTTGGCGGTAAGGTAGTTACTATCTCCGGCCCCGACGGATACGTTTACGACGAGGTCGGAATCAATACCGAAGAAAAGATCAACTATATGCTCGAAATGCGCGCATCCTGCCGTAACAGAGTTCAGGATTACGCTGATAAGTTCGGCGTGCCCTTCTACGCAGGCGAGAAGCCCTGGAGCGTAAAGGCAGACATTCTTATGCCTTGTGCAACGCAGAACGAGGTTGACGTTAAGGAAGCCGAGATGATCGTAAAGAACGGCGTTAAGTACTACGTTGAGGTCTCCAATATGCCTACTACCAACGAGGCGGTTGCATACCTTAAGGCAAACGGCGTTATCGTTGCTCCCTCGAAGGCAGTAAACGCGGGCGGCGTTGCTACGTCAGGACTTGAAATGTCGCAGAACTCTATGCGTTACGGCTGGACGGCAGAAGAGGTCGACGCAAAGCTTCACCAGATCATGAAGAACATCTTTGATGCTTCCGTCACCGCCGCTAACAAGTACGGTCTCGGTGACGACCTTGTAGCAGGTGCGAATATCGCCGGCTTCATTAAGGTCGCAGAAGCAATGCTCGCTCAGGGCGTTTGCTGATAAACATAGATGTAAAACGGACACCGAAAGGTGTCCGTTTTTGCTTCCGTCACATAAAAAACACTCTCGCGCCTTGATTTGTTAATATTGTTGTGTTATTATGTTAGATATAAAACATTTGGAGTGTATTATGAAAAAAATAATTGCGCTTATACTTGTGTCGGTCATGATGCTGGCAACCTTTATATCCTGCGATAAAAAAGAAGAGGGCAAGGTAGACCTCACGTCATTCGTCGTTGCGAAGACCGAGCATTACGAGGTTGACGGCGCGATGTACGCCTTCTTTCTTTACGACTTTGTCGGTCAGTATTCACAGTATCTTTACTACTATTACGGATACGATCCGTATTCGTCTATTCGCGAGCAAACGACGGAATGCACTTTAAACGAGGAAAAGGATTGGTTCAAGTTCTTTTCCGATATGGCTAATTCGCAGGTAGATCAGCTTCTTTCACAGTGCGAGGCGGCATATAACGCCTCCTACACCTTGACCGAGGATCAAGAGGCAGAGATAACAGATCATATTGCCGAGCTTCAGGCAAATGCGGTTGAAAACGGCTACAAGGATCTTGACGCCCTCCTTGCCGAGTACTATGTAGAGGGAATCACCGTTGAAACCTATGAAAAGTGCATAACACTTCAGCAGCTCGCCTACAGCTATATGAACAAGGAGTCTGAGAAGATTGAATATACCGACGAGGATCTCGAGAAGTTCCGCGAGGATCATCCCGAGAAGTTCCTTATGATAGACGTTATTCAGTACAGTTTCTTTGCACAGTACGATAGCTCCGCGACCGACGAGGAAAAGGAAGCGGCAGTAGCCGACGCGAAGGCAAGAGCCGAAAGCTTCGTTTCTCAGAACAAGACAGTTGATGCGGTAAAAAACGGCATAATAAAGCTTGAAAAGGACGGCGGAAACACCACCGCGTCCGACGCGGCAATTATTGCAAAATACCTGCTTGATGCCGAGTATTACAGCGCTGAGGGCGCGGCTGACGATACCTATAAGCCCTATTACGAATGGGCTTATTCCGCTGACCGCAAGTCGGGAGATACCCTTGTTATAGAAGAACAATACAGCGACGGCGAAAAGTATTATACCGTTGCCTGTGTTGTAAACCCCGTATACTATTACGGTTATGCGACGAAGGACTGCAGACATATTCTTTTCTACGTTGACAACAACGAAACCGATAAGGATAAGCTTGCGGCTGCAAAGGCAGAGGCGCTTGCAAAGGCAAATTCGATCCTTGACGAATTCAAGAGCGGGAGCATGACCGAGGACGACTTCAAGGCGCTCGAAACGAAGTGCCTGAATGACAAGAGCGCTATGGAGGCGACGGCATACTACAACGTCACCAAGGGTTATATGGTAGAGGAGTTTGAAAACTGGATCTACGGCGATAGAAAGCCGGGCGATTGCGAGATCGTCGAAACGACCTACGGCTATCACGTTGTATTTTTTATCGGCGACGGTCTTCCCGCGTGGAAGGTAGACGCGCAGAGCGGATATATTTCCGAGATAATGACGGACTATCAGAATCAGCTTATAGAAACCTATAAGGTTACATACGATACCGCGAATTTGAATAAGATACCTTGATAAAAAGGCGGCTATGCCGCCTTTTTTGTTGACATATTACGGTAACGGTGGTATAATTTCTATTGTTCGACAAGGGGTACCGCTTGATTGCGGTTTAATAAGGAATATCGGTGAAAGACCGAAGCGAGCCCGTCGCCGTGAACAGAGAGTGGCAGTTACACAGCAAAAAGCTACCGTCCGACCGCAGAAGGACGGGAAAAACCATTGGCGCAAGCCGAGAAGGTGCTTTTTACATTTGGGATATGATCCCAATTCTCTGTAAGCCGGAAGACTTACCCCGACTTTGTAAAAGTTGCGAGAGCCGACGCCGTATCTACGGGTGCAAAAACGCCGAACGCATTTTATAATGGGAATTACCCAAAAGAAAGGAATAAGAAAATGACAAAAATCAGACGAATTTTATCAGTTCTGCTTGTTCTTACGCTGACTGCGGCGGCGTGTATGAGCTTTGCGGGATGTAAAAAGCCAACGGGTAACAATGACGAAAAAACGATCACCGTTACCGTTATCGACGACAAGGGGGAGAAGACCGTCTTTACAATAAAGACGAACTCACCAAATCTGCGCGGTGCGCTCGAGCAGGAGAAGCTCGTTGAGGGAGACGAGAGCGAGTACGGTCTGTACGTCAAGGTCGTAAACGGACTTCGTGCCGATTACGATAAGGACGGAGCTTGGTGGGGCTTCTATAAGGACGGAGTCCAGCTTCCGTCGGGCATTGACGACACGATAATTTCCGACGGAGATAAGTACGAGATCAAGTACGAAAAGGCATGAAATTAAATAAACACGTCAAGAAGCTCGAGGAAATGGTGCTTTTTGGGCTTTTCGGGGCGATAATGTGGCTTTCGGCGCAAATTGATATCGTGCCGAATGTCCATCCGCTTGCCCTTTTTATCGCGGTGTTTACTTCCGTATATCGCTTCAAGGCGCTGATACCGTTATACGTCTACGTATTTCTTGAGGGGCTTTTTGGCGGGTTTAATCTGTGGTGGTATCCGTATCTTTATATTTGGACGGTTCTTTGGCTTCTGATAATGTTGATACCGAGAAACATTCCCGAATGGGTAGCGGGTATTGCCATTGCGGTTTTATCGGCACTTCACGGAATGTGCTTCGGACTTCTGTATATGCCGTACCAGTGCTTTGTTTTCTTCAAGGGAAATTGGGATTTCGCGTATATTTGGTTCCTTAACGGCTTGCCGTTTGATACGCTTCACGCGATAGGAAATTTTGTGTCCTCCCTTGTGGCCATTCCTCTGATCCTGATTTTATGTAAAATCGGCAAATACACGTACCCATACAAAAGAATCAAGACAAAAAGGAACGGATGAATTCATCCGTTCTTTTTTATGTCAAATTTTGAGTTTCGGCATAGTATGTAAAAGAATAACTGTTTTTACGGAGGATCACTATGCCTGATAGAGAAGCGGTAAGAACTAAAAATTATTTTATCGGTGCAAATACCTCAAGGGGATTTATAAATTACGGTGACGATATTTTTGCGGATCTGCACAAGCTCTACGTAATAAAGGGCGGTCCCGGCACGGGTAAATCGACCTTTATGAGGAGGCTGGCAAAAATGGCTTGTGAAAAGGGCTATGATGTTGAATACTATTATTGCTCGTCCGACCCAAGTTCGCTTGACGGAGTCGTTATTCCGCCGCTTAATATCGGAATTACCGACGGAACGCCGCCTCATATCTTTGAAGCTCGGCTTCCGGGCGCAAAGGAGGAATATCTTAATCTCGGCGAGTTCTGGAATTGCGATTTTCTTTCTCTCTGCCGAGAGAAGATTGAGGAGCTTACAATTAAAAAGAGCCGACTATTTTCGTCGGCTTATAAGTACCTTTCGGTTGCTGAATCTGTAAGAAACGAAAGAGAACGGGTTTTATGCTGCTGTTATGAAAAAGACAAGGCTGAAAAGGCTGTTTCGCTCCTGATGAAGAGTATCGGAACGGGGAAGGGCTTTTCACTTATCCCGCGTCAGATAAGCGCATTTTCCATGAACGGCGAAGCTGACTTTGATACCTATAAGACCGAGAGCGAGAGGGTAATATCTATTAAAGATAAGCGTGGGATTTCGCCCTTTATCTTTGATTCGGTACTGAAGGCCGCAGAAGAGCAAAAGCTCAAAGCATTCGTTTCGTACGATCCGCTTCAGCGGATAAACGCCGTTATGCTCCCCGAAAAAAGCGTTGCTTTTCTTCCTTGCGATGGCGACAAGGTTATAAATACCGAGCGCTTTATAATAAACGAAAGGCTTAGCGAGGTCAGAAAAAAGCTTCGGTTCCTTGCCGCTCTTGAAGAGGAGCTGAAAAATTGCGCTCTTGACGAGCTAACGCAAGCTAAGGAGTGTCATTTTACACTTGAGAATATATATAAAGAAGCAATGGATTTCCGTTCGCTTGAAAAGATGGAGAAGGCGTTTATTACAAAGGTGATAAAATAATTTAAGGCGGTTACGTTCGTAACCGCCTTAAAAATCATTAGTTTGCTTTTGCGATCTTGTCGGTATCGTCGGGATAAAAAACCTTTTCGATATCGGCGCCGACAGAACGAAGCTTACCGACGATATCGTCGTATCCGCGTTCTATGTGTCGGATATCCTCTATCTCGGTTCTGCCCGAGGTTGCAAGACCCGCAAGGACCATAGCCGCACCTGCGCGGAGGTCAACTGCCTTTATCACCGCGGGAGAGAATTTTTCAATGCCCTCGATAACCGCAGTTCTTCCGTCAACCTTAACACTTGCGCCCATTCTCTTGACTTCCTCAAAATAGCGGAAGCGATTGTCGTAGACACCCTCGCTCAAGCAGCTTACACCGCTACATAGGCAGAGAAGAACTCCCATCTGCGGCTGCATATCGGTCGGGAAGCCGGGGTAGGGCATAGTCTTTACGTTTATGCGATTGAGCGCACCGCAGTATTTGACGGTAACGTAATCGTCTCCGTTTTCAACCTCAACACCCATTTCCTCAAGCTTTGCAGTAATCGACTCAAGGTGTTTCGGAATTACGTTCGTGATCTTGAGATTACCCTTTGTGATAGCCGCGGCGAACATATAGGTTCCCGCCTCAATCATATCGGGGATTATAGCGTAAGTACAGCCGTGAAGCTCGGATACGCCCTTGATCTTTATCGTATCAGTTCCCGCACCGCTTATTTTGGCTCCGCAGGAGTTAAGGAAGTTTGCAAGGTCAACTATATGAGGCTCACGCGCGGCGTTTTCGATTATCGTAGTGCCCTCCGCCTTTACCGCCGCGAGCATTACGTTCATCGTTCCTCCGACGGTTATAACGTCGAAGAATATATTGTTTGCCTTTACTCCGTCTTTTGCGATTACCTCAACGTAACCGCCCTCGACGTTTACCTCTGCACCAAGCGCCTCAAAGCCCTTGATGTGCTGGTCGATCGGACGAACGCCGAAGTCGCATCCGCCGGGATAACCAACGTATGCGCGTCCGAAGCGTCCGAGCTCTGCGCCGAGCAGGTAGTAGGAAGCTCTCATCTTGCGAACAAGGTCGATAGGAGCGGTTCCGCCGACGGCAAAGGTCGAATCGATCTCGACCGTGTTTCTGTTTATCATACGGACAGACATTCCCATAGCGCTTAAGATCTTAAGCGAAAGGGTAACGTCGTCTATTTCGGGCAGATTTTCAATTATGCATTTATCTTCAATGAGCAGACACCCCATAAGTATCGGGAGAGCCGCGTTTTTCATTCCGCTGACTTCGATCTCGCCGTTAAGGGGTCTTCCTCCGTTTACAACGATTCTTTCCATTTTTATGTCAACACCTTTACTTTATTTTTTAGCAAAAGGTACAGTTACCTATTTAAGGGCAGACTTCTCTGCCGTAATTATTTATCCTATGTATTATAACATATATTATTAAAAAAATCAAAGATTTTTTTGCAAAAACGAAAAAATTATCGTTTTACACATATATTGTTATCAAAATTTGTATATTGTACTTAAAAAATGAGTAACAAAATAAAACCGCCATACTGCATTATATGCGTATAGCGGTTTATTGTTCATTATTCGACGAGAAAACAGCCTTGATATATCGGTAGGTTTCAATTCCAAGCCGCATTACGAGAGCCGCCGCGTTGAACAGACAAAAGCGGACGCAGGCACTTCGCAGAAAGAGTGATGAAAGCTCGGGCGCGTAATCAAAAACGTAGTATATTGGGAATACGCTTGTTGCGAAGAAGGTAAACGCGGCAGAGATAACCACCGTTCCGAAATACCCGATTGAGAAAGCCGATGAGCGGCTTTTGTAAAAAATGCAATACTCGAATATCCAGTATGTTGCGGCACTTAAAAATGAAAGCGCGAGCGTCAGTGTCAGAGCGAGATTCGGTTTGCCCTGTTCGCTGAACACGATAGCGTATAGAGAGAACAAGAGGGAAATAAATATGAATGCGATCAAAATACCGCAGAAGAGATCGCGGGCGCGGGTTTTAATATTATCTTCCATGCTTATCTCCTTTCTGTTTTTTTCATTATAACATATAGCGGCATATAACGCAACAAGCAATTTCGTAAAAACTCTTGCCGAAGCGGAAAAAGTGGTGTATAATGGTGTAGGAAACAAAAAACCAAATGCCGAAGCATTCGGGATCTTTGGAGCTGGTAATGTGTCTTATACACACGACCTGATGCCATCCTCCCGCAGGGAGCTTACGGATCAGCATCTTCGCGCAAGCGAAGACTGATGAGTTAAACAAAAAAATCCCAAATGCCGAAGCATTCGGGATCTTTGGAGCTGGTAATGTGACTCGAACACACGACCTGCTGATTACGAATCAGCTGCACTACCGACTGTGCTATACCAGCGTACCGATAGATTATAACACAAAAATCACTGTCTGTCAAGAGAAATTTACGACACGAAAAGGAAAAATATTTTATAATGAAGCTGACGTCACTGAACGAAGTCAAAAGCATAATGGAAAAGCACGGCCTGCGCTTCAACAAAGGCTACGGGCAGAATTTTCTGATAAACGAAGCAGTACCGCGCAGAATTGCAGAGGAGTGCGGGGCATCACACGATTCCGCGATACTTGAGATCGGACCGGGCATCGGAACTCTCTCGCAGGAGCTTTGCAAGCTGTATAAGAAGGTCGTTGCCGTCGAGATCGACACGACGCTCATTCCCGCTCTCGGGGAAACGATGGCGGAGTTTGATAATTTCAAGGTCATAAACGCTGATATTTTGAAGGTCGATCTACCTGCTCTTATCAAAGAAGAGTTCGGAGATATGCCCCTTACCGTCTGCGCCAATCTTCCATATTACATAACCACACCCATAATTATGGGACTTCTTGAATCGGGCTGCCGTTTTGATAACATAACGGTAATGATACAAAAAGAGGTCGCGCTTCGTCTTTGCGCGAAGCCTGGTGACAGCGATTACGGATCGGTTACCGCGTCGGTCGCGCGTTATGGTAAGGCAAGCAGACTGTTTAACGTTTCGGCAGGAAGCTTCGTTCCTGCACCGAAGGTCGACTCTGCGGTCATTCGCATCGAGGTCGACAAGGAGCGAAAATACTTCGTCAATGATGAAAAAACTATGACGAGAGTCATTCGCGGCGCCTTTGCACAAAGGAGAAAAACGCTAGTTAACTCGCTCTCGTCGGAATTTTCCGAGCTTAATAAGGAAGAGCTTACCGAGGCGGTAGTAAGCGCATCGTTTACGCCCGATATAAGAGGCGAAAAGCTCGGTATAACGGAATTTGCGTTGATAGCAGACGCGATTTATGACAAAATCCAAATCAAGAAAGGGAAGTAATATGACACCCAAAGAGAGATTTAAGGAAATATATACTACTTACATAAAAAGAGAAGGCTCAGATAAGCTTTATGATTATCTGACCTCAACAGGAGACTTCCTCACAGCTCCTGCGAGCACACGCTTTCACGGTGCATACGAGGGCGGACTGCTCGAGCATTCGCTGAACGTCTATGACTGCCTTGTCGATTACCTTAACCGTCCGCGCGTCAAGGAGACCTACGGAATGGAGTACAGCGACGAGAGTATAGCTATCGTGTCGCTTCTTCACGACGTATGCAAGGTCAACTGTTATAAAAAAGGCACGCGTAACGTAAAGGACGCAAACGGCGTCTGGCAGACTGTTCCGACCTTTGAATACGACGACAAGCTCCCCTACGGTCACGGTGAAAAGAGCGTTTACATAATCTCGGGATATATGAAGCTTACCCGCGAGGAAGCATTCGCTATCCGTTATCATATGGGATTTTCAAGCACCGATGACGAAAGAAACGTCGGCGCGGCGTTTGAAATGTTCCCGCTCGCCTATGCGCTTTCGGTCGCTGACAGCGAAGCGGCGTTCTTTATTGAGGGTAAAAAATAGCAAAAAAAGATGCTTTCTTTCGAAAGCATCTTTTTTTGCGTAAAATTATCTCTTCCAGTTGAGGGTATAGTGAACGTCGTCAGCCTTTTCTTCGTCGGTGAACTTACGGAGAGTGTCGACAACCTTACCGTCGTTCCACTTTCTG
>JAZSHF010000037.1:0-6337 GCA_045533115.1 Eubacteriales bacterium
CGCATACGGTGACGAAGACGGAGAATAACAAAAGAGGATCTGCCATGGCAGATCCTCTTTTGTTATTCTCCGAAAATGCGCTTGGAGATCGGCTTGATCGCTTTCAGAAGAAGCGTGCCGAGCAAGCCGCAGGAAGCAAGCTCTCCGATAAAGACGGAGAGGAAAAGAAGCAAATACGCATCGGGCACACCGTAAGCGAAGATCAGAACGGGCGGGATGATCAGGGCGTTTGACAGCATGGGCGGCACCGTTGCAAGAAGGGGGTGGCGGCGCAGAAAATACGTGCCGATCGCACCGAGCAGGGTGGCAATACTGCCGAGGCAAATGTCGATCGCAATGCACCCCGTCAGATAGTTGGCAAGCAGACAACCGAGAAACAGTCCCGGGATCGCCGCGCTTGTCAGCACGGGAAGAACGGTGAGTGCCTCCGCAGGTCTTAGCTGAAACGCGCCGAAGACGGGCACGTTAATGAAGGACAGGGCAACGTAGAGAGCGCATACCGATGCGCCGACGGTCAGATAGCGTACTTGGTTTTTCTTATTCATTTTTCATACTCCTTAGTTTTTTTGCGGATGAGGAGGGAGTGTAACTCACCCGATGAACGCTCCTATTATAGCACGCCTTTTTAAAAAAAGCAAGAGGGAAGGAGAAATTCGTTGGGTAATCGCTTGAGGCTCTGTGACCGCTTTCTTCGTGTCCTTCATGTCCTGATCAAATGAAAAACTTCCAAAAGCCGGGTGGGGTGTGTGAAGAAGCGCACAAACGGTGCGTAAGATTAGCTAAAAACGCAAAAAAAGGGCGTGATCTTTCCCGTCGTCTGCTTGACAAAAGTTAATAGTGTTCGGCAATCCATTTCCTTGACCAAGCAAATAATGCTTCGGACATCAAATCGAAATCAAGTTTTCTACCACTCTTCAAATCCAAGAATGTTTCGACAATACCTCGTTCATCGTAAGATGCGATTTGAAGCACTTCTTTTTGATCTTTGATATATTTTCCCGTCTGCTTAAAGACGATTGCCTGCACAACGAAAGAGGCGGATTTATAAAGCCCGCGCAATATGTCGGCGCTCTTTTCGTGCAACATATTATGTACACAGCCGTGATAGATATTGCAAGCGCCGATTTTGATTGCTCTGCTCACAGCAGCTTCGTCAATCACATCAAGCAATTCTTCGATACTTCCTTTGATTGGGGTTGTATCATAATAAAACTGAAAAAGATCGGAAGACTCCCAATTCAGAAGCTCGTCCTTTCCCGAAAGAAAACCGCAAATCAGTTCTCTGTGAGGCAAGCCGTCGAGCATTGCATTGTAGACGTGAATATCCGAAGCAGACAAGTGATCCAGTATTACAACCATATCAATATCGCTTGTATCATGAGCTTCGCCGCGCCCGTAACTTCCTTGCAATCCAACAAAACACGCGCGATCTCCAAAGGTATCGTTTAATGCATTAAGAAATGTATTTATCCAGTTGTTTATATCGATCATTTTGCATTCTCCTTTGTCGTTTTACATGATGCAATCAACATAACTCTCAATGAGGTGCATTTTGAAGAATTTGCTTCGCAAATATGATGTTGCGCCACTTCGTGCGCGAGTGATGCGATGTTTGCCATAAAATGTGGCGAAGCCACGCATCATTCGCGTCAGCGTTCATCATTTGCCAAAGGCAAACATCATTCAAAAAACGCACCTTTGTCGGTAGACAAAAGTGCGTTTTTTGTTGGTGGGCCATGTAGGACTCGAACCTACGACCAACCGGTTATGAGCCGGTAGCTCTAACCAACTGAGCTAATGGCCCTTTGCGACTTTTCTATTATAACAGACTGTTATGAATAAATATATATAAATTTGTGTACAAAAAAAGAATGGCAAGATAAATCTGATATGCACCCCAAAAGTCAGACGCTTTTGAAGGTGCGTATTGATATTTAATTTTGTCTAAGCTTTTTGTTTCACTTCATTCACGGGGAGGATTTATTTTGAAAACGTCTTGCATTGCGCTTGAAGGTATGGTATAATATAATCGTTTGAAATAACCCCGCAAGTCTTGCGTGGGTGATTCGGAGGGATCTATGACGTACGACGTGATTGTCATCGGTGCAGGCCCCGGCGGTATCTTTTCTGCTTACGAGCTTGCAAAGCAGAATAAGGATCTGCGCGTTGCCGTTTTTGAAGCGGGTCACGAGCTTGCAAGGCGTAAATGCCCGATTGACGGAGAGAAGATCAAGAGCTGTGTCAGCTGCAAGAGCTGCTCCATCATGAGTGGCTTCGGCGGTGCGGGCGCTTTCTCGGACGGCAAATACAATATTACGAACGATTTCGGCGGCACGCTTCACGAATACATCGGCAAGAAGCACGCGCTGGATCTGATGCAGTACGTGGACGAGATCAATATGGCGTACGGCGGGGAAGGGACCAAGCTCTATTCCACGACGGGCACGTCACTCAAGAAGGTGTGCATCCAGAACGATCTGCACCTGCTTGACGCATCGGTGCGCCATCTCGGCACCGACATCAACTACGTGGTGCTGGAAAATCTCTATAACTACCTGAAGGACAAGGTGACCTTCTTCTTTGATACGCCCGTCGATGCCGTGTGCCGCCTTGATGACGGCTACGAGATCAAGTGCGGCGATGACTCTTATCTGTGCGATAAGTGCATCATTTCTGTCGGCAGAAGCGGCAGTAAGTGGATGGAGCGCGTTTGCCGCGAGCTTTCGATTCCCACCAGCTCCACCCGTGTGGATATCGGCGTGCGTGTTGAGCTTCCCGCAGAGGTGTTCTCGCATCTGACGGACGAGCTTTACGAGAGTAAGATCCTCTACCGCACGAAGGAGTACGCCGACAAGGTTCGCACATTCTGTATGAATCCGCGCGGCAGCGTTGTCAACGAAAACACGAACGGCATCATCACCGTGAACGGCCATAGCTACGAGGATAAAAAGAAGCAGACGAACAATACGAACTTCGCACTTCTGGTCGCCAAGCACTTCTCCGAGCCCTTCAAGGACTCGAACGGCTACGGCGAGTCGATCGCACGTCTGTCCAATATGCTGGGCGGCGGTGTCATCGTTCAGCGCTTCGGCGATTTGATCCGCGGTAAGCGCTCCACGCAGAGCCGCATCGACGAATCCTTTGTCACGCCTACCCTGAAGGCAACGCCGGGCGATCTCAGCCTCGTCCTTCCTAAGCGCATTCTCGACGACATCATCGAGATGATCTATGCGCTCGATAAGGTCGCCCCGGGTACGGCAAACGACGATACACTCCTCTACGGCGTCGAGGTCAAGTTCTACAACATGGAGGTGCAGGTGGATCACAACCTGCAGACCTGCTACGACGGCCTCTACGTCATCGGCGACGGTAGCGGCATCACCCACTCGCTCTCTCACGCCTCCGCCAGCGGCGTCCACGTCGCACAGGCGATCGCAGGGAAGTGAAGCAAGTAAACAATAAGAAAAGGAGATCCGTCGGATCTCCTTTTCTTATTGAGCCCGGGAAAGGATTTTTGTATTGTCATTTTGAGCAAACGCAAAAAATTCTTGCCGCTAAATGATTATTTTCCAAACACAACGGTTACGGTCGTGCCGATGCCGAAGTCACTCTCAATAGAAAGCTCCGCACCGGAAATAGCGCAGATGTGCTTAACGATGGCAAGACCAAGGCCTGTTCCACCGATACGCTTGGAGTGGGATTTGTCAACACGGTAGAAGCGCTCGCAAAGTCTTGGCAGATGCTCCTTCTCAATACCGATGCCCGTATCCTTGACCCCGAGACAAACGCCTGCATCTGTGTCGGTAATCGAAATTGTTACCGAGCCACCGTCCTTGTTATACTTGATGGCATTTGAAACAAGATTTTCAACAAGCTCAAATATCATGGTTTGATCGGCGGTAAGCTTTGCCGAGCCAACAATGGTAGCGGTGATATTTCTACTTTGTGCTTTTTCGGAAAGCCCGTCGAGAACCTCTCTCGCAATTTCTTCAAGAGCAACCTCGGAAAGAACTCTCTTCGGTGCATCTCCGCTTTCAATTTTTGAAAGCATAAGCATATCCGAAATAAGAGAGCCGAGTCTAAGGCTTTCTTTATAAATTCGTCCGAGCTGTTTCTTTGAAGCATCGTCAATGCCTTCCTTGTTCATGAGAACCTCGGCAAATCCCTGCATGACTGTAATAGGCGTTTTTAGCTCGTGAGAAGCGTTGGCAAAGAAATCACTCTTTTGCTTCTGAATAAGCTTTTCTTGTGTAATATCAGTGACGATAAGGATTGCGGCAATCTCGTCGGAAATCGCATCGTCGGTTACCTTACTAATGACTACGGAAAGCGCCATTCCGTTATAAGAGCAGGTAAAAGCGTGATCCTCACCCAAATGGCTTGAAATGTTTTCATATATTTCAAGGTTCTTGACGAGGAAGATCAAATCCCTTCCGATATCGCGATGTGTACCGTTAAATAATGAAAACGCACTCTTGTTAGCAAATACAATTCTCTTTGTAGAATCAAGTGCAATAATGCTTTGAGATACGTTATCAAGCACGGTGTTCAGCTTAACTCTCTCACTGTCTGCAATACGAATATGACTATGAATATTTGCATTCAGCTCGTTGATCTGATTGAGCACGGCAAAAAGTTCAGGTTCGCTCATATCGGTTTTAATCGGAACATACTCTCCGCCATTCAAGCTTTTTAGGCTATCACCGATTTCGGTAACCTTCCCCGATACGCTTCTCGAAAGGATATTCGAGAGGACGAATGAAATAATCAGAGAAACGGCAAGAACCACGATGAGTAATGGAACGAGTGCCGTTATGTAAGAGGTGACTTGACTGCTTCTCACGGCAAGACGAAGAATAACCTCTGCGCCGTCAGAAAGCGTTGTTTTAACCGCATAGTAGGTCATATCGCATTTGAAGGTGTCGGAATATCTCTCAACGGTAGTCGGATTTCCGGCTATGGCGTTTATGATTTCCTCACGGTCGGCGTGATTACCAAGTTCAGCCTTTGCATCGCTTTCGTAGAGAGTATTACCTTCTATGTCAAAAATTGTGATGCGAAGTTCGGGGTTATCCGAATAAGCATTAAAAACGGCAAAATCACTTTGCTCGTTGAGCAGCATTGCCGCAAGCTCGGTTTCTTCCTTCAGCCGTTCGTTTACCACATTCTTGGTGTTCAGATTAACGGCAACAAGACCGAAAGCAAACATCAAAAGAACCGAAACGAGAGTAACCGCAAAGAATCGGTAGAATATCTTCTTTTTCATTTTGCCTCAAAACGATAGCCGATACCGCGCACGGTAACGATCACATCGCCGCCTCCACATTCGGTTATTTTGTCGCGGAGCTGAGAGATATGTATATCAAGCGTTCTTGTTTCGCCCATATAGCTTTCTCCCCAAACCTCACGGAAAAGCTCCTCGCGCTCGATGGTAACGCCTGCACGTGCAATCAGCAGTTTGAGAAGCTTATACTCCTTCAAGGTGAGTCCCAAATCCTGCCCTTCATAAAAGACCTTATAAACGTTGTTGTCAATCACAAAGCCCTTCTGATTGGTAACGTAAAGGTTCGCACGGCGAATGTTGGTTTTGACACGTGCGATAAGCTCAAGCACCGAGAAGGGCTTGGTCATATAATCGTCAGCACCCTTGTTGAGTCCTTTTACAGCACTGATCTCATCGGACTTCGCACTTACGATAATAACGGGAATCTTCTCGTCCATTTCTCTTATCTTTGTTAGAATCGTATAGCCGTCCATGTCCGGAAGCATTATATCAAGAATAATCAGACTTGGGCGCGTTTTGCCAAACTCACAGAAGAAGTCCTTGCCATTTTCAAACATTTTTGTAGCAAAAACGCCCTCAAAAGCACCTTCGTAAAGTTCTCTTATACCTTCATCGTCTTCAACAATATAGATAATTTCATCCATTAAAGCGTTTCATTCTCCTAATTTTCGTTGCAATATGATTATAACATAAAAGTCATGTAAAATCAATGTAAGAACTGGTCTTGCAATGTAAGGTTTATGTAAAGTCTATTGACGGTGAAATTAGAAAATGGTATAATTCTTCGGGTTATGATTAAATACCGCAAATTTTGTGGTGAATACATATATAAGGAGAAAATCTATGTTCGACATTTTTGATGTGCTTGCCTTAATCGGTGGTCTTTGTCTGTTCCTGTTCGGTATGAACGTGATGGGCGACGGTCTTGAAAGACGCGCCGGAAACGGCTTGAAGGCGCTTCTCGGCAGACTTACGGACAGTAAAATCAAGGGCTTTTTGACAGGACTTGGTGTCACTGCCGTTATTCAAAGCTCTTCTGCCACAACCGTTATG
>JAZSHF010000016.1:0-5263 GCA_045533115.1 Eubacteriales bacterium
AATTTTTCTTTTCGATTTCCTCAAAGGTCGTGAGGTCGTCGAATATTTCGTTCGTCGTGCAGAGATATGCAACGTTTGAGCCCTCGATAAGGCTTTGGGGAGTAACGTTGTTTTCCTTTATGTAGGTGTTGCACTGCTCCCAGATCGCCTCGGCGTTCTTCTCGTTTATCTCGAGAGTACAGCCGAAGAAGGTCTCAAGCTCGACCTGTGACCAATGGTAGAGCGGGTTGCCGAAGGCAGTGCCGAGGGTACGGCAGTAAGCAAGGAACTTTTCCTTATTCGGCTTATTACCCGTTATGTACTCTTCGTCAACGCCGTAGTTTCTCATAAGACGCCACTTATAGTGGTCTCCCGAAAGCCAGATCTCGTAAAGATCCGAGAACTGCTTGTTTTCGAGGATCGCCTTTTCGGGAAGATGACAGTGATAGTCGAAAATCGGCATATCGGAGGCATATTCCTTGTAAAGCTTTTCTGCTGTCTTGGTAGTCAGCAAAAAGTTTTCCTTAATATAGCTCATAAATTATCTCCTTTATTTCGAGCAATCGGTTGAAATTTCCGTACAATCCACTATATATTATTATAATTGAAAAGCACAGTTATTTCAACCTTTTTTTGGAAAGATTATGTATTTTTGTCGCTCAAATTTAACTTCTTGACTTAAAGAGTTACGCCCTTCTTGTAGAAGGCGATTTCGCGGACAGATTCGCTCTTGCAGGTATATTCGCCGTTTACCGTCTTTTTGACGAGGTCGTATAAGCCGTCGGCGTCCATATCGTGCGCGCTGAAATCTATCCAGGAGCTCTTCTTCTTTGTAAGAGCCTCGTTCGTCGATATTTTCATCGTCGGAACGAAGGTTGAGAAGGGTGTACCGCGTCCCGTTGTGAAGAGAACGAGCTGACAGCCCGATGCCGCAAGCGCAGTCGCGGCAATAAGGTCGTTGCCGGGCGCGTCAAGGACGGATAAACCCGTCTTCTTTATTCTCTCACCGTAGCCGAGAACGTCAACGATACATGAGCTTCCGCCCTTCTTTATACAGCCGAGCGATTTTTCTTCAAGCGTGGTAATTCCGCCTGCCTTATTTCCGGGGCTGGGGTTTTCGTATACGGGGAAGCCGCGGTCTGTATAATACTTCTTGAAATCGACGATCATCTTCTTGTACGCCTCGTAGACCTCGCGGCTTTCACATCTGTCCATAAGGAGCTGCTCAGCTCCGAACATCTCGGGAACCTCGGTAAGCACCGTGCTTCCGCCTGCCGCAATAACGCGGTCGGAGAGGATACCGACGAGGGGATTTGCGGTTATACCCGAAAATCCGTCGGAGCCGCCGCACTTAAGACCGATCTTAAGCTCGGAATAAGGACGCTCCTCGCGCTCGTACTTCTTCGCCTTTTCGGCAAATTTCTCAATTATGCCAAGACCGTAAGCCACGTCGTCCTCGACGTCCTGACAGTTGAAATATTCGATGTTGTCACGGTTAAAGGGCGCAAGATATTCCTTCATTCCGTTAAGACCGTTATTTTCGCATCCGAGACCGACGATAAGAACGAAGGCGGCATTCGGATTGAGCGCGATGGCACAAAGAAGCTTTTTGATGTTCTCGTTGTCGTCGCCGAGCTGCGAGCAGCCGAACTGATGAGTAAAGGTATAGATACCGTCAAGAGTACCGCCGACAAGCTTCTGCGCCTCTTCACAGATCTGAATACATATCTGATTTACACAACCGACCGTCGGGATAATATATATCTCGTTACGGATACCCGTTTCGCCGTAGGGACGGCGGTAACCCATAAAGGTATCGCTTCCTTCTCCCTTGGGGCATTCGATGGGATTGTAGCTGTACTCCATATCCTCGTCGAGATGTGAGCGGACGTTATGGCTGTGTACCCATTCGCCCTCCTTGATGTCCTCGGTCGCGCGGCCGATTATCTCGCCGTATTTTATTACCGTTTCACCCTTGCCAATGTCACGGCGGGCAAACTTATGTCCTTTTGCTATTCTGCCGTCCTCAAGGGAAACGGCAACGTTATCCTTTTCGTTTATGACGAGCGTTTTCATAACAAGCTCTCACCCTTTTCAAGACGTCCGATATACTCCTTCACCGTATCGAGGAAGCCGTTATAAGCCGTCAGATCCTCGCCCCATACGCTCTCGTCTTTCATAAAGGCTTCAACGCTTCCGCCGTTCGCAAAATAGGTAAGATACGGCTTATCGTCGATGACCTCAATCTTTCTTGACGGGAGCTCGGAGATGAACTTTCCGTCCTGCTCGCTTATGGAACGGTAGAGCTGCATAAGATATGCAAAGCCCTTCGTCATATTCGGTGCGACAGAGCCGTACTTTTCATAATAATCCTTGAACGACGGCAGATTTCTCGCTTTCCATTTTGAAATGCTGTTAAGCGCGATAGAGGTGAGCTGATGGTTAAGATAGGGATTTGCGAAGCGGTCAAGGACGCTGTCGGCAAATTCCTTCGTCGCGTTTATGTCGCTTGACACGAACGGAACGATCTCGTTTTCAAGCGTTTCAAGAAGGAATTTGCGGAGCTTTTCGTTTACCATACAGTCGTAAACGGTGTGCTCGCCTTCCCAAAGACCTGCGGGGACGAGGTTGGTATGGCTTCCGTTAAGCACGCGAACCTTGCGCTTCTTGTAATATCCGATATTGCTCGTCAGAACGACCTCGATATTGTGCTTGCCTTCCTTAATATAATCGGCAATATCTCCCTTGTTTTCGATAGCCCAAAGTCCGAACGGCTCGCCTATCGTAACAAGTGCGTCCTCTTCGCCGATAAGCGCGGCAAGACGCTCCTTCGTTTCTACGTCTCGGGGATAACCCGAAACGATACGGTCAACGAGGGTGTTACAGTAATAGTTCTGCTCGTTATTCCATATCTTAAACGCTTCGGGCAGATTCCAGAGTTCAATATAGCGGTCGACGCAATCGCGTAAAACGTCGGCGTTATTGTCTATGAGCTCAACGGGGAGAAGATAAACTCCGCTAAGACCCGCCTGAAAGCGTTCAAGCAAAAATTTGGTAAGCTTCGCAGGATAGGTTATATTATCAAAGCCGTCCATACTATCGTTTTCATTAAAGCAAATACCTGCTTCGGTAGTATTCGAAACTATGATCTTGAGCTCGGGATCACGCGCGAGCGCATAATAGGGATCGGGGTCTTCAAAGGGCGAAATGACCTTGTCAAGCACCTCGATCTTATATACGTCCTCAACGCTCTTTCCGTCCTTGCTTCCGCGAAGAACGGTATGGTATACGTTGTTCTGCTTATCAAAATCGGAAAGGTCGCCCATCGGTATCGGCTTGACGATCGTAACGGAGTATTCTCCTCCTTCCTGATTCAACGTGTTGAAATAAGTGTCGGCAAAGGCACGCAGAAAATTGCCCTGACCATATTGAAGAATTTTTATCATATTATCACCATCCATATTGATTTTTTGACCTTCAATTTATCTGCTGTTCTCAAAACCTTCCCGCAGGGAAGAATATCTTGATAAATCAATTATATCAAAAAATCATTGACAATCAATACAAAATATGCTAAAATATCGCCAAAATACATAAATATTTCAACCACATTTGTAAAAAGGAAAACCACAATGCAGCGTTTTTTTGAAATAGAGGAAATAGCAAAATCGGCTCCCTGGAATATGAACGGACTTCATTCCCACCCGCACTATGAAATATATTATCTCAAAAAGGGAACGAGAGAATATTTCTTTACAAACACGTCTTACCACATCGAAGCACCCTGTCTGATAATAGTTCCGCCGTACACGATGCACATGACGGAGGGGGGGCCCTTTGAAAGAATAAACATTGACGTCGCCGAGGACTTTCTGAACGAATATCAAAGAGTCATTCTCGCCGAGAAATCGACGAAGATTCTGAAGCCGTCTGACGAGCAGGCAAGAGAGCTCGGCGGTCTTTTTAAGGAAATGATCGAAACGGACCGCCACTCAAAGTACACGGACGACATTCTTAACTTGCTCTTTGCCTACGCACTGCACGTTATGAGCAAAATAGAGTCGCCTGATATGGACGCTATAACATTCGAGAAAAGCTATATCCCGCCGCTCGTTCTGAAGGCAGTCAACTATCTTAACGTAAGCTACGGCGAGAACCACACTCTCGACAGTCTGTCAAAACGCTTCTTCGTGTCCAAGGCAACGTTGATATATAACTTCAACAAGTATCTTCATTGTCCGCCGATGGATTATCTACTGATGCTCCGTTTGAGCAAGGCGAAGGAAAGGCTTATGAACACCGATGAGAGCATTAAGGAAATATCAGAAAGCTGCGGCTTCTCATCTCCCAATTATTTCAGTCTTATCTTTAAGCGCAAGGAAAACATTTCACCCGGGAATTACAGAAAATATCAGAATGCAAAGAAATGAAAAAACACCCCTCGGGGTGTTTTTCTCTTCTTTCCGCGTCATCTGATCAAAATTTGTCAATCATAATATCACGTTATTTTTGACATTTTCACGAAAAATTGCTATAATGAGTAAAAAGAAACGGAGGCGAGTATGGAAAACAAGAAAAACCCGATCATAAGCGGTAGAAGCCTGTATCTCATAATATCGCTTTTGGTGCTCGTCGCTCTTCTGACGCTCGGAACGCTGGCTATCGGTCCGAAGATAGTGAACGCCGCGCGCGATCCCGAAAAGCTCCGAAGCGAGCTTGGCGGAAGCGGCATAAAAAGCCAAGCGATATTCGTTGCAATACAGTTTTTGCAGGTTTTGTTCGCATTCATACCCGGTGAGCTCGTCGAGCTTGCCGCGGGCTATATATACGGCCCGTTTCTCGGAACGGTACTTTGCCTTATCGGAGTGCTCCCGGCGACCTGCCTCATTTTCGGTCTTACCAAGCTGCTCGGACGCAAGTTCACGGAAATAACTCTCGACGAAAAGGACTTAAAAAAATTCAGCTTCTTAAACGACGAAAAGAAGCTGACAACAGCCCTCTTCCTGCTCTATTTGTTCCCCGGAACGCCAAAGGACGTTATGACTTATTTTGCGGGAATTACGAAAATAAAGCTTATCCCGTTCCTCTTAATAAGCGTATTTTGCCGAACCCCCTCGATCCTGACCTCGACCCTCGCAGGTGCCGCCATCGGCGAAAACAAATTCGCCCTATCACTTGTGATCTTCGGTGTAACGGGCGTTACGGTGCTTTTCGGCTGGATAATGTTCAGGTATATTTCAAAGAAGAAAGAGCAATAACGGCAAGCAAAATACCCGAAAACGGC
>JAZSHF010000070.1:0-31296 GCA_045533115.1 Eubacteriales bacterium
ACTTGATTCCTCCTTCGTTTTTTGGTCGTGGTTGGCAAACCCACTTCCTATTATAAACGAAGGAGGATTCTTTTTCTACTCATAGCTAAAGCTTTTTGGAACCACCAGCACTGCTGGTGGTTTTCGTTTACAATAAAAAGAGAAGCTGTAAAACAGCTTCTCTTTTTTATATTACTTAGTTCTCTTAACGTAAGTAGTGTGGAGATCGTGATGTGCCTTATGGCCGCCGAAGCCATCGTACCACTCGCTGTAAAGTGCCTTCACAACGGGGGACTCGTGTGACTTACGGATGGACATAGCAGCATCTTGATCGTAGAGCGCCTTAGCACGAACCGCCTTAAGGTCAACGGTATCACGAACGTACTGGGGCTGAATGGGCTGACCGCCGCCGTTTACACAGCCACCGGGGCATCCCATGATCTCGATGAAGGTCCAGTCAGCTTCGCCGTTCTTGATCTTTTCCATAACCTGCTGAGCAGCGCCAGCGCCGCTTGCAACAGCGACCTTGATATCAGCACCGTTGATATTAACGGTAGCTTCCTTGATAGACTCGGTTCCGCGAACAGCGTGGAAGTCAACGTCAAGGTTATCCTTGCCGGTGAGCCAGTCGTTAGCGGTACGGAGAGCTGCCTCCATAACACCTCCGGTAGCACCGAAGATAACAGCCGCGCCGGTGTCCTCGCCGAGAGGAGAATCAAACTCTTCATCGGGAAGCATAGTGAACTTAAGACCTGCACGGTCTATCATCTTTGCAAGCTCTCTCGTCGTAAGAGCGATGTCAACGTCAGGATAGCCGGAAGCGCTCTGATCGGGACGACCGATCTCGAACTTCTTAGCGGTGCAAGGCATAATGGATACGGATACGATATCCTTAGGATCGATGCCCATCTTATTTGCATAGTATGTCTTGATTACCGCGCCTGCCATCTGCTGAGGAGACTTGCAGGAGGAGAGGTGATCGATGAAGTCCGGATAGTAGTACTCGCAGAACTTGACCCAACCGGGCGAGCAGGAGGTGATCATCGGGAGAACACCGCCGTTCTTGATACGCTCAACAAGCTCGTTCGCTTCTTCTACGATAGTAAGGTCAGCAGCGAAGTCGGTATCAAATACCTTATCAAAGCCGAGACGACGGAGAGCAGATACCATCTTGCCCTCAACGTTAGTGCCGATAGGCATTCCGAAGCACTCGCCGAGAGTTGCTCTGATGGAGGGAGCGGTCTGAACGACAACGTGCTTGGTAGGATCAGCGAGCGCTGCCCATACCTTATCGGTATCATCCTTTTCAGTAAGTGCTCCGGTAGGACATACAGCTACGCACTGTCCGCAGGAGATACATGGAGTCTCGGAGAGCTTAACCTTGAATGCGGAGCCAACACTGGTGTCAATGCCTCTGTCGTTTGCACCGATAACGGAAACGTACTGTTCCTTGCATACAGCGATACAACGACGGCAAAGGATACACTTGTTGTTATCACGGACGAGGTGGGGAGTGCTTTCGTCAAGCTCATACATGGGCTTGTAGCCTTCAAATGCAGCTTCGTCTACGCCATACTCAAGGCAGAGCTTCTGAAGCTCACAGTTGGTCGAGCGGGAACAGGACAGACACTTCTTATCGTGGGTAGAAAGCATAAGCTCAAGAGTAGTCTTTCTTGCTTTCTGAACCTTTTCGGTATTGGTCTTGATTTCCATTCCCTCAGTGACAGGATATACGCAAGCGGTAACAAGTCCGCGAGCACCGGTTGCTTCTACAACGCAGATACGGCATGCACCGATCTCGTTGATCTTCTTCATATAACAAAGGGTCGGGATCTCAACGCCTGCTGCACGAGCGGCTTCGAGAATGGTAGAACCCTTGGGTACGCTTACTGCGATACCGTTAACTTTACAATTAATCATTTCCATAGCAGCGTACTCCTTTCTTACTTCTTGGAAATTGCTTTGATCTTCTTGCAGGAATCAAGACAAGCACCGCACTTAACGCACTTTTCGGTGTTGATCTCGAAGGAAGCAAGCTTGTGACCGGGAGCAATGTAGTCGGTTCTGGAAATTGCATCAGCAGGACAGTTCTTAGCGCAGAGTCCGCATCCGATACACTTTTCCTTGTCGATAACAAAGTTGAGAAGGCTCTTACAAACGCCTGCGGGACACTTCTTATCTACAACGTGAGCAACGTACTCATCGCGGAAGAAACGGAGAGTCGAAAGAACAGGGTTAGGAGCAGTCTGACCAAGTCCGCAGAGGGAGTTTGCCTTTATGTAGTTACAAAGCTCTTCCATGCGGTCGATATCCTCAAGAGTTCCCTTGCCTTCAGTGATCTTGTCGAGTATCTCGAGAAGTCTCTTGATACCAACACGGCAAGGTGTACACTTACCGCAGGACTCGTCAACGGTGAACTCGAGGAAGAACTTAGCCATATCGACCATACATGTGTCCTCGTCCATTGCGATAAGTCCGCCGGAGCCGATCATACAACCAACTGCGGTGAGGTTATCGTAGTCAACGGGAGTGTCGATAAGAGATGCAGGAATACATCCGCCGGAAGGTCCACCTGCCTGAGCTGCCTTGAAGGACTTGCCGTTCGGGATACCGCCACCGATCTCTTCTACGATTTCGCGGAGAGTAGTACCCATCGGGATCTCAACAAGACCGGTGTGCTCGATCTTACCGCCGAGAGCGAATACCTTAGTACCCTTAGCGGTGGGAGTACCCATAGAAGCAAACCATTCAGCACCGTTAAGGATGATCTGAGGAATGTTAGCGAAGGTCTCAACGTTGTTTTCAACTGTAGGCTTGCCGAACAGACCCTTAACTGCGGGGAACGGAGGACGGGGACGGGGCTCGCCTCTGTTACCTTCGATAGAGGTCATAAGAGCGGTCTCCTCGCCGCAAACGAATGCGCCTGCGCCGAGACGGATGTCCATATCGAAATCAAACCCGGTTCCGAAAAGGTTCTTTCCGAGAAGTCCCTGCGCTCTTGCATCCTCGATTGCCTTCTGGAGACGGGTAACAGCGATCGGGTACTCAGCTCTTACGTAAACGTAACCCTGAGTTGCGCCAACTGCGTAACCTGCGATAGCCATTGCCTCGATAAGGCAGTGGGGGTCGCCCTCGAGAACCGAACGGTCCATGAACGCTCCGGGGTCACCCTCGTCGGCGTTACAAACAACGTACTTCTGATCCGCCTTGTTGGGGGCACAGAGAGCCCACTTACGACCGGTCGGGAATCCGCCGCCTCCACGTCCGCGGAGACCGGAATCTGAAACTATCTGAATAACCTCATCGGGGGTAAGCTCGGTAAGACACTTAGCAAGTGCCTGGTAACCGTCACGAGCAACGTATTCGTTTACGTCTTCGGGATCGATCACACCGCAGTTACGAAGTGCAACACGAATTTGCTTACGGTAGAAGTCGGTCTCGTTAAGAGACTTGATCTTTCCGCCCTCACCAACGGTTTCAGCGTAAAGAAGTCTTGTAACGACATTGCCGTTTACAAAGTGCTCCTTAACGATTTCGGGAATATCATCTACGTTAACCATAGAATAGAAGCTTCCCTCGGGGTAAACTATCATGATCGGGCCGAGTGCACAAAGTCCGAAGCATCCTGTCGTAACGACCTTAACTTCGTTCTCAATACCGTTTGCCGCGATCTCACGCTTAAGCGCGTCAACGATCTTAAGACTGTTGGACGAGGTACAACCTGTACCGCCACAGACAAGAACGTTTCTCTTGTATTCGCACTTTACGGAAGCAAGCTTTTCATCACCGCGGAGAGCGATAGTATGAAGAACCTGCTCGCGAAGAGCGTTAAGTTCTGCAACTGTTTTAATCATCAGTGCTTATTCCTCCTAAATTAGTTGTGTACCGCGAAAGCATATATCAGTCTTGCCGGATCAGACCGAAATCAGCGCGGTTCTTAAATAAAATTACTGATACTTTGCAAGGATGGTGTCAACGTCTGCGCCGGTAAGACGGCCGTAGACTTCTTCGTTGACAGTAAGAACCGGTGCAAGTCCGCACGCGCCGATGCAACGGCAAGCAGTGAGACTGAATTTTCCGTCGGCAGTACACTCCTCAGCGCCGATACCGAGCTTTTCGGAGAGCTTATCAAAGATGATACCTGCGCCCTTTACATAGCAAGCTGTACCGAGACATACCGAGATGTTATACTCACCCTTGGGGGTAAGCGAGAACTGTGCGTAGAAGGTCGATACGCCGAATACCTTTTCGATCGGAATATCCATTCCGTCGGCGATCATCTTCTGCACTTCATAAGGCAGGTAGCCGTAAATTCCCTGTGCTTCCTGCATTACAGCCATAAGCAGACTCTTATCGTGCTTGTTAGCGTTAATTACAGCTTCAAGCTTTGCTGCCTGCTCAGGCGTTCCGTTAAACGGATGATTACTGATTTTCTTTTGCACGTTAACTGAACCTCCATCGTTATTTTAATGTGCTTCCGGCATAAATATTTGTCGTGTCAACATAAAAATAGCCATATTTTTTCAGCATATCTTTATATCCACATTAGTATAACACATTCGTTAAAAATTTTCAATAGCTTTTGACGAAAAAAAGCGCTTTTTCGATAAAAAAATAGCGATTAATTTTTAACTTTTTTGTAGTATGTTGACTTAATGAGAAATATTTGATAAAATTAGTTGATAATGAAAATAGGTGGTGTAATTATGCTGATAATTAAGCCCATTGAGGATAAAGCCGAGCAAAAAGAAATAACCGCTCTTTGCGGAATAGAATTCAAGCCCGATCTTTTCGCGTACAAGGCACACGACAACGGGGTGCTTCTCGCCTGCGCTCAGTTTGATATAAGTGAAAACGGAGCGGTCATTGACTCGATGCGTCAGGTAATCGGAACTGCAGATGATTTTGAGGCTATGTTTATCCTCGGACGTGCCGTTCTTAATTTTCTTGATCTCTGCGGTGTCATAACGGTATATTACCCCGCACCCGCAAACGAAGCCGAGGCGCGCATAGCAAGAGCAATCGGCTTCAAGGAAACTGACGGTGTTCTGACCGCTACGCTTACCGGAATGTTTGACGCAAAATGCGACGGTCACTGTGAATAACCGAATCATATTACCGCCTCAGATCGAAGCTTGCCTTTCCCTGCTGACCGACTGCGGATATTCAGCATACGTAGTAGGCGGTGCTGTTCGTGACCATATTATGGGTAGGCAAATTAACGATTACGACGTTTGTACTAACGCGCTTCCAAGCGAGGTGAAAACGGTATTTGACGGCTTCAGGGTTATTGAAACGGGCATAAAGCACGGAACCGTTACCGTTCTTATCGATTCCTCTCCCATAGAGATAACCACGTTCAGGACCGAGGGCACCTATTCAGACGGGCGCCATCCCGACAGCGTTGACTTTACAAGCGACATCGTAAAGGATTTGAGCAGACGCGATTTTACCGTAAATGCTATTGCATACTCACCGAACGTTGGATTTGTAGATCCGTTCTGCGGGATGAGTGACATACTCTCGGGGACTATTCGTTGTGTAGGTGACCCGACTAAGCGCTTCTCCGAGGACGCACTTCGAATACTTCGTGCGCTTCGCTTCTCGTCAACTCTTGATTTTGAGATCGAAAAGGAAACCTCTGACGCCGTTTCCGCGCTGAAAGATAACCTTCATCACGTTTCAAAAGAACGCATCCGTGACGAGATGATGAAACTTATATGCGGAAGCGGAATGCGCCGAGTAATGCACCGCTACCGTGACGTTATCGCGTTAATAATTCCCGATTTATCAAAAACGTTCGACTATGATCAGAACAATCCGCATCACGACTTCGACCTTTATACACACCTTATCAATACAGTAGCCAATCTGCCCGATGACCCTATTATTAGATTTTCAGGACTAATGCACGATATTGCGAAGCCGAACACCCAATTCAAGACTCCCGACGGCATTAGCCACTATTACGGACACGCGCATCAGAGCGCGGTTCTCGTCGAAAACATACTCCGCGGCCTGCGTTTTTCAAACGCCGAGATTAAAAAAGCCGTAACGCTCATAAGGCATCACGACGGCGTAATCGAGGAAACAGAGGCCGCTGTCGGACGCAAACTCAGTAAGCTCGGTACGGAACTGTATTTTGATCTTCTTGACTTGCAAAGAGCCAATAATGCATCTCAAAAGGCGGACGCTTCTCTTCGATACGACCATAATGAAAATCTGAGAAGGATAGCAAACGAAATTCTGTCAAAGAAGCCCTGCCTTTCCCTGTCCGATCTTTCATTAAACGGAAACGATATGATATCTCTCGGCTATAAGGGCAAGGAAATAGGAAAAGCCCTTTCGTTTCTCTTTAACGCCGTGCTTAACGGCGAAGTCGAGAATACGAAAGAGCAGCTCATCCCGTATCTGAATATGAATTTTAAGCGTTGAAATCAAGGCAAAGACGCTGTACAGTATAGGGACGTACGAAACCGTTAGCAACGCGAACGTGCTCCGGATGATCCCTGTATACACTGAGCGCTTCAACGCTTTCCAGGGTACTGTCAAGCATCATATCGGCGTTCGAACTACTCTCGATACCGTCGATATTGATCGTCATACTGATAAGTCCCGGAACCTTTCCGACAAGACCCTCAAGCTCTCTTTTAGCATTTACTTTTACTGTCTTCTTTTCGTCTACCGAAAGATTATCGTCAAGCTTCCATAAAATTACGTGTTTAATCATTTCTTCACCGCCTTTTAGATAATTATATCAAATGATCGTAGTTTTGTCACTACTATTTTGAAATATTATGAGATAAAATTTATCATTTGATAACATTTACAGCGAGGATGCAGCATACAATGATTCACCCTATTAAACATTTTAATACTATAACCAAACACAGACACAAGGTCATTCTGCACTGCTTCAAGGCAGGAATCGGTTTCCAGGGGCTTTTCCATGACCTTTCGAAATATTCTCCGTCAGAATTTATTGCGGGAGCAAAATATTATAAGGGCAATCGAAGCCCTAATGAGGGAGAACGGGAGATCTTCGGTTATTCCCCCGCCTGGCTCCACCACAAAGGCAGGAACAAGCATCACTTTGAATATTGGAACGATTATAACCCCAAGGAACGGAGAGTTATGCCAGTCGAAATGCCGAAGAAATATATTGCGGAAATGTTCTGCGACCGAGTTGCCGCATCGAAAATATATCAAGGCAAAAAATATACAGACGCGTATCCGCTTGAATATTTTAACCGTGGAAAAGCAAATAGGTTCATTCATCAGAACACGTCAGATAGTCTCGAGGAGCTTCTCATAATGCTCGCCGAAAAGGGAGAAAAGGAAACCTTCAAATACATAAGAAAATGGGTAAGAGAAACTTAACTCCTACCCATTCTTTTATTTGGTTTTAGCGTACGCCTTTGCGGCATCGAGCGACGTTATCTCGCCGTCGCCGTCCAAGTCAGAAATTATATTATCAAGATCGTCAGTCGGCAAAACCATACCGTTCGATAGCTTCATTATAATCGTAACGTCTTCACTCGTCACGCGTCCGTCTCGGTCGGCATCGCCGAGAATAACGACCGTCAGGGACTTATAAACTCCGATATCATCTACGATCGAGATGCTGCAGCCCGAATAAATAAGGTCATTTCCACCGTTCATAAGAACTCCGCTTGTATCGCGAAGCTCTATGTTCTCCTTCTTTTCGAGAAGCGAAATGAGTCCGTTGGCGGTAAGGTTGTCGCGATTTATAATGAAATATTCGCCCTCGACTCTTGCATCAAGATCGCTTGTCGGATGGAATCCGTCCGTTCCCGTGAAGGGAGCGATGTTGATCACCACTGGCTCAGAAGAGCTTACGTTGAGCGTTTCTGAATATCGGATCTTAACAACATCCCCTTCGCTCAAGGTATATGCTTTTCCACTTTCAATAGCATTGTAATCCGAGCCGTTTATCGAATACTCAACACCTTCCGACATCACCGTAAGTAAACCAAATCGGTCTCGGAGCGTCGGCATGACTACCGTATACTCGATCACATTCGTATTGTCAAGACGTTTTATGGTAAATTTCTTAGCACTGCTTTCTGCACCGTCAAAGGTATCAGTCATGGCAGCAAAAGCCTTGACGTAATATGTTCCCGCATTTGAGGGGGGATTGACCTCGTTTTTACACTCAGCATCGGAATAGTACTTAAACGCAACGCTTCCGTCACCGTTATAGAGGTCGTAAGACGCACTTGCGGGGTTACCGTTATAAGTGAAGTCGCTTATAACCGCCTCGATTTGCGAACCGTTACGAATAGCCGTGTAGTTTACCTCGGCGGTCTTATACGTTGAAACTGTGTTCAGACACATTAAATTAGTGTTAGTGACTACTGCATATACATTATAATCACCCGGCTTTACAAAGCGGGGGGTACAGGTAAATCCGTTAGCGATGGGCAGAGCTTCGCCGCCATTCAGCGACGCATACCACACGGCTGTAATCGTACCGCCGTCTGTAACAGATGCCGTAAGAGTAATTTCCTTGCCGATCGCACCGACGTAAAGATTTTCACCCGTCACGTCAAAGACGACAGCAGGTATCTCCGCATCGCGCGAGGCGCGCACAAGAGTCAGAATATGCGTTGCCTTATTGCCGTTTTCTGCCGTTACCTCAATATAGACCTTATTTTCATCACCAACGAACGAGTAGGCGGTTATATCGGTAATTTCGTCAGTCAAAGCGTTGTCGGAATAATATTTGACCGCCGCCTTTTCGTGCACCGTACAGGAAAGATCAACGCTTGAAGCGGAATACGGCTGCTTCGAAAAAGCATTCATGCCGTCAATAACCGCATCAAGACCGTTAAAGGAATAAATCGAATTATCCGAGCTGACCGTTTCGAATCGAACCGTATGGGTTTGGTCAGAGGTCAGGTAAATGCCATCGTAGGTTGCGGCAATCAGTCTTGCATAAAATATTTTTCCGTATTCAAGGTTATTGAGAGAGATGGTCGTATCAGCGGTTTCCGCGTTGACGGCATTGGAAAAATCGCTGCTTTCGGAAATTGCCAAAATATAATAATCCGCATTAACAACCTGCTTCCATTCAAATACTACGACATCGCTTGAGGAGCTTTTAAGGACAAAACTTTCAGGCGTTGACAGCTTAATCGGTTCACCTATTAGGAATCTGTCAAACAAGACCTCGGCAAAATTGCCGACCTTATCGGTTACAACGAGCTTTGCATAATATACGCCTTCACCGAACGTAGCGGTATGACCCGACACTATATCCTCGCTGACAGAGCCGCTGAAATCGGAATTTACCGAGTAAATGAGCGTATACTTATCAAGTCCGCTCAAATCATCTCTTGCATCGCCGAATACAAAGGTGACTTTGTCGCCGTTTACCGTCAAATCAAGCGTAGTATCGTCAATTACGGGAGGAACGCTATCAATGTTTGATATGACCGTATCAACGTCGTATACCGCAACGTTTCCGGACGCATCCTTCACCATAATGGTTTTGGCGGGAATCGTCTGATTTTCATAAATTTCAAGAGAACCGAAACGGCGATAACTGATTCCGCCGTCAAACGAATAGTATACAGTTCCGCTGTTATCGGACGCAGTAAGGGTTAACGTAACGCTCTCACGCACGTATTCCTTGTCTGAAAACGTCACTCCGGATATAACAGGCAGCTCTTTATCTTCCCAAAGAGCGAAAAGCATCAGAGATTCATTTTTATCGTAAGTATCACCGGGAAGATATTCCGGAGAAGTCGCGGCAGGATCCGTTGCCCAGCCGAGGAACGTATAACCCGCGCGTGTAGGGACGGCATTCGGAATAGCCGCCGCTTGGTTTATTCGCTTATTAACGGTCGACAAGGCATCCGATGTTCCGCCGAGTAGATTGAAAGTGATGTTGTAAAGGTGTCCGCTTTGATAAGCGGCATAATTGAGAGCACACCAACCGCTTCCTACGTTTGCCCAATATCTGTTGTCGGAAGTGTTGTATACAACTTCTGTAACGGTTATAAGATTATTGTTGTACAGAGTTCCTGCCTTGCCGTAACTTGTTCCCGGTCCCTTACGGAGATTAAGGGTTGAAGAAACCTGAACCTTCCACACTTCACTTCCGCTATTTGACGGAACTGTAACGGTGCTCGATGATTCGTCGGTATTCATATAGAGGTCGTAAGCTTTGGCGGTTACGGTATATAGACCTGAACCGTCAAGGGCCGATAGCGGAAGATCAAGAGTAAATACATTGCCGCCGCTTACCGCATCAAATGACTTTTCAAACCCGTTCTCATTCGTAATGACAAAAGTCAAACGCTGTATGGCAGTATTGTCGGTAGCAACAACCGAAAACTTGACATTGCTTTGAGTCATCGAGGATATCTTGATCTCCTCGACAAGCGGAGGAACACTATCAGAGGCTGATTTGTCGATCGTAAATTGAGAAGCGAATACCGAATAAGTCTTGTTCAGCGCATCGGCACCGGGAAAATACGCCCTCTCGGTAACAAATATCTCGTAGGTATATTCCCCGTCCTCAAGTCCGTCTATACCGAATCCGAGTGAAAACGCATTGTCAATTTCGAACGTGCTTGAATTGACAGCCGTCTCATAGGATGCAACCGTGCCGCCATCATTTTTGATTTCAGCTCTTACCGATTTAATTACGTTGGAAACTGATATTTTTCCTGCAAAGTATATATCGAAGAAGGTTCCGTACGTACCGCTTGGCGAGGATTTGTCCTCGTAGGCCGCGCCGAATTTATATTCAGAGAAGCCAACGTCGCTTTCGGGTATCCACTTATCGAGTGAGTTTTCCGAGACAAGATACCAAAGGTCACCGCAGGCGTCATAATAATACGCATACACCTGTATCTCACTTCCAAATTCAACTGTCGCCGCCTGTTCGGAGGTTTTAGCGGGCTGAGAATAAACACGCGCGCCGTTTGTTCTGACGCCCTTGACAGTGGCACCGAGAGTCTTTTCGCCGTAATCGCCGAAATAACCGCCTGAGAACACGTTATCTTGACCGGTAAGCGAGGTATAGTAAAGCGAAAGATGATCGCCATAACGCAAGCTATACTTTATTACGCCGCTTCTGAAGCTGAAATTCGGCACGTAAAGCGGATTGTCTATGTACTTGTCAAAGACGTGTATGTCGGTGCTTGTCGAGTTCTGATCAGAAGGATACGCCTGCATATGAAGATGTACACCTGTCGAATTACCCGTATTACCCATTTTGCCTATAACGTCGCCTGCCCTGATCTTGCCGTATTTACAGGTAACCTTTTGCAGATGTGCATAAATTATACAGACGTTACCGCTTTTGACGATAACATAGTTACCCCAGCCCGAGCCGCGATCGGTCGTTTCGTTATAGGAATTTTGAATGTACAATACCTCACCGCTTGTTGCGGATACAATGTCAAGACGGGTGTTTTCCGAGTAACCGTTATTACCGATGTCGATGGCTTGTCCCTTACCGTGAGGGGTACCGCTGTAATAGTAGTCGAGCCCTGTGATAACGTAGCTTCCGGGAACCGGCCACAGCCAAGGAAGATCGTATTCCTCGTCGCTTGAAACTGAATTTATATATAAAGGAAGCACAGCGACCAGCATACTGAAAATTAGTACGACGGAGAAAATTCTGCGCCAAATTCCCCATAGATTTTTTTGAGTCAACATAGAGACCTCTCACTTAAATATACTTACATATATTTTATAATACAGTATCGAAAAAAGTCAAGAGAAATGATGTTAATATTTAGCTCGTCCAACGAATCGTCACCTTTAACAAATATTGATCTAAATTTATGTATAAAACAACATAAAAGCTCGGCGTACCGAGCTTTAGAGTTCTATATCATTTTTTCCGTCGGGAGTAATTATTACTCTTGATTTGAATCCACATTCCCTTGCAATATCCTTTGCAATGTCAAAACCGAAACAGAGATTTTTCGCGTCGTGAGAATCAGAGCTAAACATTATCCTGCCGCCTTTTTCCCTGATATATTTGAGTATCTCCGGAGAGGGATACGGAACGCTTCTGTACCCTCGCGACATTGCGCCTGTACTGATCTCAAACGGAACGTTATGTATAAGCAAGCAGTCAAGAGCATCCGTCACCGCATTTATGTATCTGCGAGATGAAGTGTCGAAGACTATTCCCTTTTCGGAAAATTTATTAACAAGGTCAAAATGTCCGATCACGTCTGCCCTTACGTTATCAAACAGCTTGGATAGCGTTGAATAATACGACTCGCAGTAAGAAAGCCCGTCGCCGCCGAATACGTCTTCAATTATCGATGCGGTGATCTTCGGCGTATGGTCAACGTCGTATATCCTTTCACCGTCCGTAACGTAATGGAGAGAACCTATGACGTAATCAAATTTTGATTCATCATCGTTACTGTAAAAGTCTTTCTCAAGTCCGCAAAGGATCGTTATTCTCTCGCGGTACTCGTTTTTTAGTGAAGTTATCTCGCGTATATAATCCTCGGTTCCCTCTCTTGACATACTGTATGTTGCCTTTTCGATACAGGAATGACCGGAAAAGCCGAGTATATCCATACCAAGAGAAATGGCTGATTCTATATTTTCGCGAGGAGTGCTTTTACCGTCGCAATAAGTTGAATGAACGTGATAATCGCAAAGCATTAGCTTGTCATCTTCTCCTGTTTGACTTTTTTGTCGATAACGTGACGGGAAGCAAGCTCATTGTGAATATCGTCAAGAGAGATTCCCATTTCGATCATAAGAACCATAACGTGATATGTGAGGTCAGCGATCTCGTAGATGGTTTCCTTCTTGTCGTCAGCCTTGCCCGCAATAATGACCTCGGTGCATTCCTCACCGACCTTTTTGAGAATCTTATCAATTCCCTTTTCAAAGAGATAGGTGGTATAGGAGCCCTCTTTCTTCTCGGTTTTTCTGCCTTTTATAAGCTCCATAAGTGAATCGAGCGAGAATGGCTCGTTTGCATCATCAATGAGCGACTCGTTGAAGCAGGAGTCGGTTCCCAGGTGACAGGCAGGACCGTCCTTGCGAACGGTAACGACGAGAGCATCCTTGTCGCAGTCGGCTTTTATATCAACAATATGTTGATAGTTTCCGCTTGTTTCGCCCTTGAGCCAGAGCTCTTGACGGCTGCGGCTGTAAAAGCACGTAAGCTTCTTTTCGAGGGAAATCTCAAGACTTTCCTTGTTCATATATGCAAGGGTAAGCACCTTACCGCTTCCCTCGTCAACGACGACAGCGGGAATAAGTCCTTTTTCATCAAATTTGAGTTCTTCTATCTTAACCACGGTTATATCCTCACGTTTATATTATTGTATTTTAGCAGATTTTTCAGATCACTTATTTTAACTTCTCCGAAATGGAAGATTGACGCTGCAAGTCCTGCGTCAATATCAGGTATCTCATTAAAGAGCTTAACGAAATCATCAGCCGAGCCTGCGCCTCCGGACGCTATAACGGGCACGGTTGCAAATTCACAAACCGCTTTCAGCATTTCAATATCAAAGCCACGCTTTACGCCGTCAGTATCTATGGAGTTAATGACAAGCTCGCCCGCACCGCTGTCTATGCAGCGCTTTATCCAGGACATAGCTTCCATACCCGTGTTTTCTCTGCCGCCCTTTGCAAAGACGCGGAATTCATTGTCGACGCGTTTAATATCGCAGGAAAGCACTACGCACTGGCTTCCGTAACGCTTTGCGGCTTCATAGACGAGGTCGGGGTTTTTGATTGCGCCCGAATTAACGCTGACCTTATCGGCTCCGCAGGAAAGCACTCTCTCAAAATCAGAAAGCGTATTGATGCCGCCGCCAACCGTAAATGGGATAAATACGTTCCTCGCGGTTTCCTTCAAAATATCGGTAAATATTGCCCGACCGTCAGAGGACGCCGTTATATCGTAAAACACGAGCTCGTCGGCTCCTGCGTTGCTGTAATATTCGGCAAGAGTAACTGGTGACGATACGTCGCTCAGCCCCTCGAAATTTACACCCTTAACGACTCGTCCGTCCTTTACGTCAAGACAAGGAATTATTCTTTTAGTTATCATTTTGATATCCTTATTGCTTCATTCAGATCTATTGCGCCCGTATAATATGCCTTTCCGATGATTGCTCCGAACAGTCCTATCTCGTTGAGAGCTTCAACATCATCAAGAGTTGACACTCCGCCTGAGGCGACTACGTTTAGCTTATAGGTATCGGAAATGTGCTTATAAAGGTCACGATTAGTTCCCTTCATGGCTCCGTCGCGGCTTATATCGGTACAAATTACGCGCGAGATCGAATGCGTCATCAGCGTTTCAAACATTTCGTCTGCTGTTATTTGCGACTTTTCTGTCCAACCATTTATAGCAACATAGCCATCCTTAATATCAACTCCGACAGCGATCTTATCCTTATACATAAACGACATTTCAGATAGGAAATGCTCGTCGGTCACCGCGATAGTGCCGAGTATGACCTTATCTACGCCGAGTTCTACGTACTTCTTGATCGTCTCCTCGCTTCGTATACCGCCGCCTATCTCAACCTTGAGCGACGTGTTTTCTATTATGCTTTTTACAGTATCATAGGAGTGGACAAGACCGTCCTTTGCGCCTTCAAGGTCGACTATGTGTATGTATTCCGCGCCCGCCTCCTCAAACTTCCTTGCGATTTCAAGAGGGTTATCGGAATAGACGGTCATCTCCTCGTATCTGCCCTTGTAAAGCCGAACGACCTTACCGTCATATAGATCTATTGCGGGAAAAATTTTCATCAGTCAAGAAATCCTTTTAATATGTTTAATCCAACGTCACCGCTCTTTTCGGGATGAAACTGACAGCCGTAGACGTTACCCTTAGCGACGGCGGCTGTAATTTGTGCGCCGTATTCCGTAGTTGCAATAAGCGATTCATCACAGTCAACTGCGTGGAAGGAGTGTACAAAATAGACGTGATCACCGTCATTTATGTACTTGAAAAGCTTATTTTCTTTCTTAACGTCGAGCGCATTCCAACCGATTTGGGGAAGCTTGAGATCAGCGCTGATCTCATCACGCATCGTTTTAACGCGGCCTTTAAGAAGTCCAAGTCCTTCATTTCGTCCGAACTCAGTTCCGTATTCAAACAGAAGCTGCATACCGAGGCATATACCGAGTAGCGGCTTGCCGTCAAAAGCAACCTCTTTTACGATCTTATCAAGCCCTGTTGCGCGAAGCTTTTCGGACGCTTCACCGTATGCGCCGACACCGGGCAAAATCACTCTGTCAGCACTTCGGATAATATCGGGATCACCGGTGACAACTGTATCAGCGCCAAGCTTCAAAAATGAAGAGTGCAGCGAGAAAAGATTGCCGACGCCGTAGTCAATAATTGCTATCATAAGGTGCCTTTCGTAGAGGGGATCTCGTCCTTGCGGTCATTATCTATTCTGACTGCACATTTAAGAGAACGCGCAAAGGATTTGAATACCGCTTCAGCTATGTGATGCGAGTTGCCTCCTGCCATCTTCTTTACGTGGAGCGTCATATTTGCGCTTCTGACAAGAGCAGCAAAAAACTCCTTAACAAGCTCAGTATCAAAGGTGCCGATCTTCTCGGTCGGGAAATCGCAGTCATAAACGAGCGTTGCTCTGCCCGAAAGGTCAAGCGCCGTAAGCACGAGGGACTCGTCCATCGGGAGAATAAAGTAACCGTAACGAGTAATTCCGCGGCAGTCCCCGAGCGATTCCGATATTGCCCTTCCAAGGCAAATTCCAATGTCTTCAACCGTGTGGTGGTCGTCGACCTCAACGTCACCCTTGCATTTTACGTGAAGATCAAACCCGCCGTGAGAAGCAAAAAGCGTGAGCATATGGTCAAGGAATCCGCAGCCCGTATCAACGTCGCTCCTACCGTTTCCGTCAAGAGATATGTTAAGAAGAATATCGGTTTCCTTAGTTGTTCTTTTAATTTCGAAGTTTCTCATTTCATTCACCTGCCATTATTTCCTTTATAGCGGTTACAAACGCATTCATTTCCTCTTCGGAGCCGATAGTGATTCTGATATAATCAGAAATGCGCTCCTTGCCGAAATGGCGTATGAGTATTCCTTTTTCTTTGAGGGTGGTATAGAGAGCCTTTCCCGATATCTTCGGTGATCGTGCAAATATGAAATTCGCCTTGCTCGGTATTACCTCAAAGCCGAGCATAAGAAGCTCCTTTGTTGTCTTTTCTCTCGTTTCAGCGATGCGCTGACAGTTATTCATAAAATATTCGTCGGAATCGATCGCAGCCGAGCCAACCTTTAAGGTAATGCGGTTCACGTTATAGGGATTCGTCGAGAATTTTATTCTGTTCAGGTCGTCGATGATCGCCTTTGCGCCGATTGCGAATCCGAGCCGTGCACCCGCAAGCGCTCGTGATTTAGAAAACGTACGCACGATAAGCAGATTGTCGTATTTATTGAGTAGCGGCAAACAGCTTTCAGCACCGAAGTCAACGTATGCCTCGTCAATAACGACTACGTTGTTCGGGTTGCTAACAAGTATCTTTTCGATATCACAGATCGGCAGTGCTCTGCCCGTAGGCGCATTAGGATTGGCAATAACGATTGTTGAGTCAATTCCGCAGTACTTATTTACGTCGATTGAAAAGTCACTTTCAAGCGGTATTACGACAGCGTCGGAGTGGTATAGATCAGCAAAAACCTGATAAAAACCGTAGGTGATATCGGGGAAAGCTACCTTTTTACCGTCCGAGCAATATGCCATAAATGCAAAATTCAATATGTCGTCCGAGCCGTTGGAAAGATAAATACTATCGTATCCGACACCGTAACGGTCGGCGAGCTTCTGACGTAGAATTCGGCACTCGGGATCGGAATACAGTCTTAGATCGGCAATGTCATATTCGTTTACCGAAGCAAGAACCTCTTGTGAAGGCGGATACGGCGACTCATTCGTATTCAGTTTTATGTACTTTCTGTCCTGCGGCTGCTCACCGGGAACGTACGCCTCAAGAGAGACGTATTTTTTATCCAAAAAACGGCTCATTGTGTTACTCTCTCAGAATTTTTCAAATCTAGCTCTTGCGCTTTTTGCGTGTGCCGAAAGTCCTTCCTTTTCGGCAAATGCCGCAACCTTCTTATAGACCTTGCTAAGAGCGTCCTTTGTGTAGTATATGTACTGTGATTTTTTCACAAAATCATCAACCGAAAGCGGACTCGAAAAGCGTGCTGTGCCGCTTGTCGGAAGTGTGTGGTTAGGTCCTGCGAAATAGTCACCGAGCGCCTCGGGACAGTATCTTCCAAGGAACACTGAGCCGGCATTTTTTACCTTTCCGAGATAAGAGAACGGTTCATCGAGCGAAAGCTCAAGATGCTCGGGAGCGATCTCGTCGGCTATTTCAATTGCTACGTCGATGCTTGATGTGACTATTATGAGTCCATTGTTGTCAATTGATGTTCTCGCAATTTCCTCTCGCGGAAGTAACGGAATTTGTCTTTCAAGCTCGTTTGAAACTGCGCTTGCAAGCTCCTCACTATCTGTAACAAGCACGGCAGAAGCGTTCTTATCGTGTTCTGCCTGTGAAAGAAGATCCGCCGCGATAATTCTTGCATCACTGTTTTCATCTGCAACGATGAGAATTTCGCTCGGTCCTGCTATCATATCAATATCGACTCTGCCGTAAACCTGTCGCTTTGCTTCCGCAACGTACATATTACCGGGCCCCGCGATCTTATCTACTCTCGGAACACTCTCGGTTCCGTATGCCAGCGCGGCGACCGCCTGGGCACCGCCAACCTTAAAAATTTTGTCGACGCCCGCAATCGAAGCAGCTGCGAGAATAGCGGGGTTTACCTTTCCCTCTTTATCCGGAGGAGTAACGATAACTATCTCTTTACATCCTGCAACCTTCGCGGGAATAGCGTCCATAAGAACGGTCGACGGATATGCAGCCGTTCCGCCCGGAACGTAAAGACCGACCTTTTCGAGCGGAATAACTCTCTGACCGACGACAACTCCGTTCTCATCCGCCTGAATAAAGCCCTCTTTTACCTGACGGCTATGGAAGATTCTTATGTTTTCAGCAGCTTCCTTCAAAATTTCAATAAACTCCGGCTCAACGAGAGAGAAGGCGCTTTCAATTTCTTCTTTTGTTACCGCAAGAGCATCAAGGGTGCATTTATCAAATTTCTTACTATATTCGATGAGCGCCGCATCGCCGCGTGCTGCAACGTCGGAAATAATACCCGATACTATCTCAGTAACATTTACCGGCGCGGACGAGGAAAAAGCATCTTCGCGCTTCAAGGTATCTTGTTTTAATATCTTTATCATTATTTACTCCTTTGAGGCTATAACCCTTGCCACCGCGTCCTTGAGTGCCGTAATTTCGGCATTCTTAAACTTATATGACGTCTGATTCGAAATAAGACGGGCACTGATCCGCATAATTTCTGTAATAACCTCAAGGTCGTTTTCCTTGAGCGTCGTTCCCGTTTCTACGATATCAACAATAACGTCTGACAGACCGAGGATCGGAGCTATTTCAATCGAACCGTTAAGCTCGATTATATCAATGTCACGAGACTGTGATGCATAATATTTTGAAGCAATATTGGTGAATTTTGTGGCGGCGCGAAGCGTTCTGTTCGGATCATCCTTAAACGTCTTGGGAGCCGCTACCGCCATGCGGCATTTACCCATATTAAGATCGAGAAGCTCATACACCTCGGGGGAATACTCCTCGATTATATCCTTACCCGCAACGCCGATATCCGCCGCGCCGCGCTCAACGTATATTGCAACGTCGGAAGGCTTTACCCAGAAATAACGGACGCCCATTTTTTCATTTTCGAAGATCAGCTTTCGGCTGTTTGAGAGAACCGAGGGACACTCATATCCCGCTTCCTCAAATATCTTATATACCTTTTCGCCGAGCCGTCCTTTTGGGAAAGCTATGTTAAGCATTTATGTCCTCCGTTAAGCCATCGGGTGTAATACAGAACACCCTTGTGTAATCGTTAATCTTTCTTCTGTCCGATGAAAGCTCTACAGAATATCCGCTTCTTCTAAGCTCATCAGATGCGCTTATAATCTGATTTACCGTAACGTTGTCGGAATATATAAGGAGAGCGCGCGCGCAGTCAGAATTTACCTGAGAAAGCTCCTGAAGACGATCAAGAGCAACTGCGAAGCCGAGCGCGCCGCAGCAGCGCCCCATTTTCTTCACAAGATCGTCGTATCTGCCGCCGAAAAGGATAGCCTCGGGAATACAGTCAATATAACCGCGGAAAATAAGCGAACGGTAATAATTCATATCGTTGACAACAGACAGATCTATACCAACATTATTCGCATAACCGAGTGAAGAGAGAACCGATACGATTTCCTCAAGCTCGTCAAGTGCTCTGCAGTTCGTCAAATACGGGATATTTCTCAGATGGGCAATCATTTCAGCCGCGCTGCGATTCTGCGATATAGCAGATGCAAGGGCACTGAAACGGTCAACGTCAAGAGAATTTGCGTTCATCAGCTCAATGATTCCGCCTGCATTCTTTCTCTTAATACAGGTGAATAGCTCGTCCTTTATCTTGCTCGGCACGTTCTCTCCTATCAGCTCCGAAAGAACTCCGATATGAGATATATCGAGACGGTACGAGCGTTCGGTAGCGGTAAGGCTCTTTAACGCAAGAAGTAATACCTCTGTCGTTTCTACAATATCGATGCTACCAATACATTCAATACCGCTTTGAAGCATCTCCTTAAAGCTGCCGCCGCGTGCATTACGACGATATACGTTTTCGCGGTAATGAACCTTTTGCGTACCGACATTACCCCTTGAATTCTTTACAATGGAAAGCGTCACGTCGGGCTTGAGAGCCATGAGCTTGCCGTTCACGTCAGTAAAGGTCAGCACTCCGCCCTCACCGAGAAAATCTATATTTGACGAATAAAGCTCGTATTCCTCGAACTTGCTCATCTTATACGGGCGGTATCCGTAGCTTTCGTATATCGAACGCAACGTCAGCGCCATTCGTTCATCTGAACGAAAGCTTTTAAGGTCAACTGTAAAATTCATACTTCAATTTCCGATCTTATCAAATACTTTTTTGTAGCCGCTATCCTCATCGTCGAGGCATTTTACTACGCGGCTAATCGTTGCCGAGCTTACGCCCGTTTTTGACGAAATGTCAAGATACTTATCGTCGTTTAACAGCATTCTCGCGACGGTTATACGCTGTGCCATATCATTTATCTCTTTACGCGTACAAAGATCGTCAAAGAATCTCCTACATTCATCTATATCTTTAAGCGACAATATCGCTTCAAAAAGTGTATCTGTTGATTCGTTCCTAATCTTCTTCATTATGATGCCTCAAAAACAATATGGTGATATTTTATCATAGTAAAGTAGTAAAGTCAATAGTATTTTGAAAATTTATTTAGAATATTGACTTTCAAACAGTTCTTTATAGAATCCGCTCTTATTTATCAGCTCGTCATGGGTTCCCTGCTCAATTATATTTCCGTCCCTCATCACGAGAATGAGGTCGACCTCCTTTATCGTAGACAGACGATGCGCAACAACAAATGACGTTCTGCCGTCCATCAGATCCTTCATTGCTTTTTGAACGCGAAGCTCTGTTCTCGTATCGATTGAGGATGTAGCTTCATCAAGTACAAGAATAGGGGGATTTGAGATCATTGCACGGGCAATACACAGAAGCTGCTTCTGCCCGACAGACAGTTCGCCGCCGTTTTCTTCAATAACTGTATCGTAGCCGTCTTCCATTCGGGAAATAAATCCGTGACAGTGAACACGCTTGGCGGCAGCTATCATTTCCTCGTCGGTTGCATCGGGGCGGCCAAGCTTCAGATTCTCGCGAACGGTTCCGGCTTTAAGCCAGGTTTCCTGAAGCACCATTCCGTAATTGCTTCTAAGCGATTTACGCGTTATTTCTCTGATGTCGTGTCCGTCAACCTTGATTGATCCTCCCTTTACGTCGTAAAAACGTAGAAGGAGATTGATAAAGGTAGTTTTTCCGCAGCCGGTCGGACCGACGATCGCCACCTTCATTCCGGGCTTAACGTCGACGTTGAAATCGGTAATAAGCGGTTTCTCGGGAACATACGAGAAGGCAACGTTCTCTGCAAGGATTCGGCCCTTTACGTTATCGAGTATAGCAGCATCGGGCGAATCGGGAATCTCCTCGTCGGCCCCCATAAATTCGAAGAATCGGTCAGCAGACGCAATAGCATTCTGAAGCTCGGCATATACGCCCGATATTTCATTGAACGGCTTTGTGTACTGGTTTACATACTGCAAAAAAGTCGAAAGCTCTCCGACCGTTATTACGATTGCTGAAATACCGAATATTCCTGCAGCAAACAATGAGCCGACACAGGCAACCGCCGCATAAACTACCGAGTTAACAAAGCGTGTAGTCGGATTAACGAGCGAAGAAAAGAACGTAGCGTTTAGCGCGCTCTTTTCAAGTCGACTGTTGATCTCATTAAATTTTTCGGATATATCATCCTCGCGGTTAAACGCCTTTACGGTCCTGATATTTTCGATCGTTTCGTTGATATAATCAGTCTGCTCGCCGCGAGTTTTTGCCTGTTGAGCAAAAAACTTCTGCGTGCGCTTCGTGATAAATGAAGCGATAAAGAGTGAAAGAGGCGTTAAAAGAAATACAACTACTGCGATTATCGGGTTAAGAACAAGCATAAAGACAAGAGTCGCTATTATCGTAAGCGCTCCTGTAAACAGCTGAGTAAAGCCCATGAGCATACCGTCGGAGAACTGCTCAACGTCGGATATCAGTCTGCTTACGACATCTCCTACGGGATGTCTGTCAATATATGATATCGGAAGACGCTGGATCTTCGCGAAGGCATCGTTACGCATATCGCGGATAACGTTATATGTTATCTTATTGTTAATGACACTCATCAGCCATTGTGACAGACCGCCGCCGACGGCAATTATCACGGTGGAACCCAGTATCTTAGCGATCTTATCTGCAAAGAGTGTGCCTTCAATCATAAGGTCAATGGCATTACCGATGATTATCGGAATGATAAGCGATGATGCAACGTAAAAGGTTGCAAAGAGCAAGGTAAGTACAACGAGGAAATTGTAGCGTTTAACATAAGAAAGCGAGCGCTTCAGTGAGGATCTTGAAATTTTCTTTTTCATATTAGCCTCCTTACGCGTTCTTTGTCTGCGAGACACAGATTTCGCGATAGAGCTCGTTGTTATAATAAAGCTCGTCATGCTTTCCGATTCCGACCACGCTGCCTTCGTCAAGAACGATTATCTTATCAGCGTCCTTAATCGACGAAAACCGCTGTGAAACTATAAGCACCGTTGGGTTATAGTTGAGCGACGCGATGTTTCGGCGAAGCTTGAGATCGGTAAGATAATCAAGAGCCGACGAGCTGTCGTCGAGAATCAAAATTTCAGGTCGCTTCACAAGTGCGCGAGCGAGCGTTAACCGCTGTTTCTGACCGCCGGATAAATTTCGTCCGTACTGTTCAACAGGACTGTCAATTCCCTTTTCAAGCTTATTTACAAATTCGCTCGCAACCGCACAGTCGAGTGCCTCCGCAAGCTCTTCATCGGTCGCCGCTTCATTGCCGAACAGTATATTGCTTCTGATCGTGCCTGAAAACAGCTCTGATTTCTGCGGAACTATTCCGATAAGTGATAAAATATCCGCCTGCGACATCCCCTTAACGTCCTTGCCCTTTAGAAAAACATTTCCCTTAGAAGTATCGTAGAAGCGGCAAAGGAGATTTATGAGAGTAGATTTGCCCGAGCCGGTACCGCCTATAATTCCAACGGTCTCTCCCTTGTTGACTGTCAAATTAACCTTATCAAGTGCATAATCGCCGCCCTTTGAGTATTTGAAGGACACGTTTCGGAACTCGATAAATTTATCTGAACCTTCACTGCACGGCGTCTGTACGATCGACGGCTCAATATCAAGTACAGCTTGAATTCTTTTACCGCAGGCGACGGATTTGGTTATAGTTATAATCAGATTAGCAAGCTTGATAAGCTCAACAAGAATCTGGGACATATAGTTATAGAGAGCAACAACAGCGGCCTGCGAAAGAAGTCCGACTTCAACGCGCAATCCGCCCTTATAAATAAGTAGCGCAACTGCTATATTGATAATAACGAAGGTCATAGGATTCATAAGAGATGAAATTTTTCCCACGAATATCTGAGCCTTATCAAGAGCGTTATTTCTGTCATTAAAGGATAAGATTTCATCATTTTCCTTTACAAGCGCGCGAAGCATACGAGCGCCGTTAAGATTTTCTCTCGTCTTTGCAGTAACGGCATCAAGATGTGTTTGGACCCGCCTATAAAGCGGAATAGTAACGAGCATTACTGCAAATACAACTGCAGCAAGCGCGGGTATTGCGTAAAGGAATACGGTTGACGCCCCTGGGCTAACGGTAAACGCCATAATAGCCGCGCCAAAAACAATAAACGGCGAACGCAAGAACAAGCGCAGAGCAAGATTTACTCCCGTCTGCACCTGATTCAAATCACTTGTTAAACGGTTGATTAAAGTCGATTTTCCTATTCTGTCAATATCGCTGTACGAAAGCCTTTGGATATGAGCAAATAGCTTTTCTCTCACCCTTGCGGTAAAGCCAACTGCCGCCTTTGCGGAAAAGTACTGTGCGGTCAAGGAAAATGCAAGAGCAACAAGACCCATTCCTACAAGAATGAGTGCAGATACAACGATATAAGAGGTATCGACCTTTTCGATACCGTTATTTATCATATTCAGGACGACATACGGAATAAACAGCTCTATAAGTGCTTCAAACAGCTTAAAAAGCGGTCCGAGGACGCATTCCTTGCCGTAGCCCTTCATATTTTTCAGTAGTTTAAGCATAATTAGCTCCAAATTATGATTTTAACCACATTATTATATCACATAAAGAATAAAAAAGGAAGTACAAATAAAAAAATAAACCGCAAAATTGCGGTTTATTTTTGGAATTATCAGTACATTCCGCCCATTCCGCCGCCCATAGGTGCAGGAGCGGGAGTTTCTTCCTTGATGTCGACAACGACCGCCTCGGTAGTGAGGACGATAGAAGCGATAGAGGAAGCGTTCTGAAGCGCCGAGCGGGTGACCTTGGTCGGGTCGACGATACCGGTCTTGACCATATCGACGTACTTCTCAGTTGCGGCGTTGAAGCCGTATCCGATCTTCTTGCTCTTGAGAATCGTATCAACTATAACGGATCCTTCATAACCGCTGTTTTCAGCGATCTGACGCACTGGAGCCTCAAGTGCCTTAAGAACGATCTTTGCACCGGTCTTTTCATCGCCGTCAAGGGTGTTAACAAGTTTAGTCACATCGGGAATTACATTAAGAAGCGCAACTCCGCCGCCTGCAACGATACCCTCTTCGACTGCCGCCTTTGTGGCATTGAGCGCGTCCTCAATACGAAGCTTCTTTTCCTTCATTTCGGGCTCGGTTGCAGCACCGACCTTGATAACCGCAACGCCGCCTGCGAGCTTTGCAAGACGCTCGTGGAGTTTCTCGCGGTCGAATTCAGACGTTGTGGTCTCAATGCCGCTCTTGATCTGAGCAACTCTGCTCTTGATCTCATCGGGATCACCCATACCGCCGACGATGATAGTGTTTTCCTTATTAATCTTGACCTGACGAGCGCGGCCGAGCTGACCGATAGAGGTTTCCTTAAGGTCAAGTCCAAGCTCCTCCGAGATGACCTCGCCGCCGGTAAGAACAGCAATGTCGCGGAGCATTTCCTTTCTTCTTTCGCCAAATCCGGGTGCTTTAACGCCTACGCAAACGAAGGTTCCCTTAAGCTTGTTAAGAATAATGGTAGTAAGTGCCTCGCCCTCGATATCCTCGGCTACGATAACGAGCTTCTTGCCCGACTGAAGTATCTGCTCAAGGAGAGGAAGGATATCCTGAATATTCGAGATCTTCTTATCGGTGATAAGAATAAGTGCGTCGTCGATAACTGCTTCCATCTTCTCAGTATCGGTTACCATATAGGGAGAGATGTATCCGCGGTCGAACTGCATACCCTCAACTACTTCACAGTAGGTCTCGGCAGACTTCGATTCCTCAACGGTAATAACACCGTCGGACGAAACTTTTTCCATGGCGTCAGCGATAAGAGTACCGATAACTGCGTCATCAGCGGAAACGGTACCGACTCTTGCGATATCCTCGGTTCCCTCAACGGGCTTGGAGATAGCGGCCAGCTTCTTTACAGCTACATCTACCGCCTTCTGAATACCGCGGCGAAGGACCATGGGGTTAGCTCCTGCAGTAACGTTCTTCATGCCCTCGTGAATAAGCGCCTGTGCGAGAATTGTAGCGGTAGTAGTACCGTCACCTGCTGCATCGTTGGTCTTAATAGAAACTTCCTTGATGAGCTGTGCGCCGGTATTTTCCATCGGATCAGAGAGCTCGATCTCCTTTGCGATCGTTACACCGTCGTTAATAATCATAGGTGCGCCGAACTTCTTTTCAAGCACGACGTTTCTCCCCTTCGGTCCGAGAGTTATCTTAACGGTATCAGCAAGCTTATCAATTCCGCGGAGAAGCGCGGCTCTTGCTTCGGAGCCGTATGAAATATCCTTTGCCATAGTTATATGCCTCCTTAGTTCTCAACAACAGCGAGAATATCGCTCTGCTTTACTATATTGTATTCCTGACCGTCACACTTTACCTCGGTTCCGGAATATTTGCTCGTGATAACCTTATCGCCGACCTTAACGGTCATAACGACTTCCTTGCCGTCAACGATTCCGCCGGGGCCAACTGCGATTACCTCACAGATCTGCGGTTTTTCCTTTGCAGCGGCTGCAAGAAGGATTCCGCTTTTAGTTGTTTCCTCTGCTTCGACCGATTTAACAACAACACGGTCAAATAGCGGTTTGATTGTCATAATAATGTCCTCCAAAATTATATATTTTAGCACTCAGGAGTAGCGAGTGCTAATACACAATAGTGATTATACATTGTATAAAACCAAAAATCAAGTATTTTCACCCATGTTTACATTTCTTTAACAATTTAAGTAAATACCGGATAAAATTAGCTATTTTATAAAATCGAATTCGAAATCGTACATACGGACGGTATCGCCGTCGGTTACGCCCGCCTCCTCGAGCTTTTCTATAATTCCGTTTATGCGGAGCATTCTCTGGAAGTAGTTGAAAGAATCTCTGTCCTCGAAATTAACTCGTCCGACAAGGCGCCAAAGCCACTCGGATTCGCAAACGTACACCTTACCGTCACGATAGATCTCGATCTCGTCAAACTCGTCACAGTCATCTTCCTCTTCAAAGTAATCAGGCTCAAAAATGGTAAGCGGCGGCAGATCGTTAAGCATACGCGAAACGTGCTTGATAAGCTCCTTAACATTCTCACCCGTCAAAGCCGAAATAAAGAAAAGCGTCAAGTTCTTTTCATCACAATATGCCTGAAGGTCGCTTACGTGCTCATTATATTCGGCAAGCGCGGAATCAAATTTGTTTGCGACTATTATCTGAGGGCGGGTCGCAAGCTCGGGGCTGTACTGCTCAAGCTCACGGTTTATAAGCTCGATATCCTCTCTCGGATCACGGTCGCAGTCGGCGTCAACGTTTACAAGATGAAGCATTACCCTGCATCTGTCTATATGACGAAGGAAGCTGTGTCCGAGCCCCTTTCCGTCGGATGCGCCCTCAATGAGTCCGGGGATATCGGCGCAGACGAATCCCTTTCCGCCGTCAACCTTAACCACACCGAGATTGGGGGAAAGCGTCGTAAAATCATAGTCGGCAATTTTGGGCGTTGCGGCACTTATCGCGGAAAGAAGCGATGACTTGCCTACGTTTGGAAGACCTATAAGAGCGACGTCAGCAAGCATTTTAAGCTCGAAGATCACTTCCCTTTCTTCGCCCTTAAGACCGCTTTTTGCAAAGCGCGGAATCTGTCTTGCCGGCGTTGCGAAATGACGGTTCCCCCACCCGCCCTTTCCGCCCTTGCAAAGAACAAAATCGTCTCTTTCGGACATATCAACGATAATTTTCCCGCTTTCGGCATCCTTGACGACAGTTCCCGGCGGTACGGGAAGAATTATATCCTCACCGTTTGCTCCGTGGAGCTTGTTAGTCATACCGTTGCCGCCGTTTTCTGCGATGAATTTATGACGGTATTTATACTTAAGCAGTGTGTTATCTCCGTTCTCTATACGGAGAATTATGTTTCCTCCGTGTCCGCCGTCACCGCCGTCGGGACCGCCGTGGGAAACGTATTTTTCACGGTGAAAGCTGACCGCGCCGTTACCGCCGTCGCCCGCTTTCACGTAAACCTTTACATAATCTGTAATCACGAATATCACCTCATTCGTTTATGAGTTTTAGTAGTCCATCCTCGTCTATAATTGAAACTCCGAGCGTCTCTGCCTTCGCGAGCTTTGAACCGGCTTCCGCTCCCGCGACGACGTAGGTCGTCTTCTTCGAAACCGATGAAGATGTCTTTCCGCCGTTTTCTTCAATAAGCGCAGACGCTTCGCCTCGTGACATTGTCGGGAGAGTGCCGGTCAAAACAAAGGTCATTCCCTCGAGCTTATTGCCCTTAAGGATCTTTTCCTTTACAGTCAGAACTCCTGCCGCCTTTAAGCGGTCAACAATGATCCTCGTATCGGGATGAGAGAAGAATTCAACGATACTTTTTGCGGTTATCATACCGATATCATCGACCTCGGAAAGCTGTTCCTCGTTGAGATCGAAAAGCATATCAATATCGGGATAAGCGTTAATAATGTTCTTTGCCGCCTTTTCTCCGACCTGACGGATACCGAACGCCGAAAGAAGACGGTCGGCACCGCGGGTCTTTGATTCATTTATGGCAAAGATCAGCTTTTCGGCAGATTTCTCTCCCATTCGGTCAAGCTTAGCTATCTCACGGGGATCAAGATAATAAATATCGGCAATGTTCTTAATAAGTCCGTTATCTATAAGCAGTGTTACTAACGCCTCGCCGAGACCGTCGATATTCATCGCGGGACGCGAAGCAAAATACGAAATGGTGCGAACTATCTGTGCTGGACAGCTGACGTTCGTACAGCGAACGACCGCCTCATTGGGGTCTCTTGAAACAGGCTCACCGCAAGACGGACAGATCTTCGGCATCTCATAAGGAATCTCCGAGCCGTCGCGTTTCTTCTTTTCGACCGAAACGACCTCGGGAATTATGTCTCCCGCTTTCTGAACGTAAACGCTGTCTCCTATGCGGATATCCTTTTCGGTTATGAAATCAATGTTGTGAAGCGTTGCACGGCTGACCGTCGTTCCAGCTAGTCTGACAGGGGCGAGAACGGCATTTGGTGTCAAAGCACCCGTTCTGCCGACCTGGATCACAATATCTGTAAGCTTAGTGAGCTTTCTTTCCGGCGGATATTTATACGCGACAGCCCATTTTGGCGTATTGGCGGTTTCACCGAGCTCGACACGACGCGAAATGAGGTTTTCTTTAACCACAGCACCGTCGATGTCGTACGCAAGCTCGTCGCGAAGTTCACCGATATACTTTATCATACCGCTGACAGCATCGTATCCCTTTAACGTTTTTACAAGCTCAATTACCTTGAAGCCCTGCTCGCGCATAAATTCAAGCGATTCATCGTGCTTTTCAAAGGCATTATCGCAATATTGTAAATTAAAAATGAAAATATCGAGGCCGCGCTCTGCCGCAATTTTGGAATCGAGCTGACGGAGCGAGCCGGCTGCTGCGTTACGGGGATTTGCAAAGAGCGCTTCTCCGTTTTCCTCACGCTTTATATTTAGCTTTTCGAAATTAGCGCGAGGCAGATATACCTCGCCGCGTACTTCAAGCGTTCCCTGATAAGGAATAGTAAGAGGAATACTTCGTATCGTTCTTATATTAGAGGTTACGTCCTCGCCGACAACGCCGTTTCCGCGCGTCGCACCGCGGACGAGCGAGCCGTTTTCATAGCGGAGAGCAACCGATAGACCGTCTATCTTCGCCTCAACGGAAAACTCGTCGTTTTCCTTGCCGCTCATAAACGCCTTAAGCTCGTCAAACGAGAACACGTCGGAAAGACTGCCTAGCGGAACTGTATGAGTGACCTTTTCAAACTTGTCAAGGGCAATTCCTCCTACACGCTTTGTAGGAGAGTTCGGATCGTCAAATTCGGGATATTCCTTCTCCAAATCCTGAAGGCGACGAAAAAGGGCGTCGTATTCAAAATCCGAAATTTCGGGGCTGTCCTCGACGTAATATTTATATGAATGATATTCAAGTGTTTTCCTTAAACTATCTATCTCTGTTTTCACGTTACTCATAATTACCGCCTTATGATTATTGACAATCGGATATAACGCTGATATAATATTATTATACCACATATTTCTAACAAATTCAAGGGAGTGATGCGATATTCTTATTCTCACGGTTGACCGAATCGAGGGCGATTATGCGGTATGCATTGATGAAAATGAAAATTTGTACAATATTCCGCTTTCTTCACTTCCCGAGCTTTGTGAAAAAGACGTAATTGAAGCTGATTTCATTTTGCGCCCCGATCTCAGGGCAGAAAAGGAATCGAGGATCAAAAGCCTTTTTAATAAACTTAAGAAAAAATAACAGTCTTTAGGGCTGTTATTTTTTTAACATCGCGAAAAAGAATTTAGTATTATATTTTTCCAAATCATTTCATTAAACGATTTATCAAAAGCAAGGACTTCGGTCCTTGTTTTTGCATATTTCCGCAATTTTCGGAAATCTTATTAAAAACAGTTTAGGAGAAATTGTATGCGAAAAGGAATTATCCGTCCTAAAAAATGCCCGAGCATAATTGGTCACGCAAGTGCAGTCGGCAACAAGGAACACGAGGGACCACTCGGAAGCTTGTTCGACTTTCACGACGAAAGCGATAGATTCGGTCAAAAAACGTGGGAGCTTGCAGAAAGCGAGATGCAGCATACAGCGCTTAATCTTGCTCTGAAAAAGTCTAAAACCCAACCATCAGAAATCGACGGTCTGTTTGCGGGAGATCTGATAAATCAATGTTCAAGCTCAAACTACGGGGTGAGCGATGTAGGTGTTCCCTTTTTCGGTCTTTACGGCGCCTGCTCTACGTCGGCAGAGGGATTAATGTTGGCAACGCTGTTTCTCAATTCGTCAGACACACTCAAAACCGCGGCAGTTGTAACGTCGTCGCACAACTGCTCCTCAGAGCGTCAATTCCGTTACCCCGTCGAATACGGCGGTCAGCGCCCACCGACTGCACAGTGGACTGTGACCGGCTCGGGAGCTTTTATACTTGGTGATGGCAACGGCGCGTATATAACCGAGCTTCTTCCCGGTATAATACGCGACGAGGGAATTAACGATCCTGCAAATATGGGCGCGGCGATGGCTCCCGCTGCAATAGATACCTTGAAACGATACTTTGATGAATCGGGAATGAGTCCGAACGATTTTGACTGTATATTCACGGGTGACCTCGGATATGAGGGACACTCGATCGTAACCGAGAAAATGTCAAAATTCGGATACGACCTATCAAATAATTATTACGATTGCGGTTTGATGATATACGACCGCGATAAGCAAGACGTTCACGCAGGCGGTTCGGGCTGCGGCTGTTCTGCAAGCGTTCTATCATCTTATATTCTTCCTAAGCTTGAGCGAGGAGAAATCAGTGATATTCTATATATTGCGACGGGTGCGCTTATGTCGCCAATGGCTATTCTCCAAGGAAAAACAATACCGGGAATAGCACATCTGATCAGAATCACAAAGGAGAGATGCTTATGAATACCCTTGAAGGACGTTTACTGATCGCATTTCTTGTCGGCGGCGCATTATGTGGAATAGCGCAGATATTGATTGATAAAACAAAGCTGACGCCGGCACGAATACTCGTATCATACGTCGTCTCCGGCGTAATTTTGACGGGCATCGGCTTATACGGGCATCTCGTTAAATTCGCAGGCAACGGTGCGACCACTCCCCTTACGGGATTCGGCTACTGCCTTGCCGAGGGTGTAAAAGAAGCAGTCGACCGTGACGGCTTGATCGGTGCATTAACCGGCGGTCTTACCGGCGCGGCAGGCGGAATTACCGCAGCAATATTTATGGGCTTGGCAGTCGCCCTTGTATTCAAAAGTAAACCTAAGACATGACCACCGGCCGTGCCGGTGGCATGCACTGCCCCCTTAGGGCATAAGACCGGCCGGGCCTATAGGCCCATCGAAAGATTTGCCAACCGCAACCCTTTCACCGGCTGCCCCTAAAGG
>JAZSHF010000065.1:0-2270 GCA_045533115.1 Eubacteriales bacterium
CTCGGCTACGATGCGATCTCATCCGTTGCTCCCTTCTATTACAAGTTCAGCTTTAATGAGATCAAGGATTATTATTTCCGTCTTGCGGAAGGCTCGTCGATCCCAATGCTCGTTTACCATTTCCCCGCGTTTTCGGGCGTACATATGGGCATCTCGGAGATGGCAAAATTCCTTTCGGACGATAAGTTTGTTGGACTCAAATTCACCTCGAACGACTTCTTTATGCTCGAGCAATGCAAAGCGGCGTTCCCCGACAAGGTCGTTTACAACGGCTTTGACGAGATGTTCCTCTGCGGCCTTTCGATGGGCGCGGACGGCGGCGTTGGAAGTACATATAACTTTATGGCAGATAAGTTCGTCAAGATCCGTGCGCTCTTTGCCGAAAGCAAGATCGCGGAGGCGCAGGAACTTCAGAAGGAAGTCAACCGCATCATCGCGATCCTTTGCAAGGTCGGCGTAATGCAGGCGGAGAAAGAAGTTCTCAACCAGATCGGAATGAACTTCGGCAACTGCCGCAAACCTTTCTCGGTTCCCACCGACGAGGAAAAGGCGATTATCGCAAAAGAGATCGTGCCTTATATTTATAAAGGCTAACAATAAACAACCGCCGCGGTTCAGCACTGCGGCGGTTCATTTTGTTATAGCAGATATGCAAATAGGTTGACCATTTCTTCAACACTTTCAGCAAAATCATGTTCGATCCAGAGACGGGCAACTCCGGCGCATGATCCTGAAAACATGGCGCGGATATAAGGCGATTCCGCGTTATGCCCGCAAAGGATGGGAACGATGTCGTTTTCTATCATGATAAAAAAGTTGTAGAGCATGTTTTGTCTGTGGAGAGTTTTGAATATATCTTCGTGTTCTTTAATGAAATTGAACCTCGGGGTGAGAAATTCCTCAATATTACCGCTACCGTACAAGCGTACGGGAATCTCACGGCTTTCGAATCTTTCGCGGTAGAGATCGGTGATATAGCTGCATATAAGGTCTTCCTTGCTATCAAAATTGCGGTAAAAGCTGCTTCTGCCCACACCTGCGACTCTGACGATGTCGCTTACCGTGATTTTGGCGAACTCCTGTGATTTCATAAGTTTTAAAAGCGCGATAGCAAGCGCCTCTCGTACGGTTTCGTTAACGCTCATTACTTCTTTCATGATACAATCTCCCGCGATTTGTTTCACTGACGAACAAAATACTTTATTTTTATCTGAAATTATGGTATTATATTTATGGTCGTAAGACAGCGCTTACTATATTATATCATAAAAAGGAGAAAAAGTAAATGCAACTCGAAAACAAAAAAATAATTGTATCCGGCGGAACCAGAGGTATCGGTGCCGCAACAGTTAAGCTCTACGTAAAAGAGGGTGCGCAGGTAGTGTTCTGCGGAACCAATGATGTCCGCGGCAAGGAGACAGAAGAGAAGGTCAATTCCCTCGGATTCCCCGGAAAAGCAACCTATATTAATTGCAATATCGCATCCAAGGAGGCTGTTGATGAATTTTTTGCAAAGGCGATGGAGATTCTTGGCGGTCTTGACGTTCTTGCAAACATAGCAGGTGTTGAGGCTAATATGGCAGCAACCGATTATACCAAAGAAAGCACCGAGTTCCTTATGGACGTAAATGTATACGGTACCGTATATACCAATCAGGCTGCTTACAAGATTTTCAAGGCAAACGGCGTTGAAGGATCTATTATCAACTATGCCTCCGACGTTGCTCTTTCCGGTATGCCCAATGGCGCAATGTACGCGGCTTCCAAGGCAGCGGTTCTCGGCTGGAGCCGTTCGATTGCTATGGAATGGGGCATTGAATCCAACGTGCGCACAAACTGCGTAAACCCCACTATCAGAACGGAGATGTACGAGCAGTGGCTTGCAACCGTTGATCCCGCGGTTAAGGCTATGCACCTTGAGGGACTCAAGCGCCGCTATCCTATTGACGGTATGATGGGCGATGCTGAGCGCGATTGCGCACCTATTATGGTATTCCTCGCATCCGAGGGCTCTCGCTATATCAACGGTCAGATTTTCTGTGTAAACGGCGGAGCTACAATGGTAAGATAATTACTGTTATTTATAATGAAAAGCAGAGGCTTAGCCTCTGCTTTTCTTATTAAAACATCTTATTGATCTCGGAGAGCGTCTTTCTCACAAGCAGATCGCCACCCTCGTGGCCGGAGGTTCCGCTTGAAACGTATGCCGAGTAATGACCGGCCTTTTCGGCTTTCTCCGTCGGCAGGTAGCCCTTGCTTCCGCAGCAGAG
>JAZSHF010000032.1:0-38968 GCA_045533115.1 Eubacteriales bacterium
ATTCCATTGAGTAAACTGCACCGAGCATACTCTTTGCGCTGACGATAAAGTTCCTGTCCTTATCGGTAAGGAAAACGTTTGCGCCTGTCTTCGTCATTGCGCCGACAAAGGCATTGATGTCTGACATTGTGTCGAGATGGATTTTAATTCTCATAGTAATATTTCCTTTCTTAATTATGCGATTTTATTCCTCGTCAAGCTTGAGTACCGCCATAAAAGCCTCGGGTGAAACCTCAACGGAGCCTAGCTGACGCATTTTCTTTTTGCCTTCCTTCTGCTTTTCAAGAAGCTTCTTTTTTCTCGTGATATCGCCGCCGTAGCACTTTGCAAGAACGTCCTTGCGGAGCGCCTTTACTGTTTCGCGTGCTATGATCTTTCCGCCGATAGCCGCCTGTATCGGAACCTCGAAGAGCTGACGCGGTATGTTTTCCTTTATTTTTTCTGCAATCTTTCTTGCTCTGCCATAAGCCTTTTCCTCGTGAACTATAAAGGAAAGGGCGTCAACGATATCACCGTTTAAGAGAATATCGAGCTTGACGAGCTTGCTCGGAACGTAGCCGTTGAGATCGTAGTCGAGGGAAGCATAGCCGCGGCTACGGCTCTTAAGTGCGTCAAAGAAATCGTACACGATCTCGTTTAGCGGAAGATCATAGTGAAGCTCTGTGCGGTTAGAATCAAGATACTTCATATCTATGAAGTTGCCTCGTCTGTCCTGGCAAAGATCCATTATGTTTCCGACGTATTCGGTAGGCGTTATAATGCTTGCCTTGACCATCGGCTCATAAGCCGTTTCGATTTCGTCGGTAGGCGGATAGTTTGAGGGGTTATCAATGCGGATAAGCTCACCGTTGCGCTTTTTGATCTCGTATATAACGCTTGGTGCGGTCGTGATGATATCGAGATTATACTCTCGTTCAAGACGCTCCTGAATTATCTCCATGTGCAACAGTCCGAGAAATCCGCAGCGGAATCCGAAGCCGAGTGCGATCGAGGTTTCGGGCTCAAAAGCAAGAGCGGCATCGTTGAGCTGAAGCTTTTCAAGCGCGTCGCGCAGATCGTTATACTTTGCGCCGTCAGCGGGATAAATTCCGGAGAAAACCATGGGAAGCGCCTGACGGAAGCCGGGGCACGGCTCGTCGGTTGGATCATCTGCACTCGTTACGGTATCACCTACACGGGTATCTGAAACCGTCTTTATGCTCGCCGTAAAATAACCGACATCACCCGAGCGGAGCGTTTTTCCCGGACGCAGACCAAAGGGGGCAAGGGTTCCGACCTCGATCGTTTCGAAGGTCGTTCCCGTGCTCATCATCATTACCTTGTCGCCGACACTAAGAGATCCGTCGATGATCCTGACGAGAACTACCACGCCGAGATACGGGTCGTAATATGAGTCGAATATAAGTGCTTTGAGCTTGCCGTTTTCGTCGCCCTTAGGTGCGGGGATTCCTGAAACGACTGCTTCAAGCACGTCGCCGATGTTAAGTCCTGTTTTTGCAGAAACGGCCGGACAGTCCTCGGCGGGAATGCCGATGACGTCCTCGATCTCGTTACGGGTTCCTTCGATATCGGCGGAGGGAAGGTCTATCTTATTGATTACGGGTATTATCTCAAGATCGCTTTCTACCGCAAGATATGCGTTAGCAAGCGTCTGAGCCTCGATTCCCTGTGTTGCATCGACGACGAGAAGTGCGCCCTCGCAGGCGTTGAGCGAACGGGAAACTTCGTAGTTAAAGTCAACGTGACCGGGGGTGTCGATAAGGTTTAGGTTATACGTTTCTCCGTCCTTTGCTTCGTAGGCAAGATTGACCGCGCGTGCCTTTATCGTAATTCCTCGCTCTTTTTCGAGGTCCATATTGTCAAGAAGCTGTGATTCCATTTCACGCGTCGAGACTGTTCTCGTATGCTCGAGGATTCGGTCGGCGAGCGTGCTTTTGCCGTGGTCAATATGTGCGATTATTGAGAAATTTCTGATTTTATCCTGTCTTGAACTCATATATTATCGTCCTTTTTTAGTTCCTTAAGTGCTTTTGTTACAGCGCAGATAGGAAGTCCCATGATCGAAAAGAAGTCTCCTTCGATCCTTTCGACGAACGCGCCCGCTTTGCCTTGAATACCGTAGGCACCTGCTTTATCGAATGGATCGCCCGAGCGTATGTAGTCGTCAAGCTCCTCTTTATCAATCTCTCTGAAATAGACCCTTGCGCTGTCTGTCAAATTGATTTCCTTACCGTTAAGAATAACCGATATCCCGGTATGAACCGAGTGTGCCTTGCCAGACAGCATATTTAACATTCTTCTTGCGTCGGCTTCGCCTTTCGGCTTTCCGAGGATATCCCCGTTGATCTCGACGAGCGTGTCGGCGGCAACGATTGGCAGATCTGTCTTACCAATCTCGTTTGCAACCGCAATCGCCTTTTCGTGAGCAAGTCTTGAAGCGAGCAGCTCGGGGGTATCGGCTGTGATCTCTGCCTCGTTTACGTCGGAAACTATTGTTTTTACGTTATATCCGAGCATTGAAAGAAGCTCGTATCGGCGCGGCGATTTCGACGCGAGTATTATATCGCTTATCATTTCAGACAGTCATTTTCTCCGAGAATTATTTTATCTGAATTATTATATCACATTTGAAGAAAAATTGCAACTTATTTCTTTAAGAACAGAAAATATTTCAATTTACAAAAAATTCATAATTAAATTCTGAAAATCTATTGCAAAGATAATAAAATTGTGATATAATTCATTTCGTGCCAATGAGGCCTGTTGGTCAAGAGGCTAAGACGCCGCCCTCTCACGGCGGAAACAGGGGTTCGATTCCCCTACGGGTCACCAAAAAGCGCAGGCTTGCCTGCGCTTTTTACTTTATTTGTAACTTTGGAGGTTTTTATGGTATTAAAGGGAAATGCGATCGTCGGTCAGTCGGGCGGTCCCACTGCCGCGATCAACGCTACGCTCAGCGGCGTTATCAGAGGGGCGCTTGAAAATGAGAATATTGAAACAATATTCGGTATGTATCACGGTATTGAGGGAATCTTAAACGACAGCTTCTGCAATCTTACTGAGATGTTTGCCGATGAGAGCAAGCTTGTTACTCTTGAAAAGACTCCTGCAGCAGCTCTCGGTTCCTGCCGCAAGAAGCTTCCGTCGCTTGACAATATGTCGGACAGTGACAAAGCGGTATATGAAAAGGTATTTGACTTCTTCAAGAAGCACAATATCCGTTATTTCTTCTATATCGGCGGTAATGATTCTATGGACACCGTTGCTAAGCTTTCCGCTTACTCAAAGACCGTGGATTACGAAATGCGTATAATGGGTGTGCCGAAAACGATCGACAACGACGTTATGGGTACCGACCATACTCCCGGCTACGGCTCGGCGGCAAAGTATATTGCGGCATCGGTTTCCGAGATGCTCCGCGACTGCGCTGTTTATACGGTTAAGGCAGTTACCATAATTGAAATTATGGGACGTGATGCGGGTTGGCTTACTGCCGCTGCAGCTCTTACGAGAGCTACCGGATTTGAGCCCGACCTTATCTACCTTCCCGAAAGAGTGTTTAATTATGACGAGTTCTTTGCCGACGTTCGTGCTTGTCTCGAAAAGCACCCGAACGTAGTAATTTGTGTTTCCGAGGGAATCCGACTTGCTGACGGCAGATATGTTGGCGAGGGTACACAAAGCGGTGTTGCAGACGCGTTTGGTCACAAGTACCTTTCCGGCACCGGCAAGGCTCTTGAGCTTGCGGTCAAGGAAGAGATCGGATGCAAGGTTCGTTCCGTTGAGCTTAACATTCTTCAGAGATGTGCTTCTCATATCGCTTCTCTTACCGATATTACCGAATCGGTTGCGGTTGGTAAGGCTGCAGTTGAAAACGCTGTAAACGGCGTCAGCGGAAAGATGATGACCTTCGTCCGTACAAGCGATGAGCCGTATACCTGTGTTCCGGGTTATGAGGATATCGATAAGATCGCAAATATGGTAAGGACCGTTCCCGACAGCTTCATTAACGAGCGCGGTAACGGTATTACCGACGAAGGCGTAAAATACCTGCTTCCCCTCATCGAGGGCGAAAGCTATCCCGAATATAAAAACGGCCTCCCCGTACACGTTTACCTCAAATAAAGGCATATAAATAACCTCCGTCGAATATAGTAGTAACGCTTATTAAAAAGCGGACGAAAGTTCGGCGGAGGTTAAATTTATGCATTTATGTAAATACAAACCCGAGGGCCTGGTTCTCTCGATGCCCGAAAACAGGGAATATCTTTCAAGTGAAGGCGGACTTATCCGAGCGATGAACGAGGGTGTTATCCTTGAAGCAATGGCAGTGCGTTGCGATGCAAATTACACCCTGACAGTTGACCTTGGGTGTATGGTCGGAGTAATTGACCGTTCAGACGTTGAATATGACAGAACGGGAAACGACGTGCGAGATATTGCCGTTATTACCCGTGTCGGCAAAGCAGTATGCTTCAAGATTATGGGCTTCTTCTATGACAAGGGCGTCAAGGTGGCGCGACTGTCGCGCAGGGAGGCACAAAGGGAATGCTGTGAGGTGTTTCTTGACAGCTGTATTACGGGAGATATTATTGATGCCAAGGTCACGCATCTTGAAAGCTTTGGCGCTTTTGTCGATATCGGATGCGGAATAGTTTCGCTATTGTCGATAGACTGCATCTCGGTATCGAGGATAAGTCATCCGTCAGACCGTTTTTCGGTTGGTGACAGAATAAAGGTTGTAATAAAGAGCAACGACGGTGAACGTATATACGTAACACACAAGGAGCTTCTCGGAACTTGGGAAGAAAACGCGTCGCTGTTTTCGGTCGGTCAGACAGTCGCGGGAATAGTGCGAAGTATTGAAAAATACGGCATATTCGTTGAGCTTACGCCAAATCTTGCGGGACTTGCTGAATATCGTTCGGATATTACCGTCGGGCAAACTACCGCTGTTTACATAAAGAACATTATACCCGAAAGAATGAAGCTGAAGCTCGTCATAATCGACGCTTATAAGGGAGAAAATTTGCCCGTCCGTGAAATCCGTCCTTTGGGCGATGACGTTTCTCATATTGATTTCTGGCAGTACTCACCGCAGGGAAGCCCAAGGCTGATCGAAACGGTATTTGAATAACACAAACAGCCCGCGTTAGTATGTTGAGCTTAGGAATAAGCTCAACATACAGTGAAATCAATTTGCAAATCAAATTGGTGAAATACGACTCACGTCGTATGAAATAGGCTTCGCCCATGAAATATTTTCTTCGAAAATATTAAGCAATAAAAATGATCCGTTGCTCTGTAACGGATCATTTTTTACAATAATATGCCCTGGGGCATATTTCATATTGCGTAAGCAATATTTCGTATTACCGTCAGGTAATATTTCATTGGGAGCTGCGGTTATCCCTAACCGCAACTCCCTTTTGCGGGCTGTTTATAGTTTATGATATGATCTCAAGGCGGTTGCCGAGACGCGAGAATATTTCGTTTGTAATGGTTTCTGCCTGAGAAGCTACTTCCTCGGCTGTTATCGTTTCGCTTCCGTCGGTCCCTATGAGAGTAACGATATCTCCGACGTTCGCATCTTCGATATCCGTCACGTCGACCATAAGCTGATCCATACAAATGCGTCCCACCATAGGGGCACGCTTACCGCGCACGAGGACGCTTGCCTTACCCGATAAACATCGCGGAATACCGTCACCGTATCCGATCGGAAGAACTGCTATGCGGCTTTCGCGCTCCGTGGTAAAAGCTCTTCCGTATCCGATCGATGTGCCCGCCGGATACGTTCTCAGTTGGATTATCTTTGTCTTGATCGACATTACGGGGGAAAGCGAGACGTCGATAGCCTTTTCATATCCGTACTCGCTGTCTGCACCATACAGTGAAATTCCCATTCGCGCGTAAGTGCTGCTTATCTCGGGATAATTGAGCAGGCCGTAGCTTGCCTGAATATGATGAGCTTTAACAGGCAGACCTCTGCTTTTGAGTGAGTCTATCAGCGCGTAAAATGAGCTTATCTGCTTTCTCGTATATTCAATATCGCTCTCGTCCTTGGAATCGCTTACACAAAGATGCGAGAATATTCCTTCAATCGAAAGGTTTTTGAGCGCGTACACCGATGCAACAGTCTCAACGTCGCTTACGTCTATTCCAATTCTGTGCATTCCCGAGTCGATACCGATATGTACCTTGATCTTCCTGCCCTGCGAGTTGAGCACTCGGGCGTAATCAATATCGAAAACGGTTTGAGTAATATCGTATTTCCTTAAGTCGCGTACTCTTGACGGATCGGTATATCCGAGAACGAGGATCATTCCCTTAACGCCGAATTTGCGTATGGCTATTCCTTCGTCGACGGTAGCCACGCCGTAAGCGTCAACTCCAAGCTCATGAAGTTCCTTCGTGATCTCAAACGCACCGTGACCGTATCCCTCGTCCTTAACGATAGCGAGAAGCTTGCAGCTTTTCGGCATAATGCGGCGCAGCTCGCTTACGTTGCTGCAAAGTGCTGTCATATCAAGCTCTATCCATGCTCTTTGAGCATTTGACGGTGCGGATTTTTTGGGAAATAATCTTTCGAGGAAAAGATAAGCGAACGCCGCAACAAACGAAAGAACCGTTACAATGATGAACATAACGAGTTCCTGCTGAACGAGGAAATTTTCGAGATGCAAAATTTTCCCCGCAAGGCGGACGGCAACAATAAGTACCGGATGAATTATGTAGATCGCGAGCGACATATCGCGCGCTGCCTTGATTCTTCCGCCCCTAAACGACATAAGAAACGCAAACAGGAAAAACATAACGGCGGGAAGCAAAAGATACATACTGTCAAGACGCTGAAAATGCGTGTTGTGAAGTATCAGTCCCTCGGCAATCATTGCGGCAATAGAAACAGAAAAGCCGATAAGAGCGGGTATTCTATTGACAATTCGGTGACGGATGCTGTACATATATCCGCCGAGTACGATGAAGAGAGGCGCAAAGAACAAGCCGTTTCTCGTCGTATCCATAACGGCGAATATCTCGTCAAAAAGGTTTTTAAGGAAAGGCACCTTTTCTACTATGCCGTAATAACTGTTACCGAGAAGTCCGAATAAGTACAGAGGCAAGGTAACGGTGAGCGAAACCCTAAATCCGAATTTTCTCACGAGATACCAAGCGATAAGTGCGCCGATGATAGAGGCGGGAAGATACCACAGATGGTAAAGAGTTCCGTTGAAGAAAAGATCTTTAAGTATCGACGGCAGAAGCGGTCTAACCGAGAAATCTCCTTTATAGATCTGTAGGGGGAGGCAAATAAGAATTGCCGCGCCGTAGATCAGTGCCGTTTTTTTGACAAAGCTTGTGAGCTTGGCGTTGCTCCTTTCAACGTCTCTTATCATAAAAAATCCCGACGTCATGAAGAAGAACGGAACCGCAAGCCGCGCAAGGATGTTCGACAGAACAAAGTTGCCGCTTTCCGTGAAATCACGGAGAGGAGAAGTATGGTTTGCTATTACGAGAACCGCGGCAATTATACGGAAAAAGTCAATCCCGGTATAGGCTTTTTTGTTATCCATAATACCGTCCTTTCAAGGTGTAGTTTCAGATGTAAAGCCCTATGAGTTTATCAAGCATCTTGTCAAAAGACAGCCCGATGCCTTTCATCATATTTGGGTATCGGCTGTGTGAGGTGAAGCCTGGAATGGTATTGACCTCGTTAAATACTATGCGCTTATCGGGAGTAAGGAACATATCCACGCGGGCAAATCCGGTGCAGGCGAGTGCCTTGTAAATTATCTTTGCCGTCTCTCTTATGTGCTCCTCGGTCTCAGGGTCGATTCGTGCGGGCATATAAATGTTCGAAGTAATGAGATTATACTTTTCTGTAAAGTCGAAGAAGCCGTGCGAAAGCTCAATCTCGTCGACACGTCCGACAGTAAGCTCGTCAATTCCGAGAACGGCACAGCCGACCTCAAAGCCGTCGATGTTTTCCTCAACAATTACCTCGTCGTCGTGCTCAAATGCGAATCTGATTGCAGGAACCAACTCTTCCTTTCGGAATATTTTAGTGATACCAAAGGATGATCCTGCGCGAACCGGCTTGACGAAAAGGGGATACGTCAGATTCTCCGTAAGGGCAGGCGCGTCGCTTTCCTGAAACCTTCTTATCATAACCGCCTTTGGAACCTCAATTCCCGCAAGCTCAACAAGCTTGTGTGCACGGTCCTTGTCCATGCAAAGTGCGGAGGAAAGGGCAGAGCAGCCGACTATCGGTATTCCCGCAAGCTCAAATAGACCCTGTACAGTTCCGTCCTCGCCGTTCTTTCCGTGCAGGATCGGAAGAGCGAGGTCGATCTCGGTAAGAACGTTGCCGCTTTCGGTAAGCTCAATGATGCCCTTTGAGGATCTGCTGTGCGAGATTACTACGGGAGTGAGAAGCGTCGGATCGTTCATCCATGTATTGTTCGGCAGATTCTCGTAGCTGCCGTAATAGCGGTACCAGTCACCGTCACGGGTAATTCCGAGCGGTATAACGTCGTACTTTTCGGAATCAAGATTATCGAATACCGAGAAAGCCGATTGAAGCGATATTTCGTATTCCGTTGAGTTGCCGCCGAAAATCACGGCGATTCTGACTTTTGACATTGATAGCTCCTTAATCTGCATATAAACATTCAGTATGATTATAACTCTAATGTTACAAATTGTCAACTACTTGTTTATGATAATCGCTATTGACTTAAGCATTGATTTGTAGTATACTGTTAGAAAAAATTAAATTAGGGGGGATTCTTTTTGGATCCGTTATGGGGTCAATTATTACTCCAGATCGTTCTTATACTTATTAACTCGCTCTTTGCCTGCTCCGAGATGGCCGTAGTTTCTCTTAACGAGAAAAAGATGGAAAAGCTTGCAGAGGACGGCAATAAGAAAGCCGCTAAGCTTCTTAAAATGCTTCGCAGCCCCGACAGATTTCTGTCAACTATTCAGATAAGCATTACTCTTGCCGGTTTCCTTGCATCGGCTTTTGCGGCTGATAATCTTGCAGGTCGGATGACCGAATGGTTGTATTTTGATGTTGGCTTCAAGGCACTCGGAATTACAGCGCTCGACACTATCTGTGTCGTAGCGGTTACGATAATTCTTTCCTATTTTACGCTTATTCTCGGAGAGCTTGTTCCGAAAAGAATAGCAATGAAGAATCCCGAAAAGGCGGCTATGCGGCTTTGCTCACTCGTTAGTTTTTTCGCTGCAATTTTCCGTCCCGCTGTCTGGTTTTTGTCGGTTTCGACAAACCTCGTTCTTAAAATGCTTCGAATTGATCCCAAGCACGAGGAAGAGGAAGTAACCGAGGAGGAAATAATGCTTATGGTCGAGTCGAGCGAGGAGGACGGTAACATTCAGGCAGACGAAAAGGAAATGATCGAAAACATCTTCGAGTTCAATAATACTACCGCCGCTGACATTATGACGCATCGTACCGAGATGACGGCAATAGATATTAACGACAGCTTTGAAGATATCATTAAGACGATAAACGAAACAGGTTATTCGCGTTTTCCTGTTTATAAAAATGATATAGATAACGTAATCGGTGTTCTGAGCACGAGAAGATTTCTGCTTAATATCTGTGAAAAATCTCCGAAAACATTGAGAGAGCTTGTATTTGAGCCGAATTTCGTTCCCGAATCGGTCCGCGCAGACCTTCTGTTCCGAGATATGCAGGAAAAGAAGGCACACATGGCAATTATTCTTGACGAGTACGGCGGAACTGCCGGTCTTGTGACTATGGAAGACCTTATCGAACAGATCGTCGGTAATATCTACGATGAGACTGATGAGCAGTTTGAAGATGAAGAGATCGAAGAGATCGGTGAGAATTTATACCGTATTGACGGTAGTGTTTCACTGGATACTGTCGAAGAAGCCCTTGACATTGATTTTCCTCCCGAGGATGATGATCTTTCAACTCTTTCGGGACTTATTTTCAGTAGATTTACCACTATTCCTGCAGACGGAGAAACGCCCGAGCTTGTGATCGACCGGCTTCATATTAAGGTCGAGGAGATAACGGAGCACAGAGTCGTATCCGCTGTCGTTGAGCTTCTCCCAAAGGAAGAAAGCGAGGAAGACGAGGAATAAAATAAAGGCAACTTCAAATTTGAAGTTGCCTTTTCTTATAGCTTGAGAAGAAGCTCTGTAAGCTCTTTTGCGTCGTTAACGATATGATCTGCACCTGCATCCTTAAGCTCGGCTTCGCTTCCGTAGCCGAAGGTTACGCCGATGCTGTCAAGGCGGGATTTCTTTGCTCCGTCAATGTCGTGAAGACGATCGCCGACCATAACTATACGGCTTCTGTCCGTCACTTTTGCAGTCTCGAGCGCGTATTCGATTACCTCGTGCTTATCGGTGCGTCTGTGGTCCATTTCTGAGCCGCAAACGTGTGCAAAGTAGTCGTGAATCTTAAAATATTCAAGTATTTGATTAGCGTATATTTCGGGCTTTGATGTTGCTAAAACGATGGTTTTGCCTGCCTTTTTCAGCGCTTCAAGCATATCTGTCACGCCGTCGTAAAGCGTATTTTCAAATATCCCCTTTACTGCGTAGTACTCTCTGTAATAGACGACAGCAAGGTCGGCGTCCTCGTCGGACATTCCGAATAGATTTTTGAAATTGCTGACAAGAGGCGGGCCGATAAATTTGTTCAGCTCATTACGGCTCGGAATGGGAATGCCAAATTTATTAAGGGCATAGGCGGCGGAATTTTTGATTCCGTCGCCCGAGTCCGTTATTGTTCCGTCAAGGTCAAAAAATATAACGTCTTTCATTTTAAGATTCCAAATGATTATTCAGTGCGAAGTGCTACAACGGGATCCTTTTTCGCAGCGCCCCGCGAGGGGATGAGACCCGAAATAAGAGTTAATAGAACGCTTATCGTTATGAGCGCGATTGCCACTCTTATATCAAGAGATGCGCGGAGATTTGCTATACCCGTCATAGCATAGAGAATAAGGTTGATCGGTATGCAAGCGAGGTATGTGAAGAGAACACCGATAAGACCCGACGAGAAGCCTATAATCACCGTTTCAGCGTTGAACATGCTGCAAACGTTACGCTTAGATGCTCCGATCGCGCGGAGAATACCTATCTCCTTTGTTCTTTCCTGAACAGAAATCAGCGTGATGACGCCGATCATTATTGAGGAAACGATAAGAGAAACGCTGACAAAAGCGATAAGAACGTACTTGATCGCGTTGATGATCGTTGTTATCGACGACATCATTATTCCCATATAGTCGGTATACTCAATGCGGGAAATTTCGTCAACACCCTTGTTGTAGGTGTTTATCATCTCTTCAATTACGTCTTTATCTGCAAACGAGGTAGCGAAGAGATTTATTGTGGTCGGTTGTTCAAGGTCAATGAATCCGAGCTTTTGCATATTCAGATTGTATGTCGAATTTGAAAACTCAAAAACGCTGTCGTAGTACGTGGCGCACTGCTCGTCGGTATAGTTGATAATTGCGTCGTCAAACATAGAAGCAAGCTCTTCCGGCGTTTTGTCGGCATAAAGGGCTTTTTGCTCCGATGCATATTTTGCAGTTTCCTGTTCAGCAATAAAGCCGCTTATGAGGGCGGTGATTTGCTCATTTGGCATATTGTCAATATATTTGCGTGCGTCCTCTTCAGACATTGAGCTTGAAGATGATAGAATATGAGAAATTACTGCTTCTTTCATCATTTCAGGCGTCATATTAGCAAGCACCTGTCCGATCTTGCCTGCAAGGTATTCAGGAGACGGTATTGAAATGATCGACATATACGTTTCTGCTTTTTCAGCCGCTGTCATTGCGCTCACGTGAGCACGGAACGTCTCTGCCTTTTTAGCGTTGTCGAGAACGCCCTCACTGTCAGCGAATGGCAGACCCGTAAAAATATCTATTGTAGGATTATTTATCTGATGGATAATAGCGCTTGCTTCTTTGTTTTGTTCAGCCACGTACTCGGTAAGGTGATAGGTGTATCCGATTGTTCCTGATATCAGAGTAGACGACGTGCCTTCCTGAAGCTTGATTATTCCCGTGACCTTAAGCGGAATTGCATTGGAGTAGAGCGCGTTAAGACCAACGTTGTCGGTCGTAATATCCTTGTAGACACCGTCTCTCATTGAGTAGCAGTCGGCGTTCAGTATCGTTCTGAACTCCATATTGCAGATCTCTTTATAAGACCATTTTTGCGTTTCGAATTCGAGGGGCTGATCCTTTGCGGCGGCAGTAACTATCCTGTCGATCTCGGCGTCGGATATAAGTCCGAGAGCGTAAAGAGTCATATCGTCAATCTCGTTATTTTCGTCAACGACGATTACGATCTCATCGTAGGCATTAGGCCATTCACCGTAAATAAGGTCGTATTGCTTCTTAATGAGCGGATTGATAGCAGATCCGTCCTTGCCGGGCAGAAGCTCCTGCCATACTCTCATCATTGACGACATTCCACCACCCGAAAGCATTGAGAGCATACTTGTGTCACCGTTGAGCTGTGAGCCGCTTATCTCGCCCATGTACTTCATAAGCATCTTCTGAATTAGCTCTTCGGTGTTGCTTTTGATTATCGTTCCGTCTACGTTCTTAGTATAGATGTTGAGGTCGACTCCGTAGGAATACTGAATACCGTTTATTGCGGCGTTGAATCTACCGTTATCCTTTACATCCAGCTTCGTTTCAAGATACTTTTTGAAGGATCGAAGATCGTTTTCCTTTGCCTGTATCTGGCTTAACGTGTTTACAAGATCGTAAAGGACGGGGTTCTGATATACCGCATCGTTTTCGTGCTGCTGTTTATTCTTTGCGGCACCGATAAACGTTTCCATCAGCGTTCCTATGCTGACGTGTTCCGCCTCAAGTGTTATCGGGTAAGAGGAAAGAGTGCTTTCCTGAACGTAAGAAATATAGTTCGTCGTTCCTTCCGAAACCGCGTAAATTAGCGCAATTCCGATGATACCGATACTGCCTGCAAAAGACGTAAGAACTGTTCTTCCTTTTTTGGTGAACAGATTTCTAATTGACAAACCAAATGAGGTGAAGAAGGACATTGACGGCTTCTTCTCCTTTTTGATCTTATTGCCGCTTGACGCATTGAGGGCTACAAGCTCATTTTTCTCGGCTTCGATCTCTTCATCGGTCAACGGCATCGAATCTGAGACAATAACGCCGTCGAGCATTCTAACGGTTCTTGTTGAATACTGCTCTGCAAGCTCCGGGTTGTGAGTAACCATTACGACAAGACGTTCCTTCGAGATCTCCTTGAGTATCTCCATGACCTGAACGCTCGTTTCGGAGTCAAGAGCACCCGTCGGCTCGTCGGCAAGTATGATGTCGGGGTTGTTTACGATCGCACGGGCGATGGCAACTCTCTGCATCTGTCCGCCTGACATTTCGCTCGGTTTCTTTTTGAGCTGAGAGCTTAGACCTACTGCCGCAAGTGCTTCCTTTGCTCTCTTTCTGCGCTCGGACTTAGAGACGCCTGAAAGCGTAAGAGCCAATTCGACGTTCTGGAGAACCGTCTGATGGGGGATCAGGTTATAGCTTTGGAAAACGAAGCCGACCGAGTGGTTACGGTAGGTATCCCAATCTCTGTCCTTGTAGTTTTTAGTCGATCTTCCGTTAATTATAAGATCGCCTTCCGTATATCTGTCAAGACCGCCGATGATGTTAAGAAGAGTCGTTTTGCCGCATCCTGACTGCCCAAGTATGCTTACAAACTCACTTTTGCGGAACGAAAGAGAAACGCCCTTTAATGCGTGTACAGTTTCGTTGCCTGTAGGGTAATCCTTTGTTATATTTCTTAATTCGAGCATTTTTCTACCTTCTTGTTATTATGATGAATATAATTTTAGTCCCAGTATTTTACATCTATGTGAATATATATGAATTATTTTGTGAAAAAATCGAAAAACCGCCGATTTTTATCAGCGGTTTGAGATAGGAGTAGGTGCTTTGATCTCGGGGAAGGGTTTTACGTATTTACAGTAGGTCGTTATGTACGACGATCCAAAGGTCATAGAGAAGATATTGGCGTAGGGAACAGTAATCGGCTTTTCCGACCACTCACCGCTTCCGTCAAAGGTTCTTACACGAATGCCTTGCTCGCCTACCGCAAGCACGCGTCCGACGATAAAGTATTTACTTGCACTATTCGGTATATAGCCCTCGATACTGACAGTTTCACCGGATGCGAGTATCGAATTAAAGGCGTGACGCCAGCTCTTTATATTGATCGGCGGGGTAGAGAGACGCGCGAGGTTTCCCTCTGCCTGATGTATTTTAAGATATGTGCCCCTTATCTGCTCGGCAGAAACGACGTCTGAAATCTGACGGACGGTAAAGCCGTCAAGACGGAAATCCTTTTCGCTTACCGAGAGGAAAAGCGAGTCTGAAATTGCAACGGGAAAGAAAAATTCTTCATACTGCTGATACTCAAACGATATCTTGCATATCGCCGTTGGTGAAATACACGACTTGATCTTCGCCGCTACTTCGTTTGTCGACATAAGAACTCTCCTTTCAACGTAACTGAACAACATTATAGCAGATATTTATACACAAATCAAGTCAAAATTAAAATAAATCTCCCGACATCGGAGGTCGGGAGATAATATCAAGCGCAGACGAAGAGGAAAAAGATTAGTCGTTCGGGTAGCCATCGGGATTCTTTTTGACAGCTTCCCAAGCGTCGCGGCACATATCGTCTATAGTAAGCTCCGCCTTCCACTTAAGGCCGCTGAGTGCCTTGTCGGGAGAAGCGTAGCAGACTGCGATATCGCCTTCGCGGCGGGGAGCGATCTTGTAGGGGAGGGGATTTCCGCTTGCTTTTTCAAATGCCTTAACAACGTCGAGAACCGAGTAGCCGTTACCTGTACCGAGATTAAACACTTCAATACCGCTGTTAGCGTCGGCATATTCAAGAGCCGCAACGTGTCCTTTTGCGAGGTCGGAAACGTGAATGTAGTCACGGACACCCGTTCCGTCAAAAGTGGGATAGTCGTCACCGAAAACGTTTAGGTGAGGCATTTTACCCATTGCTACCTTAAGAATATAGGGCATTAGATTGTTCGGAATACCGTTGGGATCCTCAACAAGAAGTCCGCTCTTGTGTGCGCCGATGGGATTGAAGTAACGGAGCAGAACGACGGAAAGTGTCTTGTCGGCGTGACAGGTATCCCTGAGGATCTCCTCAATCATATACTTGGTCTTGCCGTATGGATTGGAGCAGTTTCCGACGTGCATATCCTCGGTGATCGGCACCTTTTCGGGGTCACCGTAAACTGTTGCGGACGAGCTGAAAATAAACTTGTTACATCCGTGCTTCTTCATCGTTTCGAGAAGTGAGAGGGTAGTATCGAGGTTGTTTCTGTAATAAAGTAGCGGAAGCTGTACCGATTCGCCTACAGCTTTAAGTCCCGCAAAGTGTATAACGGCGTCAATCTTATTTTCTTCAAAGACCTTTTCAAGCGCCGTCTTGTCGGCAACGTCGTTTACATAAAGCTTTACCTTCGCGCCGGTAATTGCTTCAATACGGCGGACAGACTCGGGCTTGCTGTTTGCGAAGTTGTCGATGATGACTACGTCGTGTCCCTTTTCGATAAGCTCAACGGCGGTGTGGGAACCGATAAAGCCGGCTCCGCCTGTGAGAAGTACGTTCATTTTTATCTCCTTAAATTCAATTATTAACCGTGCTGTCGTTATCCCCATCGGGATGTGTCGGCTGGTTCTGCTTGATGATCTGCTCCTGAATGTCAACCTCAAGCTCTCCGAAAATGATCCTGTCGGTTTTGTCTACAAGCTTATATGGGAAGTCAAGAGCGAGATAATTTCCTTTATCGTCCGTATTACGGACTATTGTGATCCTGTTCTGCTTAATGTCAAGCGTTATGTCGATATTCAGGAAGCATCGTCTTGCAAATTCAAGCGGTATATGAAGCTTACCGCCGTACATAAAGGCGCTACCGCCGGTTCTTTCCGGCACGCCGTTTACATAGGCGATGCTTTCATCAATAACGAACTCAACAGCTTCGGCACTCTCTCTTACTACATATCGCACATTCTTGCCGTCACCCGTCGTCGTAAGCTTACAGTAATCGGCAAGCGCATCCATATCTATGTAATATACACCGTCGCGGCAGATACGTGAATATGCATAGGTCTTACGCCACAGCGTATTTTTTCCTTCGCCAAGCTGGTATCTGAAATCATCGGTTGACGTCATTACGTTTGCTTTGATAAGCAGGTTTGCAGCAAGGAGCGCAATCGGGAGAAGTATCAGGTAGCCGATCACACCGAGAAGCATAATTCTTTTTGCAAAGGATCTGTTTCTTTTTGTTTTGATCCTCGGACGTGTCTTGTCGTTTGTGCGTATCTTAAAATGCTGTGTACCGGTTCTTCTTACAGTGCCCGGCTCGCTCGGAGCGCTTTGCCTGCGCATTTGTCTTTGAAGCGGAGTTTGCGATTTAAGGTTGTCATTTAATCCCGACGTTTTTTTCGGTTTCGGCGCGATTTGTGCCTGCCCTTGAATTACTGACGCGCGGCGCGGCTGCGTCTGATTTTGAATTGGAGGCTTCATTTGACGATTCGTTTGAGCGGGACGGGGAATATTAACCCTGTTGATTGGCTTGCTCGTATTTTGCTTTTGTTGATCTTGCCTCGCTTGAGGCATTTTTCTGCCGAAATTCAAAATGTGACCTCCTTTCGTAATTTGCATACATATTTATCATATCACGGTTATGAATAAAATTCAAGAGATATTGAAATAAATATTACTTGTGAACACAAAATAATTTTTAATTTACATTTTTTTCATTTTAGGTACTTGTTAAAAGAAAAAACTTGTGTTATAATGATAATACAAGGCAAGTCCTTTGTTAAATGATTATAATTTTTGGGGGGTAAATTACCATGGAAAACAAGACTCTTAGCATTCTTCTCAAGATTTTTCTTGCTGTTGGAATCGTAGCAGGTATCTGTGTTATCGCAAAGATCCTTTACGACAGATACAGAAAGAACCTCTGCTGCCTCTGCGAGGATGACTGCGACTGCGATTTCGAGTGCCTCGAAAACGACGAGCTCGACTGCGACTGCGACAACTGCCAGTACCTCAAGAAGGACGAGGCTGAGGAAGCTGAAGCTATTGAAGAATAATTGATGCTATGAGCAAAAGCCGCGTTAATTCGCGGTTTTTGTTTTTTGTCTTGAAAAGATCGCGCTTTTCGATTATAATAGATATATTAAATTTCTTTGGAGAAGAGTATGCAAAGCTTTGAACCTATAGCCGCAATATCTACCCCTTATGGCAGAGGGGGGATTGCAGTAATAAGACTCAGTGGAGAGGGAAGTATTCACCTTGCCGAAAAGCTGTTTGTACCCAAATCAAAAAAGCGCCTGTCTGATATTGAATCGGGATATGCCGTTTACGGTGATATATTGAGAGACGGTAAGCGCATAGACGACGGCGTCGCAACTGTTTTCCGCGCGCCGCGTTCATTCACGGGCGAGGATACGGTCGAGATCTCCTGTCACGGCGGAATACTTCTTACTCAAAGCGTTCTCTCGTCGGCTCTTGAGTGCGGCTTCCGTCTTGCGCTTGGCGGTGAGTTCAGTAAACGTGCGTTTCTGAACGGGAAAATGTCGCTTAGTGAAGCTGAAGCGGTGATCGGTCTTATTGACGCTGAGAGTGAGGAGCAGCTTCGTCTTTCTGCGTCGATTACGAACGGTGTTCTCAAAAACGGAATCAACAAGCTTTGCGACGAGATTACTGAGCTTCTCGCTTCGATATATGCTTATATTGATTATCCCGATGAGGATCTTACCGACGTATCAGTAAGCGAACTGACAAAGCGTGGAGAAAAGCTTCTTAACGACGTCAATAAGCTTGTATCAAGCTATCGAAGCGGCAAGGCGGTAAGCTACGGAATTAAGACGGCTATCGTGGGTAAACCGAACGCGGGCAAATCGTCAGTGCTTAACAGGCTTCTCGGTTATGACCGCGCAATAGTAACCTCAGTCGCGGGAACGACGAGAGATACCGTTGAAGAAAGTGCCGTTGTCGGACGTGTTACGCTTCGGCTTTGTGACACGGCAGGTATTCGCGAATCAGGTGACGAGGTCGAGCGTCTCGGTATTGAAAGAAGTATTGAGAAGCTTAAGGAAGCAGAGCTGGTACTTGCAGTGTTTGACGGCTCGAATCAGCTTGACGTCCTCGACCGTGACGTTATAGACAGAATTGCAAAGACTGATGCAGAGGTTATAGCGGTAATAAATAAGTCGGATATAAAGAATGAAGTTGAGCTTAAGATTCCGTTCAGAACCGTTACCGTTTCGGCTCTTGACGGAAGCGGATTTGAGGAGCTGCAAAAGATGATATCCGAGCTTTATGTTGACGAAAAGCTCAACTACGATACTACTCCTATCTTGACTAATGCGCGTCAATTTGCCGCCGCATACGAGGCAAAATTGCGCCTTGAAAACGCGCTTGCCGCACTCGATAGCGGCTTTACGCAGGATATAGCGGGAATGGACCTTGAGCTATCACTTGCCGCGCTTCGTGAAATCGACGGAAGAAACGTAAGTGAGGATATAACCGACAAGATTTTCAGTCGCTTTTGCGTTGGAAAGTAACTATTCTTTCCTTGTCACGGCATATTCACTCTCACATAGGATATAATAGTAATATGAATTAACGTGAGGTGTGTAATGAACGAAAAAAGAAGCAATGATTGCCGTTATGAGGTCATTGAGCGTTATTGCCCGAGGTGTGAAGAGAACGTAATAATGAGAAAAACGTTTGGAAAAAACGCGTCTCTCAAATGTATGAACTATGAAAACTGCGCTCAAACTAAGGACAGCTTTTGCAGAAACGACCGTTTTGACTCGCAGGTGTAGTAATTTGCAACAAAAAAACGACGGGAATTTTGTGATAAGTTGTCGGGAAAAATCTCAAAATGTAATTGACTTTTTACAATAATATATGATATAATAAGTGCGTTGAGATTTTCCGCAACTGACGGATGGGTGGATAACACCGGGGAACGGAAAATAATAAAGCCGACCGTCTGGGCAGTTTTGCATTATAAGGCAAGACTGCCCATTTTTCATTTGGCGGATTTTTTGGAGGTAACCATGAGCACTAAGAAGGTAGGAATCGTAATGGGAAGTGACAGCGATCTTCCCGTAGTTGAAAAAGCAATTAACGTGCTTAAGGAATACGGCGTGCCTTTTGAGGTACACGTTTATTCTGCACACAGAACCCCTGTCGAGGCTAAGGAATTTGCTGTAAACGCAAGAGCTAACGGCTTCGGCGCTATAATTGCCGCTGCAGGTATGGCGGCTCATCTTGCGGGAGCTATCGCGGCAAACACGACTCTTCCCGTTATAGGAATACCCGTGAAAAGTAAAAATCTCGACGGCATTGACGCGCTTCTTTCGACGGTACAGATGCCTACAGGCATACCTGTCGCAACCGTTGCTATTGACGGAGCTGCCAATGCCGCTATGCTTTCTATTCAGATCCTTGCGGTAACCGACGGCGCGCTCGCTGCCCGTCTTGACAAAGCAAGAAGCGACGGTGCTGAGAAGGTTCTCGAGAAGAACAAGGCAATCGAAGAAAAGTTCAACGCATAAAGGGGTAATTATGGGCGGATATTTTGGCGCGGCACTCAAGCACGACGCAATTTCTGACGTGTTCTTCGGCACAGACTATCATTCGCATCTCGGAACTAAGTGCGGCGGTATGGCGGCATATTCCGAGGGCGTCGGTCTGCAAAGAGAGATACACAGTATTTCAAATTCGTTGTTCAGAACGAAGTTTGACCACGTTTTCGACGATATGAAGGGCAATTCCGCGATCGGTTGTATAAGTGATTTCGATCCCCAGCCGCTGCTTGTTCGCTCGCGTCTCGGAAGATTTGCTATCTGCTTCGTGGGTATCATAAATAATGCCGAGCGGCTGATACAGGATTATTTTGACGATCATTCAGGTCACTTTAACGCGATGACGGGCGGAAACGTCAACTCAACGGAGCTTGTTGCCGCGCTTATCGGTCAAAAGGATAATTTCGTTGACGGTATCCATTTTGCTCAGAGCGTAATAGAGGGAACGGCATCAATCATTATTCTTAAGGATGACGGAAAGATAATTGCCGCTCGCGACCGACTTGGCAGAATTCCCGTGCAGATCGGACGAAAGGACGAGGGCTACTGCGTTTCATTTGAGGCGTTTGCTTATCAAAAGCTTGATTACGAGCATCACAAGGAGCTGGGTCCCGGTGAGATAGTTGAGCTTTGCTCCGATTATTGCCGCCAGCTTGCCGAGCCGGGTAAGGAAATGAGAATATGCTCCTTCCTCTGGAGCTATTACGGATATCCGACCTCGACCTACGAGGGCGTTAACGTTGAAATGATGCGTTACCGCAACGGAGCGATAATGGCAGAAAATGACCGTAAGGCAGGTCTTGACAGTAATATCGAATACGTTGTCGGCGTTCCCGATTCGGGTACTCCTCACGCGATAGGATATTCGAACGCAAGCCATCTTCCGTTCGCAAGAGCGTTCATAAAATACACCCCTACTTGGGCAAGAAGCTTTACCCCGACTACACAGGCGGCAAGAAGCCGCGTTGCGAAGATGAAGCAAATACCTGTTCTTGATCTTATAAAGGGCAAGGATCTTATGTTCGTTGACGACTCGATCGTCCGCGGTACTCAGCTTAAGGAAACGGTCGATTTCCTCTACGACAACGGCGCAAAGAGCGTTCATATGCGTTCCGCCTGCCCCCCGATAATGTACGGATGTAAATATCTTAATTTCAGCCGTGCGACGTCGGATATGGAGCTTATCGCGAGAAGGATCATAAACGAGCTTGAGGGCGAAGAAGGCTTTAACCATATTGAAGAATACAGCGACGGATCTACCGAAAGAGGAAAGGCACTTCGTAAGACGATATGCGACCGCTTCCACTTTGATTCGCTTGAATTTCAGTCGCTTGACGGCGTAATAAAAGCAATAGGAATAGATCCCTGCAAGCTTTGCACCTATTGCTGGAACGGTAAAGAATAATTATATTTTGAAAGGATGTACGGTATGAAAAGCAGTTACAGTGAAAGCTACAAGCAGGCGGGTGTTGATATTACCGCCGGCTACAAGGCGGTAGAGCTTATGAAGGCTCATATCGCGCGCACAAAGAACGAGGGCTGTCTTGACGACGTTGGCGGCTTCGGAGGTTGCTTCGGACTTCCCATCGCGGGAATGGAGGAGCCGGTTCTGGTTTCGGGAACCGACGGCTGCGGAACGAAGGTTAAGCTCGCAATTCTTATGGACAAGCACGATACTATCGGTATCGACGCGGTTGCAATGTGCGTAAACGATATAATTTGCGTAGGTGCAAAGCCCCTTTTCTTCCTCGACTATATTGCTTGCGGTAAAAATATACCAGAAAAGATAGCTTCGATCGTTTCCGGCGTTGCCGAAGGCTGCGTTCAGTCGGGCGCGGCGCTTATTGGCGGTGAGACTGCAGAGCATCCCGGTCTTATGCCGATCGAGGATTATGACCTCGCGGGCTTTGCCGTCGGTATCGTTGATAAGAAGCAGATAATTGATAACAATAATATGCAGGAGGGCGATATCGTCATCGCGCTTCCTTCTACCGGTATTCACAGTAATGGCTTCTCACTTTGCCGCAAGGTATTCAATATCGATAACAATGATCCTCTCCTTTACGTCGAGAGGGAAGAGCTTGGCGGTAAGACAATAGCGGAAGCTCTCCTTACCCCTACCAAGATATACGTTAAGCCTGTTCTTGCGCTTCTCAATGAGGTTGACGTTCACGGTATCTCCCATATCACGGGAGGCGGCTTCTACGAGAACATTCCGAGAAGTATTCCCGACGGACTAGGCGCGGTTATCGACAGGGCATCGGTTAAGATTCTTCCTATCTTTGATCTTATCGCGAAGTTCGGTAACATTCCCGAAAGAGATATGTTCAATACATATAATATGGGTGTCGGTATGAGCATTGTCGTTCCCGCCGATCAGGCAGAGAAGGCGATCGAAATACTTAGAAACAACGGTATTGACGCTTACACTATCGGTAAGATCGTTAAGAGCGAAGAAAAGGTAGTAATATGCTGAGAGGAACGATTGACGGAATTCTCGCAGGAATTATGATCGCCATCGGCGGAACGGTTCTTCTCTCTGTTTCAGGCGGCTTCCTCGGTGCTTGTCTCTTTTCGATAGCGCTTCTCGTTATCTGCTACCGCGGTTATTCGCTGTTTACCGGCAAGGTCGGATTTATGGCGTTCAGTCATAAAAAGAGTGACTTCGTTTTGCTGCTTTCGGGACTTCTCGGAAATGTGCTCGGAACCCTTGTTTGCGGTCTTGCGGTTAATTACTCTTTGAATAACAGAGCCGGGTTTGCAAAGACGATGTGCGAAGCGAAGCTTAACGACGCGCTTTTGCCCGTCTTTATCAAGGCGATATTCTGCGGAATACTTATGTATCTTGCGGTCGCGATATTTAAGGAAAATAAGTCGCCGATTGCGATTTTCTTCTGTGTTCCCGTGTTTATACTTAGCGGTTTCGAACATTCGATTGCAGATATGTTCTATTTCTTTGCCGCAAAAATATTCTCGCTTGATATGCTTGTTTTTCTCATAATTGTTATTCTCGGAAACACCGTCGGTGGACTTTTGTTCCCGATGCTGACGCTCCTTAAAGGCGAGATGAAGGAGAAATGATATGTCAAAAACTAAAATTGCCGTTCTTATTTCGGGCGGCGGAACAAATCTTCAGGCGCTTATCGACGCGCAGAAAAGCGGTATCATCAAAAGCGGCGAGATCGCCTGCGTAATTTCATCGCAGCCCGATGCATACGGGCTTGTAAGAGCTCAGAATGCGGGCATTCCGACCGAGGTCGTTTGCAAGCGTCTTCTTGACGGATCGCAGGAACGCTTTGAAAAGGGAATTATTGAAATTCTTGATCGTTACGGAATCGAGCTTATTGTCCTTGCGGGCTTTATGTCGATCCTTACAGCAAGGTTTACTTCACGCTATCCCGAAAGGATAATCAACGTTCACCCGTCGCTCATCCCCTCGTTCTGTGGCAAGGGTTTCTACGGCCTCCGCGTACACGAGGCGGCGCTTCAGTACGGTGTTAAGGTGACTGGAGCAACGGTGCATTTCGTAAACGAGATTCCCGACGGTGGCAAGATAATTATGCAAAAGGCGGTCACGATAAATAAGAACGAGACTCCCGAATCTCTGCAAAAGAGAGTGATGAAATATGCGGAGTGGCAGATACTTCCTCGCTCCGCCGAGCTGATATCTAAACAAATAATGGATGCGAAAGGAAAAAAATGATATGGCACTTTACGATCTTACAAAGCTTTTAAGCGAAAATACATATCCCGGACGCGGAATCGTTATCGGTAAATCCGCAGACGGAAAGAGCGCGCTTATCGCGTATTTTATTATGGGCAGAAGCGTTAACTCGCGTAACAGAGTTTTCGAAATGCACGAAAACGGTATGCGTACAAAGGCGTACGATGAATCAAAGCTCACCGACCCTCATCTTATCATTTATAATCCCTATCTCCGCGCAAAAGGCGGTGATATTGATATTATCACGAACGGCGACCAGACCGATACTATCTACAATTTTATCAATGAAGGAAGCTGCTTTGAGGACGCTCTCCGTACGCGCGAATTTGAGGACGACGCTCCAAACTATACCCCCCGTATCTCGGGCGCACTTTACTATTGCTTCCCGCGCAATACCTTCACCTATAAAATGTCCATTCTCAAGAGCAACAACGGTAACTCCGATGCTTGTCATAGATATTTCTTTGACTATGCGCCCCTTGACGGCATAGGACATTTTATTCACACCTATAAGTGTGATGGCAATCCCATTCCGTCCTTCTACGGCGAGCCCGAGGAAGTTGAGCTTCCCAACACGGCGTCCGAACTTGCAGATATCTGCTGGAATAACTTAAATGAAGACAATAAGGTTTCGCTTTTCGTCCGTCAGATACCCCTTGACGGAAGCGAGCCGACCGAAATAATAATCAATAAGAACGTATAAGGAGAAACAGAAATGAAAGAGTTTGAACTTAAGTATGGCTGTAACCCCAATCAGAAGCCCTCGAAGATATATATGCACGACGGCTCGGAGCTCCCCATTGAGATACTCAACGGACGCCCCGGATACATAAACTTTCTTGATGCATTCAACTCCTGGCAGCTCGTAAAGGAGCTTAAGGAAGCGCTCGGAATGCCCGCGGTCACTTCCTTTAAGCACGTTTCTCCGACCTCCGCTGCAATAGGACTTCCGCTTTCAGAAAAGCTCAAGAAGGCATGCTTTGTAGACGACATTGAAGGTCTTGATGAGTCGCCTCTCGCTTGCGCTTACGCAAGAGCAAGAGGAACCGACAGAATGTGCTCCTTTGGCGACTGGGTAGCTCTTTCCGACGTTTGCGACGTTACTACCGCACTTATGATAAAGCGCGAGGTTTCCGACGGTGTAATCGCCCCCGGTTATGAGCCCGAGGCTCTTGAGATACTCAAATCCAAGAGAAAGGGAAACTACAATATAGTAAAGATCGATCCTAACTTCGTTCCGGACGAGGCAGAGCGTAAGCAGGTATTCGGTATCACCTTTGAGCAGGGAAGAAACAACTTCAAGATCAATTGTGAGCTTCTTTCCAACGTAGTTACCGCAAACAAGGATATGCCCGAAAGCGCTATCCGCGACCTTATAATCTCGCTTATTACCCTTAAATATACACAGTCTAACTCGGTATGCTTCGCAGTTGACGGACAGGCGATCGGTGTTGGCGCAGGTCAGCAGTCACGTGTTCACTGCACTCGTCTTGCAGGCGGTAAGGCAGACACCTGGTTCCTCCGTCAGTCCGACAAGGTTCTTAACCTTCCTTTCAAGGATACTATCGGACGTCCCGACCGCGATAATGTGATCGACGGCTACATTAACCAAAACGAAGAGGACGTTTGCGCAGACGGTAACTGGCAGAAGTATTTTACCAGCCAGCCCGCTCCCTTTACTAAGGAAGAGCAGAGAGCATATCTCGACACTATCGACGGTGTTGCGCTCGGTTCTGATGCATTCTTCCCGTTTAGTGACAATATCGAAAGAGCGAAGAAGAGCGGTGTTAAGTATATAGCAGAGCCGGGTGGCTCTATCCGTGACGATCTCGTTATCGAGTGCTGTGATAAATACGGAATGGCGATGGCGTTCACTGGAATGAGACTTTTCCATCACTAATATTAATACGTTTGGTGTAGCTATGAAATTAATGGTAGTTGGCGGTGGCGGCAGAGAGCACGCCATCATAAAAAAGCTGAAAGAAAACAAAGACATAGACGTTATATACGCACTCCCCGGTAACGGCGGTATCGCACGTGATGCGGTATGCGTAAATATCGGCGCAAAGGATATTCCTGCGATAGTTGATTTTGCCGTAAATGAAAAGATCGACTATGCCGTGGTAGCGCCCGACGATCCACTCGTTTTAGGTGCGGTCGACGCTCTTAATGAGAAGGGAATTCCTTGCTTCGGTCCTAATGCCGCGGCGGCAGAGATCGAGGGAAGTAAGATATTCTCAAAAAATCTTATGAAAAAGTACGGTATTCCGACGGCGGAATACGAGACCTTTGATAACGAGGCAGATGCTCTCAAATATCTTGAAAACTGTAAAATACCGATAGTAATTAAGGCGGACGGTCTTGCGCTCGGCAAAGGCGTTATTATCGCTATGACGAGAGAAGAAGCGGTAGATGCTGTCAAGAGTATGATGAGCGATAAGGTTTTCGGCAACAGTGGTTCGCGTGTCGTTATTGAGGAATTCCTCACGGGCCCCGAGGTTTCTGTTCTTGCGTTTACCGACGGTAAGACGGTCAAGCCTATGGTCTCGTCAATGGATCATAAGAGAGCAAAGGATAACGACGAGGGGCTTAATACCGGCGGAATGGGTACGATCGCTCCCAACCCGTATTATACGAAGAAAGTAGCTGACGTTTGTATGGAAACTATCTTCCTGCCAACGGTAAACGCCATGGTAAGCGAGGGCAGACCATTTAAGGGCTGTCTCTACTTCGGACTTATGATAACCCCCGACGGACCGAAGGTGATCGAGTATAACTGCCGCTTCGGAGACCCCGAAACGCAGGTCGTGCTTCCGCTTCTTGAAAGTGATCTCTTGACCGTTATGCAGGCAACGACGAACGGAACGCTTGACGAGACCGAGGTTATTTTCAATGATAAGCATGCGTGCTGTGTAATTATGGCATCGGACGGTTATCCGCAGAGCTATGAAAAGGGATTTGAGATAAATATCCCCGAAGAAATAGCTGATAATGTATACGTTGCCGGTGCAGTAGAAAAGGACGGTAAGCTTGTCACGTCAGGCGGACGCGTTCTCGGCGCAACGGCGGTTGCAAATACGCTCCCCGATGCAATTAACGATGCATATAAGCTCGTTGATAGCATTTCTTTCGCAAATGCATACTACCGCTCTGACATCGGCGCGCGCGCCCATAAAGCGCTGGAGGAATAATATGGTATACAGAATATTTGTAGAAAAAAAGCCGGAGCTTGCACACGAGGCGAACGGCTTATATAACGAGCTGAAAAATCTCGTCGGAATTGATAATCTGACCTCTGTTCGCATTATCAACCGCTATGACGTTGAGAATATTGACGAGGTGCTGTTTAATCAGGCTGTAAATACCGTCTTTTCGGAGCCGCAGCTTGATAACGTATGTTATGAGCTTGAGGTAACCGAAGGTGTAACTTTTGCAGTTGAGCCGCTTCCCGGTCAGTTTGACCAGAGAGCAGACTCTGCCGCACAGTGTATTCAGCTTCAGAGTCAGGGGGAGCGTCCTACCGTTCGTTCGGCGAAGGTATATATTCTGGGCGGAAACCTCACTGATGATGATGTAAATACCGTAAAGAAGTACGTTATTAACGCAGTTGAAAGCCGTGAGGCAGAGCTTAGCAAGCCCGAAACGCCTGCTATTGATTACGCTATTCCCGAAACAGTTGCGACGGTTGACGGATTTATTTCCCTTGACGAAAAGGGACTTTATGATCTTCTCGATACCCTCGGTCTTGCTATGGACCTTGACGATCTTAAATTCTTGCAGAACTATTTTAAGAACGAGGAAAAGCGCGATCCGACGATAACCGAGATCAGAGTTGTCGATACATATTGGTCTGACCATTGCCGTCATACGACATTCTCTACTCATATTGATAACGTCAATATATCCGACAAGGCGGTTGCTGAGGCATACGAGCGTTATCTCAATGCGAGAATTGAGGTCTACGGTGAAGAAAAGGCGGCTAAGCGCCCTCAGACGCTTATGGATATCGCGACGATCGCGGGTAAGGTTCTTAAAAAGAGAGGTCTTCTCCCCGAGCTCGACGAGAGCGAGGAGATCAACGCTTGTTCTATCCACGTTACTGCTAACGTTAACGGCGTCGATCAGGACTGGCTCCTGATGTTCAAAAACGAAACGCATAACCATCCGACCGAGATCGAGCCCTTTGGCGGTGCGGCAACCTGTATCGGCGGTTGTATCCGTGACCCGCTTTCGGGACGTGCTTACGTTCATCAGGCGATGCGCGTAACGGGCGCGGCTGATCCCCGCAAGCCCCTTAATGAAACTCTTTCGGGTAAGCTTCCGCAGAGAAAGATATGTCAGACTGCTGCGGCGGGTTATTCATCCTACGGAAATCAGATAGGTCTTGCTACCGGTCACGTTGCAGAAATCTATCACGACGGATACGTTGCAAAGCGTCTTGAATGCGGCGCGGTCGTTGCGGCTGCTCCCGCTTACAACGTGCGCCGTGAGCGCCCCGAGGCAGGCGACGTTATAATCCTTCTCGGCGGCAGAACAGGACGCGACGGCATCGGCGGTGCGACAGGCTCCTCTAAGAGCCACAATATGAAGTCGCTCACGACAATGGCGTCCGAAGTCCAAAAGGGAAATGCTCCCGAGGAAAGAAAGATACAGCGTTTGTTCCGTAACCCCGACGTTACCCGTCTTATAAAGCGTTGTAATGACTTTGGAGCAGGCGGTGTTTCAGTCGCTATCGGTGAGCTTGCGGACGGTCTTAAGATCGACCTTGATGCAGTTCGTAAGAAGTACGACGGTCTTGACGGAACAGAGCTTGCAATTTCCGAATCGCAGGAACGAATGGCGGTCGTCGTTGAGGCGTCTGACGCAGATAAATTCATTGAATATGCGGAGAGTGAAAACCTCGAAGCATATCGCGTAGCTGTCGTTACCGAGGAAGCAAGAATGGTAATGAGCTGGAAGGGCCAGATAATAGCTGACCTTTCGCGTGAATTCCTCAATACTAACGGTGCTGATAAGCACACTAACCTTGAAGTGACCGAAAAGGATCTTTCGGTATTCTCGAACGCCCTTTACGGAAATCTCCGCGAAATGGCATCCGATCTTAAGACCGCGAGTAGACGCGGTCTCGTTGAGCGCTTTGACGGCTCAATCGGTGCGGGCTCCGTTCTTATGCCTTTTGGCGGTAAGACTCAGAAGACCCCCGCTCAGGCAATGGCGGCAGTCCTTCCTATGCTTCCCGGTCAGTTTACCGAGCAGGCAAGCGTTATGGCGTGGGGACTTGATCCCGATGCTATGTGTGTCGATCCTTATTCGGGCGCACGCGCGGCAGTATATAATTCTATGGCGAAGATCGTAGCGGCGGGCGCTGATTATAAGGACGCTTATCTGACGCTTCAGGAGTTTTTTGAAAAGCTCCGTAACGAGCCGACACGTTGGGGCAAGCCATTTGCGGCGCTCCTCGGCGCAATGGACGCGCAGCTTGAGCTTAACGCTGCAGCGATCGGTGGTAAGGACTCAATGTCGGGAACTTTCCTTGATAAGGACGTTCCCCCGACGCTTATTTCCTTCGCAATAGCACCTATAAACGCTAAAAACGTAATTTCTCCGGAATTCAAGGAAGCGGGCAACCCCGTTTACCTCTTTGCTCCCGCAGATCAAAGCGCGTCCTCCACTAAAGCAGCGTGGGAATCCTTCCATAAGCTTTGCCTCGACGGAAAGGTAAAGGCTGCGTGGGCGGTTGAAAACGGAATTGCCGAGGCGGTCATGAAGATGTCCTTCGGTAATGAGATAGGCTTCATATCAAACGGCGCGATCAAGGACGCTTGGTATAATACGATGATGTACGACTTCATCGTTGCTGAGCTAAGTGAGGACGTTTCTGCGGATTATGCTGTTAAGATCGGTACGACCTCAAACGAGCCGATCATCAACCTTGGAAACGAAAAGGCGACCATCGCCGAGCTTCTTTCCCTTAACGAGGGAACTCTTGAGGGCGTGTATCCTACAATCGCAAAGGCAGACGGAGACAACATCCCCGCATTTGCGTATAACGGCGGCGCTGTTGCATCTCCTGCGGTCAAGACTGCTCGTCCTAAGGCACTTATCCCCGTATTCCCGGGCACAAACTGTGAATACGACTCTGCACGCGCGCTTGAAGGTGCAGGCGCAGAGCCTGAGATCGTTGTTATCCGCAACCTTACCTCAGACGATGTAAGCCGCAGCGTTGAACTTATTGTAAAGAAGCTTGCCGAGAGCAATATGGTATTCATTCCCGGCGGTTTCTCGGGCGGTGACGAGCCGGATGGCTCCGCAAAGTTTATTACCGCCTTCTTCCGTAACCCCGAGATAAAGGAGCAAGTAAGCAATCTTCTTGATAACCGCGACGGTCTTATGCTCGGTATCTGTAACGGCTTCCAGGCACTTATCAAGCTCGGTCTTGTTCCGTACGGAAAGATAATTGATACCGACGCAACCTGCCCGACGCTTACATACAACGTCATCGGACGCCATCAGTCGAAGCTCGTACGTACCCGTGTCTGTACCAACAAGTCTCCTTGGCTTTCCGGTACCGAGGTGGGTCAGATATATACCGTTCCGATCTCGCACGGCGAAGGACGATTCCTTGCTGACGAGGCGCTTATACGTAAGCTCGCGGAAAACGGACAGATCGCAACCCAGTACGTTGATCTTAACGGTGCTCCTACCATGGATTCCGAGTTCAACCCGAACGGCTCTATTCTTGCAGTTGAGGGTATAACCTCTCCCGACGGACGCGTTCTCGGTAAGATGGGACACAGTGAGCGTATCGGTAAGAACCTCTATAAGAACGTTATCGGCGAATACGATATGAAGCTCTTTGCTTCTGCGGTAAAATACTTCATAAAATAAGGAGAACACGACAGTGGCATATTTAAGCGACATTGAAATAGCTCAGTCAATTAAGATGGAGCCGATCGAGAAGATCGCAAAGAAGATAAAGGTAAATAAGGATTTGTACGAGCCCTACGGTAAGCACAAGGCTAAGCTTGACCTCTCGCTTCTTAATAACGAAGGAAATGACGGAAAGCTTATTCTCGTTACTGCGATCACTCCCACTCCGGCGGGCGAAGGTAAGACGACTACTACAATAGGTCTATCCGACGGACTTCGCAAGATCGGTAAAAAGTCGGTCGTTGCTCTCCGTGAGCCGTCACTCGGACCCGTGTTCGGTGTAAAGGGCGGTGCGGCAGGCGGCGGATACGCGCAGGTCGTTCCTATGGAAGATATAAATCTCCACTTTACGGGTGACTTCCACGCAATAGGTGCGGCGAACAATCTCCTCGCAGCTATGCTTGATAACCACATTTATCAGGGCAACTCTCTCAATATCGACCCTCGTCGCATCACTTGGCACAGATGTGTCGATATGAATGACCGTCAGCTTCGTTTCGTGACCAACGGTCTCGGCGGACGAGTTAACGGTGTTCCGCGTGAGGACGCGTACGATATTACAGTTGCTTCGGAGATCATGGCGGTTCTTTGCCTCTCCGAAAACCTCGCTGACCTTAAGGCACGCCTTTCTCGTATAATTGTCGGTTACACATATAATGACGAGCCCGTAACCGCGGGCGATCTTAAGGCGGCGGGTGCTATGACAGCGCTTCTCCGTGATGCACTCAAGCCTAATCTCGTACAGACGCTTGAGGGAACTCCCGCAATAGTACACGGCGGACCTTTTGCTAACATAGCTCACGGCTGTAACTCAGTTATCGCAACGAGAATGGCTATGAAGCTTGGCGATTATGCTGTTACAGAGGCGGGCTTCGGCGCCGATCTCGGCGCAGAAAAGTTCCTTGACATCAAGTGCCGCGTTGCAGGACTGATACCATCTGCGGTCGTTGTGGTTGCAACTGTCCGCGCACTTAAAATGCACGGCGGCAAGCCGAAGACCGACCTTGGAAGCGAGGATCTTGCAGCACTCGAAAAGGGACTTCCGAACCTTCTTCGCCACGTTTCCAATATTACCGACGTATACAAGCTTCCCGCAGTCGTTGCGGTCAACCGTTTTCCGACCGATACCGACGCAGAAATTGCTCTCGTTATTGAAAAGTGTGCAAAGCTTGGCGTCAAGGCAATCCTTTCCGACGTTTGGGCAAAGGGCGGCGAGGGCGGAACAGATCTTGCAAAAGAGGTCGTTCGCCTCTGCAATAAGAGTAAAAACAACTTCTCGTTCAGCTATCCCGATGAATATTCTATCGAGCAGAAGATCGAAGCTGTTGTTCAGCGCGTTTACCGCGGAGCTGGGATCAATATCGTTCCTGCGGCACAGAAACAGATCGACAAGCTTGCGTCTATGGGGCTTTCACATCTTCCCGTATGTATTGCAAAGACTCAGTATTCCTTTTCGGACGATATGACGAAGCTCGGTGCGCCCGATGATTTCGTCGTCACAGTACGTAACGTAAAGGTTTCGGCTGGTGCAGGATTTATTGTAGTTCTCACGGGCGACATTATGACAATGCCCGGTCTGCCTAAGGTACCTGCGGCAGAAAAGATCGACGTTCTTGATGACGGCACGATGGTCGGTCTGTTCTGACGTAGCCTAATCTCACACTGCATCTTATATATAAACGGCAAAAACGCGGAGCGGGAACTTCGTTTCTCAACACTCGGTTTACAATCTTGGATTCAATTATAACAGTAAAACTCCCGCACAAAACGTGCGGGAGTTTTATCATCCTTCAAATTGTGAATTGTAAAGGGAAGCGTAAACACCGTTTTTAGATAGTAGCTCATCGTGATTGCCGCTTTCGGCGATCTGTCCGTCTTTGATTACGAGTATAACGTCGGCGTTTTTAATGGTTGATAGGCGGTGTGCAATAACGAATGATGTTCGTCCCTGCATAAGGGAAAGCATCGCTTTTTGAATAGCTTGTTCTGTGCGTGAGTCGACGTTAGACGTCGCCTCGTCGAGTATCAAAATCGGCGCATCGGAAAGAAGCGCGCGGGAGATATTCAGAAGCTGCTTTTGCCCTTTCGAGATATTGACACCGTCGTCGGATAGAACCGTGTCATATCCGTCCTTGAGAGATAGAATATAGTCGTGAATCCCTGCGGTTCTTGCGGCTCTGACGATATCCTCGTCGGTCGCGTTTTTATTTCCGAACGCGATATTGTCACGGATCGTCCCCTCAAAGAGCCAAGTGTCCTGAAGCACCATCGTATATGATCGTCGAAGTGATTCTCGTGTTATATCGTATATGCTCTTGCCGTCAAGAAGTATATCGCCCGCCTGTGGGTCGTAGAAGCGCATAAGCAGGTTTGCAACAGTTGTTTTACCTGCACCCGTCGGGCCGACGATGGCAACGGTGCTGCCGGGCTTAACGTCAAGCGAGAAGCCCCTTATGACCGTTTTGTTTTCCTCATAGCCGAAGCTTATGTTTTTGAACGCTATTCCGCCCTTCACATCGGTTACCGATATCGCATTCTCGCAGTCGGGCTTTTCGGTCGGCTCGTCGAGAACACGGAAGATTCTTTCTGCCGCCGAGGTTGCCGACTGAAGGTCTGCAATAATGTTTGCAATTTCACCGACCGGTCCCGAGAAGCGTCTTGAATAAAGAATAAACTCTGAAATACCCGAGAGAGTTATACCGCCCGTAATGAACAGAATTGTTCCGAACATACTGACGAGCGACATTGAAAGATTGCTGATAAAGTTGACACCGGGACCGATTTTACAGCCCTGATATTCGGCTTCAAAGAAGGTGTTGACCGCGTCGTCGTTTCGAGCGTCGAAGCGTCCTATTATGACTTCCTCGCGGTTATAAGCCTTGATCGTTTTCTGTCCCGACAGCATTTCCTCGGCGTAACCGTTAAGCTCACCGAGCTTTGCCGATCGCTTTCGGAAAAGCGGTCTGACCTTTTGAGAGCGGTACTTGATGAACCATATTGAGATCGGAAGAGTAACGGCGAAAACGAGAATGAGGGGGGGTGAGATGATTATCATCATAGTAAAGGAGCCGATTATCGTAATCGCACTAGTTATGATCTGAAGCAGGTCGCTTGAAAGCGAGGTATTTATAGTGTCAATGTCATAAGAAAGTCGGCTTACGATGTCGCCCGTTTGGTTTTTGTCGAAGTAGCTTACAGGGAGAGAAAGGAGATGCGAAAACACCTGTTTACGCATATTGAAGGAGATCCTCTTACTCAACTTAAGCATTATGATAGAGTTAACATAGGATAGAAGGGAAGATACGACATAGAATATCGCCATAAGCGAGCAGAAGAATATTACGGTATCAAGATTGACCTTGCCGCGTCCGCCTTCAATCGCTTTGATCGCCTGTCCCGACAGCATTGGTCCCGCAAGAGACAACCCACTCGAAATCGCAACAAGTGCCATTGACGAGATGAACAGTGCCTTTTGCGACCAAAGATAGGGGAAGAGATTGCGAAGAACACCCCATTTGATAGTCGGCTTTACATGCGCGTTATTTGTATCATTGGCATTCATTGCGCTTCACCCCCGATCTGCGAAAGAGATATCTCTCTGTATATCTCGCAGGACGAGATCAGCTCGTCGTGAGTTCCGTCACCGACGACCTTTCCGTCCTCAAGGACGAGTATTCTGTCAGCGTGGGAAATTGAGCTTACACGCTGTGCGACGATGACCTTTGTTGCGTTTGCGTAGTTTTCTCTGAGGGAGGCGCGAAGGATAGAATCGGTCTTGTAGTCAAGAGCGCTTGAACTGTCATCAAGAATTAAGATATCGGGTTTACATACGAGCGCGCGCGTTATAAGAAGTCTTTGTCTTTGTCCGCCGCTGAGGTTGGTACCCTTTGTGTTTATGAAATGATCGACACCGTCGCTGAGCGAGGATACGAATTCACTTGCACAGGCGTTATCGAGTGCAAATGTCAAATCATCCTCCGTGATCTCTCGACCGAACGAAACGTTATCTATCAAGGTTCCCGCATATATAAAATCATTTTGAAGAACGGTTCCGAACCTTGTGCGAAGCTCCTCGGCAGTAAGCGTTCTAACGTCGTGACCGTCAATCAGCACCGTGCCGCTATTCGGATCATAGAAACGCAGAAGGAGTTGGATGAGCGTTGACTTTCCGCTCCCTGTTGCTCCAATTATTCCAAGAGTTTGTCCTTTTTTTAGGGTGAATGAAATATTGTCAAGATTTTGACTATTGCCGTTATAAGAGAACGATACGTTGCGGAATTCAATGAATGCATCGGTGTTCTCGCGTTTACCTTTGGGTAAATAGCTGATGTCGGGCTCAATGCTGCAAACTTCAGATATTCTGTCAGCGGATGCCGCACCCTTCGAGAACATCGTGAATATCCTCGTTATGTTGAGCATTGCGTTAAGAATGATGGTAAAGTATGACATAAAGGCGATTATCATACCCGCCTCGGCGTTTCCCCCGTTTACTCTGATCGCTCCAATGAGGATCACGGCAGACATTCCGACATTCAGAAAAGCGTTCATCAATGGCGTCGTTAATGACATAACGTAGCCCGATTTCAGCTCCGCTTTATTTAGGCTTCTGTTTTTTTCGTCAAACCTTTTGTTTTGGTGTCCGATACGAGAGAGGGCCTTTATGACGCGTATACCCTGCGCGCTTTCTCGTACAGTGCCTACCATATCGTCGGTACGCTCCTGAACACTCTTATAAAGCGGTATTCCTTTTTTGGATATGAAAATGACAGCCCCCGTTATAAATGGGAGAACCGCAACCAAAACAAGGCAAAGCACCGGCTCCATCGAAAAAGTGATTATAATTCCGCCGATGAGGAGAATAGGCGCACGAACACCGAGACGCTGTATCATACCGATAGTATGATGAACGTTGTAAGTGTCGGACGTAAGGCGCGTTTCAAGCGTTGGGATAGTAATTTCATCTATTTGCTTTGACGAGAGGTAGGATATTTTCTTAAAGAGATCGCTTCTTATCTCTCTTGTGGTATCTCTGGCAACCGCACACGCAATGCGGTTGGCAATAATATTGCCCACAAGTCCTATGATCGCGCAAAGAAGCATTAGCATTCCGAAAAGCACGACTTTCTTGATCTCGCCGCCAGGAGCTACGTTGTCAATAATATGCTCGAGAATGTAAGGGATCAAAAGGTCAACGATCGTTCCGACGATCTTTATTATCAGACCAATGATCATCATAGAATAATGAGGGCGAAGATATTTCATTATGAATTTCATCGTTTGCCTCGTAAATATTTAATTACAGTAATTATACTGTAAAGAAGATAAGATGTCAAGAAAGTATCGGATATTGACAAAAAAACGGTTATATTATAAAATTATTAAGGATAGGGGGGAGAGAATGGCTGAACTGTTTTTGCGCGGTCGCAAGGTGGAAATTCAGCGTTATGATATTCTTGAGTCAACGAATTCGTTTCTTAAGATGAAATGCAAGGAAGGCGCAGGTCACTATTATACCGTCATAGCCGACCGACAAAGCGGCGGCAGAGGACGGCTTGGACGAAGCTTTTTCTCGGATGGCGGCGGTCTATATATGAGCTTCCTTCTTAAAGATGTAGATGAGCCTGATATTATCGGTGTAACAGCTGCAACTGGTGTTTCGGTCTCTGAGGCGATCGAATCCGTGTGCGGTGTTAAATGCGGTATAAAATGGGTGAACGATCTTATCTTTAACGGGTTAAAGGTTTGCGGAATTTTAGCTGAGGGCGTTATCTCCGATGATGGGAAAATTAACGGAGTTGTTGTCGGAATCGGTGTCAATATTTCTCCGCCCGCTGGCGGCTTTCCAAATGAAATTAAGGATATAGCGGGGTCGATATCTGACAGCTTTTCCTATGAAACTCGTAATACTCTTGCAATAGAGATATTAAGATCCTTTGACTCGAATTTCCGCTCTCGATCACTTCCCGAAAAATACAGGAAGCTTTCGACGGTTATCGGCGCGGATATTAAAGTAATTTCTCCTGATTCAACATATTATGCGGCAGTCGACGGAATTGACGATTCATTCGGATTGATGATTACTGATGAAAACGGTGTAAAGAAAACTCTCCGAAGCGGAGAGATAAGCATAAGAATGAAATAACCGACGGAAAAACCGTCGGTTATCTTTATATAAGTGAACAGAATACCATAAGTATTCCGAGGAACGAGAAATTTATAAGCGAAAAAATTATAAGATATTTTTTCGTGCCGCTTGGATCTATCGACTGATACTGGCGGAACGTTATGAGAGAAGCAAGAGAGGCTATAAGCGTTCCTGCTCCGCCGATGTTGACGCCTAAAAGCAGCTCGCGGTAGTTATCGGTGAATTCCGAAAGCAGGATGGCAGACGGAACGTTACTTATAAGCTGACAGGATAGGGAACTGACTATAAGTGCATTTTTCTGCATAAGACCTGAAAGAATGTCGCTTATAGCGTCTATCCGTGCCATATTTCCTGCAAATATAAAGAAGAAGACGAAGGTGAAGAGCAGAGCGTAGTCAACGTCTCTCAGAGCCTTTCTGTCAAGCACTATCATTGCCGCGGGAATAAGTATAAGTCCGATCACGAACGGGATAAGTCTGAAAACTATCAGAAGCGAGAATGCAAAAAGCGATAGGTAGGCAACCGTTCTCCTTATAGGAAGCTTAGTATGGTTTTCGCAGTTGAGTACGACCCTTTCGTTCTTTACGAATATAAATACCGAAAGAAGTATAAGAGATATAGAAAGAAGAAACGGCGGAAGCATTATAAGGGTAAATTCCCCGGTCGGGATCCTGAATTTGTTGTAAAGAAACAAATTTTGCGGGTTACCGAACGGTGTCACCATTCCGCCGAGATTGGCGGCAATATTTTGCATTATAAAGGTGTAGCAAATGTATTTCTTGTTTCCGGTTTCAGAAAGTGCTATGTAGCCGAGAGGGAGAAATGTTATCAGCGCCATATCGTTTGCTATCAGCATCGAGCCGATAAAGGTTATCATTAGGAGTGCAATGACGGTTTTTCTCGTGCTTCCCGCAAGGGAGACGAGCTTTCTTGCTACAACTGTAAAGAATTTGATATTACGAAGTCCGCAGATGACGGCAAGTGTGCAGAACAGACAGGTAAGCGTCCTGAAATCAAGATACGAGAGATACATCTTGTCGGGCGGAACGACAAGCGAGGATATAAGCGCGGCAAAAAACGCGACTATCAAGACCGCGTTTTGCTTTATATGATATGCGATTTTATGAAGATCGAGCCGACGTTTTAACGGTCCGTGAGCTATCATAATACAACTCCCTAATAAATCCTCAAAAATTATATCAAATCACAACGTCTTCTTCAAGCGCTAAATTCTACAAGATTTCATTATGTAAACATTGTTTTTTACGGCAAAAGCGGTATAAATAAGTGTACTCCAATGGCAGAGATGCGTTTCACCGTTATAGTAATTGACTATGTAAATAGCACTCCTCGAAGCGTAATTTTCGCTTATATACTACTATAAATTGATATTTTTTTATTGACAAGTTCTACCTATTGTGTTATAATCACAATGGTTACATTATTGTAAACAAATTATTTCAAATTATTTGGAGGTCTCATTATGTTCTGTAACAAATGTGGCAAAGAACTTTCTGACAACGCTACCTTCTGTTCCGGCTGCGGCAATCAGGTCGGTGCAGCTCCCGCAGTAGCTTCTGCTCCTGCCAACTCTTCTACTCCCCCTATTCTCTCTCGTCTTATCAGCCAGATTACCAACTTCTTCACTAAGAAGGACCCCGTTGGCGTAGTTGCTAACTCCGCAAAGGACAACAGCTTCTCCGGCGTTATCCTCGCAGTATTCGGCATTCTTATGTTTGCCGTAAGCGCGATGGTGAACGTAAATCAGGGCATGCTTTCCTACTACAAGAATGTTTATGACGATATGTGGTCAAACAAGATCGCCAAACAAGTCGCAGAAAGATTCCCGACCGGAACCTCGTTCGGTATGTTCCTTCTGCTTGCGGTAATCGTTTTTGCAGTAGCTTTCGTTATGGTATACGTTGCAACTACAAAGGTTGCTAAGAAGCAGATCAGCATCGGCGGTGCAATAAACGTAGTTGCTTACGCTTCTATTCCGATGATTGTTGTTTCAATTTTGAATATGCTTCTCGGACTCATTTGGTGCCCTCTTCCCGTTATCTTTATGCTTGTAGCTCTTTGCGCTACCGTTGCTATTATAGGATCTTCCGTTGACAAGGTTTCCGAAAGTCAAAAGCCCCTTACGGTTAAGCTTCTCGTTTTCGGCGTTACTGCTGTTGTCGCACTTATCTTCCTCTGGATCGCTCTTAAGAGCATCAACAACCTCGAAGATAAAGAGGGCGCAATTTCTGCTCTCATAAACAACTTCATTGTAAAGATTGACTAATTATTTCACAAAAGCAGTCGCCGAGGCGACTGCTTTTTCTCATTGTAAACGAAAACCACCAGCAGTGCTGGTGGTTCCAAAAAGCTTTAGCTATGAGTAGAAAAAGAATCCTCCTTCGTTTATAATAGGAAGTGGGTTTGCCAACCACGACCAAAAAACGAAGGAGGAATCAAGTAATGAGA
>JAZSHF010000068.1:0-6148 GCA_045533115.1 Eubacteriales bacterium
CATCACATAAGAGGACATATCGCGGCAAATTACCTTTGCTATCCCGACCTCAAGCCGCCGTTTTTGGCGCTCGTCGTTTCGGGCGGACACACGTCACTTATAGAGGTGCGCGATTATACCGACCTTGAGACCGTAGGTAGAACGAAGGACGACGCGATGGGCGAAGCCTTTGACAAGGTCGCGCGCGTTATGGGTATCCCTTATCCCGGCGGCGCGGAAATGGATCGGCTTGCCTCGCTCGGAGATAAAACGTCGTTCAAGCTGCCCTCGGCGGCACTGAACGACGGAAGCCTCGATTTCTCGTTCAGCGGTCTTAAAACTCATATAATAAACATTCTTCACAATATGGAGCAAAAGGGAATCCCTTATCCGAAGGAGGATATCGCGGCTTCCTTTACCGAAACGGTGCTTCTGAGCGTAGAAAAGAAGCTCAAAATGGCGATCGAACGCTATCCGCACACCTCGCTCGTCCTTGCGGGCGGAGTGTCTGCAAATTCACATCTTCGCTCGTTCGTCGAAGAATTTGCAACCAAGCACGGAATGAAATTTTACGTTCCGCCTCGAATCCTCTGCGGAGACAACGCCGCAATGATCGGAGCGCAGGCGTATTATGAATTTATAAAAGGAAACACAGCCGACAGCTCGCTTAACGCGTACGCAACGGCAGAATAAATAGGAGACACAATTATGGCAAACTACGAAAATCAGATCAAAAACGCAGTGGAAAAATACGAGGCTCTGCTTCGTTCACAGCTCGAGAGAGTTGAAAAGATAAACGCGGCAGGCGATGCGGTCGATTATTCCAAGATGGATAAGATCGTCATCGGTATCTGCGGCGGCGACGGCATCGGACCGATCATCACCGACGCGTCGAAGAAGGTTCTTGAATACCTGCTTGCAGACGACGTCAAGAGCGGAAAGATCGAATTCAAGGTCATTGACGGACTGACGATAGAAAATCGCGTAAAGCACATGCAGGCAATTCCCGACGAGGTTATGGAGGAGCTTTATAAGTGTGACGTTATCCTCAAGGGTCCGACGACGACTCCCCGCGCGGGCGATCCGTGGCCGAATATTGAGAGCGCAAACGTCGCTATGAGAAAGAAACTTGACCTTTTTGCAAACGTTCGTCCCGTTAAGGTTCCCGATAAGGGCATCGACTGGACCTTCTTCCGTGAGAATACCGAGGGAAGCTACGCGGTAGGCTCTCAGGGCATAAACGTAACTGACGATCTCGCTCTTGACTTCTGCGTTACCACGACCGAGGGCTGTAACCGTATCGCACGCCTCGCTTACGAGTATGCGAAGAAGAACGGCAAGAGCCGCGTTTCGATAGTAACGAAGGCAAATATTATAAAGACGACCGACGGCAAGTTCCTCCGTCTCTGCGAGGAGATCGGCAAGGAATATCCCGAGATCGAGACAGACAACTGGTTCATCGACATTATGACGGCGAAGCTCGTCGATGAGAAGCGCCGCACTGCGTTCCAGGTATTCATTCTTCCTAACCTCTACGGCGACATTATCACCGACGAGGCAGCAGAATTTCAGGGCGGCGTAGGTACCGCAGGCTCGGCTAACATCGGTAAGAAGTATGCTATGTTCGAAGCGATCCACGGCTCTGCTCCCCGTATGATAACCGAGGGCAGAGGCAAGTATGCAGATCCCTGCTCAATGCTCCGTGCGACCGTAATGCTCCTTTCGCATATCGGCTATCAGTCGGAGAGTGACCGCCTATCCCGCGCTCTTGATATCTGTATGTTCGAGGAAAAGAAGCTCGTCGTAACGGGACGCGATACGGGCGCTACCTGTGAAGAGTTTACCGCATACGTCAACGAAACGCTGAAGAATCTTTAAGGACTTCCGATTCGTACTGTAGGGGCGACCATTGGTCGCCCGTCCGTCCGTTTATCAAATTCTGCGGGCGACCAATGGTCCCCCCTACAAAGTTTTACCGCTTACCGAAAGGAGATATAAAAATGAAAACCGCATATATCTCCACGGGAGCAAAACGTCTTCCGCGCTATTTCCGCGCGCTGAGAGAATGCCTTTTTAACGGAGAAATAAAAATAAGCTCGAATGAGCTGTCTAAAATGCTCGACATCACACCGTCGCAGGTGCGTGCCGATCTCAACCGATATTCGGGTGCAGGGCTTCAGGGCTACGGATATAACGTGAAGCTCCTCTATACCGAAATCAGCCGCGACCTCGGCGTCGGCGACGGAATGACGGCCGTCATTATCGGTGCCGAAAAGGGAAGCGTGCCTCAGCTCGCAATCTGGCTTGAGGGCAGAGGAATATCGGATATCGCGTATATTCCGACCGAGTCTTATAGTAAGATAGAAGACGCCGAATATGATATCGCTCTGGTAATCGAATCTGCCGATAAGGAAAAAATGCAGGACTCCCTTCGCCGTTCGCGCATCAAGGGCGTATGGAATATGACTCAAAGCGATTTTGACCTCGGCATCCCGACAGTCAATCTGCCGATCGGGGACGTGATCTCTTCGCTTATGTACGAGATAAAACAAAGCAAGAAAGGAGAGAATAATGAAATATAACGTTCTTTACAAGGACGGGGCGTTGTGCCTGCCGTCAAACGCGTTTCTTGAATGTGAAACGCTTCTTGAAGTACGCTTTTTGATGCTTCTCTCCTATGACAGAGCCCTTTGCGACGCCGACGACGTCGTGCTTGCAGAGCAGCTTGGATGTACCGTCTCCGAGCTTGAAACGGTAGTAGCAGCTCTACGCGAAAAGGGTCTTCTTGAAGCGGCTAAAAAGATGGCTCCGTCGGCTTCAAGCAAAAACCTGACGGGCAGGGAGATCGCAGACGTAATTGAACGGAACGGAAGCGTAAAGCAGCTTATAGAGGAATGCGAAGCTATTTGCGGCAAGGTCTTCACTTCGACCGACATTTCGAAGATCGTTTCGCTCATAAACACTCTCGGTCTTGACAGTGAAACGGTTCTTCTCCTTTTCTATTACCACTTTGAAAAGCTCGACGCCGTCGGCAAAAAGCTGACCGTCAGCTACGTTGAAAAGAGCGCGTATTCACTTTATAATCAGGGTATCCGTACCCTTGACGCGCTCCAGAGCTACATAAAGGAAAACGAAAGAAGAAACAGTAATAAATATAAGCTCTCCCGCCTTTTCGGTATCGGCGACAGAGCCTTTACGAAGAAGGAAGAAAAATTCTTCGAGAAGTGGCTTGTTGAATGGGAAATGCCGTTCGCGCTTGTTGAGGCGGCGTTTGGAATCGCCGTTGACAATACGGGAAAAGCAGGACTTGAATATATGTCGAAGATCCTTTCCGACTGGCACGACAGCGGAGTCCGTACCGTTGAGCAGGCGGAAAAGGCAAACGCCGATTTCAAGGCGGCGAATAAAAGCAAGCAAAAATTCGTCGAGAAGCCGAGCGCAAACGGTGCAAGCTTCGATACCGAGGAGTTTTTCGAAAAGGCGCGTAAGCGCTCGGAAGCAATGATGAGCGCGATAATAAACGGAGAGGGAGATAAGTAATGGGCTTTAACAAAGAAAACTACAAAAAAATAAAGCACGAATACGAAGGCAAGGCTCTCCGCGCACAGGAAGCGGCGCTTATGCGTAAAAAAGAACTCGGAATGAGATTCCCCGAGATAAAGGGGATCGACGACGCGCTTTCGCAAACGGGACTCCGCATTTTTGAGGCGACCGTTCGGTACAAGGGCGAGAAGCTCGAAAATGAAATTGCCGCTATCAAGGCAGAAAACGCAGAGCTTCTTAAAGCGCGTGAAGCACTTCTCACAAAATACGGCATACCGACCGATTATTCCGACGTCAAGTACGAATGTGACGAATGCTCCGACAGCGGCTTCGTAGGTATCAATATGTGCAAATGTATGAAGTCGAAGCTCGTAATGGCGGGCTACGAAAGCTCGGGTATCGGTTCGCTTATCAAAACTAAGACCTTTGATAACTATATCCCGTCCTATCAAAAGGACAAAAATGCGGTCGAAAACGCCGAAATGATAGTTACGTTCTGCCGCCACTATGCAGACAGTTTCGGCGACAAGGCGCAAAACCTGCTCTTTATAGGCGGTACGGGACTCGGTAAGACGCACCTTTCCGCCGCAATAACAGGAACGGTCGTCCGCCGCGGCTACGACGTCGTTTGCGAAACGGCTCAAAATCTCTTTTCGGATTTTGAATACGAGCGCTTCGGACGCGGTTATAACCGTGACGAAAGCGAGGAAAAGCGCACGGACAGATATTTCGACTGTGACCTGCTCATAATTGACGATCTCGGTACCGAAATGGGAAACACTTTCACGGTCTCTTGCCTCTACAATATCATAAACACCCGTCTTAACAAGGGAAAAGCGGTTATAATAAATACGAATTTAACGCGCGACGATCTTCGTAAGCGCTATGACGAGCGTATAACCTCGCGCCTTTTCGGTGAATTTTTGCCGATAATGTTCCTCGGACGCGATATGCGAGAATTGAAGCTCGACTGAAAGGAAGCTTAATATGAAAATTGCAGTTGTAACCGGCGCGTCCTCGGGACTCGGCGAGGAATTCGTCAGAGTCATCTCGGAAAAGTACGACGAGATAGAGGAAATATGGGTAATTGCCCGCCGTACAGAGCGTCTTGAGGCACTGAAAACGCGTTTTCCGAACAAAAAGATATTCCCGATATCGCTTGACTTGACGAAGCACGAAAGCTATGAAACGCTTTCCGAAATGCTTGAAAGCGAAAAGCCCGAAATAAAGATACTCGTAAATAACGCGGGCTTCGGTACGCTCGGCGATTTCGATACGATGGATATGAACACGCAGACGAGAATGGTCGACCTCAATAACCGCGCACTCACGGCAGTAACGTCGGTCTCGCTTCCTTATATGAAGAAGGGGAGTTTCATAGTCAACGTCTGCTCGATTGCCTCGTTCGCACCGAATCCGAGAATGACGGTCTACTGCTCGACGAAGGCGTATGTCCTCTCTTTCTCAAAGTCGCTTCGCTTTGAGCTGAAAAAGAAGGGAATAAACGTCCTCGCGCTTTGCCCGGGACCGATGGATACCGAATTTCTTCCTGCGGCGGGAATCAAAAAGGGAAGCTCTCATACGTTTGACACGCTCCCCCGCGTTAACCCCGCAATGGCGGCTGAAAAGTCGCTCTGCTACGCATCAAAGGGCAGAGGAATATACACTCCCCGCGTCTTTTTTAAGTTTTATAGATTTTTGGCAAAAGTGCTTCCGCACGGAATTGTGATGCATCTGTCGAAAACTTGATATTGACAAAACGGCGGAAATTGTATAGAATAGTAACGGAAAGATAAGTCTCTTCATTTGAAAGGAGCAATACTATGGCAGACGAACTTTTTAACGAAGAAGTGTTTACCCTTACCGACGAAGAGGGCAACGAAAAGCAGTTTGAGCTTCTCGGAAGCCAGGAGATCGACGGTGAAACATACCTCGCGCTCGTTCCGATCGAGGATAACGAAAACGAGGAATACGTAATTCTCAAGGTAGCTCTCGACGAAGAGAGCGGCGAGGAGATACTCGTGACGATCGACGATGACGACGAATTTGAGCGTGTTGCCGATTTCTTTAACGACGAGCTTTTCGGAGAGATCGACTACGACGAAGAGTGATCTTTTTCCTGCTTAGTGCGTGATAGATCGGCTGTTAAAACCTACAAGAGATAAATGGAGCTTTATCTTCGCTATCCGGGTATGCAGACCTCCCCGCCCGCCTGCTTACGTCACGCGGTCAACGGGATGCTGGGAGCACAAATGATGCGAGAGGGCACCAACCTGCACATGCGGGTTTCTCAACGGCTGTCTACACGGCTCGGCGGGGTACACAAAAAATTAACGCAGAGGAATTTTCCTCTGCGTTTTCTTTGTTATATAACGTAAAAATACACGCAAATAAATTGCAAAACACTTCCGAGCAGGACGAAAAGATGGAAAACAAAGTGGAAATAACGGTGCTTTTTGCCGATGCCGTAGATGATAGCACCTATCGTATAGGCAACGCCGCCGAGAAGCAGATAGATGAACGCCTCGATCGGTAACGCCTTAAATACCGTATCACCCGCAAGAAATATCGACCAGCCCATTCCGATGTAGCAAGCCATCGAGAATTTGCTGTATGCTTTCAGATC
>JAZSHF010000033.1:0-18718 GCA_045533115.1 Eubacteriales bacterium
TCCTAAGACCGCTTGGCCTCCGACTTGAACTGTTCTTTCAACGCCGAGAGACGGCTCGACAACGTAAGGAATATAATGCTCGTTAGTTTCCTGATCGAAATAGGTAAGGTCCTTACCCGATACGTTCTGATGCTGTGTAAGGTCGTAATCGGTACGGTCAGCAACGCCCCAAAGCTCGCCCCAGCCAAACGGGAAGAGGAACTCGAAGTCGGTCGTTGCCTTTGAGTAGAAGCAAAGCTCCTCGGGATCGTGGTCACGAAGGCGAATATTCTCGTCCTTAAGACCGATAGCAAGAAGCCAATTATGGCAGAAGCTTCTCCAGTAGTTGAACCATTCAAGGTCGGTTCCGGGCTTGCAGAAGAACTCAAGCTCCATCTGCTCGAACTCACGTACGCGGAAAATGAAGTTTCCGGGAGTGATCTCGTTACGGAAGGACTTACCGATCTGTCCGATACCGAAGGGGAGCTTCTTTCTCGTCGTTCTCTGGACGTTCACGAAGTTTGTGAAGATACCCTGTGCGGTCTCGGGACGGAGATAAACGGTGTTCTTCGCGTCCTCTGTTACGCCCTGGAAGGTCTTGAACATAAGGTTGAACTGACGGATGTCGGTGAAGTTATGCTTGCCGCAGGTGGGGCAGGGGATATTGTTATCCTCAACGAAATTCTTCATTTCCTCCTGCGAGAAAGCGTCGATGGGCTTCGGGAGAGTATAGTTGTTTTCAGCGCACCAATCCTCGATAAGCTTGTCAGCGCGGAAGCGCTCCTTACATTCCTTACAGTCCATAAGGGGATCGGAAAATCCAGCAAGGTGTCCCGATGCAACCCAAGTCTGGGGGTTCATAAGAATAGCGGCGTCAAGACCGACGTTATACTTATTCTCCTGAACAAACTTTTTCCACCAAGCGCGCTTTACGTTATTCTTAAGCTCGACTCCGAGAGGGCCGTAATCCCATGTATTCGCAAGACCGCCATAGATTTCGGATCCGGCGAAAATGAAACCTCTGCCCTTACAAAGAGCGACTATTTTGTCCATTGTTTTTTCTGTGTTAAGCATTTTACTGTCCTTTCTTATGCTACTTTTATCTTATCCGTTAAACTTATAAGACTTAAAGAATTCCGTTGCCTTTGAAATATTCGGCGTAAAGACCGCGTCAAGTCCCTTGCCCGAGGTAGTTCCGGGGTAGGTGTAATCCCTTACCGTCAGCTTCGGGTAAGCGAAGATGAGGTCTGCTTGCTCGTTAAGAATATTGAGGGTAAGGTTTGTCTTGACATAATCTCTGTATTTCAGATATGCAGATGCCGCATCCGACATCGGAATATCCGTCATAACCTTTTTTATCAGTGCCTTAAGGAAGTTACAGCCAACGCGGCGGCGGCTCACATCCTCGTCGGAATACGACCAAAAGCGAAGCATATCGGTTGCATTCTTGCCGTCGAGAAGCTGTGTTCCCGACTTAATATCGATCTCAATCTGCTGATCGAGGTCGACGTAGTTCATATTCTGCGGAACGTGGAATTCAATTCCGCCGAGATCGTCGATTATGTACGAAAGACCGTCGAGAGTAACGATTGCGTGGAAGTCTATCGGTAATCCCGTCAAGGCAGTCACCTGCTCGCAAAGCGCATCAATGCCTTTTCTGTGATAGAGCTTCTCAAGCGTAGTCGAATGTCCGTTCATCGTTATTTCGGTAATAGCGGGAATCGGGCAGAAGATCGCCTCTCCCGTTTCCTTGTTAAGTCTTGCGAGGATTATAGTGTCGGTCTCGACCTCTCTTACAGTACCGTCAAAGCCGTCAGGGCGCTTGTCTGCGTATTCGTAATCGTAATAAACGTCAGGCAGATAGTCGGTACCAATGAAAAGAACCGTCATACTCTCGCCCTTTATTGCGTCCAATCCATCGGGCGGGGGAGGAAGATCGGGAGTAGTTGTCGTCACGTGCTCGCCGCCGTTATTGCCGCCTGAATTTTTATTTGGTTTCGAACCGAATGCATTCTCGGCAAATTGAAGGATACCGAATGCCACAATCCCGAATATCAAAAGCGATATAAGGAGCGTAATTACAAAGTTTCTTACAGCACTCAATTATCAGTACTACCTTTCATCTTCGTTAGGTCATCATAGACCAAATAATATTATACTATAAAGTTATTATTTTTTCAAGTAGTAAAGCGAAGAAAAACCGCTAAAAGAAAAAGTTTTATCGCTATTGTACTTGTAAATGTCAAAATGTTATGATATAATATCTGATATAGCATTTTTAAGAGGGCAGACCTATGAAATATCTCGTACTAATACCCGATGGAGCGGCCGATTATCCTATCGAAGCGCTCGGAAACAAAACGCCGTTTGAATGTGCAAATAAGCCGACTCTTGATGCGCTTGCAAGGGTGTCGACCGTCGGTACTGTTTCAAACGTTCCGTCGCACATGGTTCCCGAAAGTGATACGGCGAACCTCGCGATCCTTTCTTACGATCCCGCGGTATACTCTAAAGGACGATCGCCTCTTGAGGCGATGTCTATGCGTCTTGAGATGAAGGAGGGCGATATCGCCTTCCGCTGCAATATCGTTACGGTGTCCGAGGAAGAAGATAATTACGACGATAAAATAATGCTTGACCACTCTTCCGACGAAATAACGACGGAAGAAGCGACCGAGCTCGTAAAGGCGCTCCATGAGGCGTTCAAAACCGAAACGCGCTCCTTCTATCCCGGTGTCAGTTATCGCCACTGTATGATATGGAACGATCCTCCCGCATATACTGAGTTCAGCCGGCCCCACGATTTTCTCGGTCAGGGTGTGCGCGACAAAATGCCTCCCGAGCCTTACGCGACGCTTATTCGCGAAAGCTATAAGGTGCTGAGCGTTCACCCCGTAAACCTTGCTCGCAAGGCGCGCGGACTTAAGCCCGCAAACTCCATTTGGCTTTGGAGCCCCGGAGAAAAGCCTGCTTTGTCCTCGTTCAAGGAAAAATGGGGACTTAACGCGACCGTAATTTCTGCAGTTGACCTTATCAAGGGAATAGGAATATGTGCAGAAATGGAATCGGTTGACGTTGAGGGTGCAACGGGTAACTACAAGACGAATTACGAGGGCAAGGCAAATGCAGCGATCGACGCATTCAAGCGTGGAAAAGACCTCGTTTATCTGCACGTTGAGGGCCCCGATGAATGCGGGCACCGTGCCGAAACCGAAAACAAGGTCACCTGTATCGGACATATAAGCGAAAGAATACTTAAGCCGATATATGAATACCTCGGTGATTGCGGCGAGGATTTTTCGATCATGCTTCTTCCCGATCATCCTACGCCGATAGTAAGAAGAACTCATACGATCGACCCCGTGCCGTTTATGATCTACCGTTCAAACGAGGAAGCGTGCGGCGTTGACTCGTTTAGCGAAAAGAGCGCGGCGGAGAAGAATTACTACGTGCCTAAGGGACATGATCTTATGTCCTTACTTATAAAATAATTTTAAGGCGGAATTTTATCTATATGAACCACGAACACAAAACAATCGGGGCAGAGCAGAAAAAGCTGTCCGCAACGGTATTCGAATGGCTTGAAATATTTATAATATCGGTAGCGGCTGTATTTATACTTTTCTCTTTTGTCGCAAGAATCGCCGTTGTTGACGGAAACTCTATGTATCCTACGCTTTCGAACAATGATAAGCTTCTTGTACGTCAGATTTTCTATACCCCAAAGCAGGGCGACATAATCGTCTGCCAGTCGGAAAACTACGGTCTTGACAAGCCGCTCGTAAAGCGTATTATCGCAACGGAGGGGCAAAAGGTTCGTCTTGACCGCGAAACCTGGACGATATATATAAACGGCTTCCCGCTTGATGAGCCCTATATTGTTCAGGGAAGCGGAATGATGGTCGATTGGGAGTACGATACCGATGAGATCGTAATTCCGAAGGGACACGTATTCGTTATGGGTGATAACCGTAATAATTCTCTTGACAGCCGTTTCTACGGTGTCGGAATGATCGACGAGAGATATATTATCGGTCAGGTCGTCTACCGCTTACTTCCTTTCAGCGTTTTCGGAGCGGTAAAATAATCTAACGGAGAATTAAGATGCCATCAGAGCTGATACAATGGTTCCCCGGGCATATGGCGAAAACGCGCCGAATGATGAAGGAGATGCTTCCGCAGGTAGATGCGGTCATCGAAATTCTCGACGCGCGTATTCCGATAAGCTCGAAAAATCCTGAGCTTCATAAAATAGTCGGAAACAAGCCGGTGCTTACGCTGTTCAGTAAGTCAGCGCTTGCCGATTCGGAGTCTATTGCCCGTTGGAAAAGATATTACGAAAAAGAGGGTAAGACCTGTTTGTTCATTGATAGCGCAAGCGGTGCGGGAATAAACGAGATACCCGATAAGATACGCGGACTTTTAAGCGAAAAGCTTGCACGCTATGAAAATAAGGGAATGACGGGTAAACCCTTACGCGTTATGATCGCAGGTATTCCCAACGTCGGTAAATCCTCGCTTATAAACCGTCTTGCGGGCGGCAGACGCGCAAAGGTTGAGGATCGCCCGGGAGTTACCCGTGATAAGCAGTGGATAACGACGAAATACGGAATCGAGCTTCTCGACACCCCCGGTGTGCTTTGGCCGAAGTTTGAGGATCAGACCGTGGGTGAAAACCTCGCCGTTACGGGTGCGATAAGAGACGAGATACTCGATCAGGAGAGGATTGCCATAATTCTTTGCTCGCGCCTGAGAAATAAATACCCCTCACTGCTGTCCGAACGGTACAAGCTTGGCGATATGTCGCAGTACGATGATATGATCGACTACGATCTGTTTGAAACGATCGGAAGAAAGCGCGGATTTCTTATCAGCGGCGGAGAGGTCAATACAGAAAGAACCGCCGTTATGCTCCTTGACGAGTTCAGGGGCGGAAAAATAGGCAGGATGACCCTTGAAGAACCATAAGGTAAATTATTAGTTTGCCACCCTAATGAGAAAGGAGTACGGGGAAATTAGAAAATTTCCCCGTATTTTTGTATGGATTACTGTTTTGAAAATGAAGCGGTCGAACAGGGCTACGCGATAGTCTGCGGAACCGACGAGGCGGGACGCGGACCTCTTGCGGGACGCGTTTACGCGGCGGCGGTAATACTTCCGCAGGGACTTGTTATCGAAGGATTGAACGACTCTAAAAAGCTGACCGAAAAGAAACGCGATATCCTTTACGAAAAGATAAAGGAAGAAGCGATAAGCTACGGTATCGCATACGCAACGGCGGCAGAGATAGACGAAATGAATATACTCAACGCCGCGCTGCTTGCTATGCGGAGGGCGATCGAAATGCTTGACCCGAAGCCCGATTTTGTACTCGTTGACGGAAACCAGACGCGCGGATTTACGATTCCGGCAAAAGCGATAGTAAAAGGAGACTCAAAAAGCCCGTCTATCGCGGCGGCGTCGATTCTTGCCAAGGTAGAGCGTGACCGTTCCTGCCTTGAGCTTGATAAAAAGTACCCCGAATACGGCTTTGCAAAGCACAAGGGTTATCCGACGAAGGAACACTACGAAGCAATCAAAAAATACGGAATAACGCCCGATCACAGACGCTCGTTCAGATTGGAGTAAGAATATGGAAAACACGCTTAAGAACAAAAAGCTTTTCGTCTTCGATCAGGACGGAACGATATATCTCGGCGGACGCGTTTTCGAATACGCGATCGAGTTTATAAAGAATCTCCGCAAAAACGGCTATAAGGTGCTTTTCTTCACGAATAACGCCTCGCACAATCCCGATTTCTATTACGAAAAGCTCACGCGTATGGGCTTTGAGCCGAGCAGAAACGAGATCCTTACCGCAGGTGACGTAACGATTCAGTTTTTGAAGAGAAACCGCGCAGGGAAGAGCTGTTACCTCGTTGGCACACCCGAGCTTGAAACGCAGTTTGTAAATTCGGGAATCGAGCTTTCGGACGATGCACCGATAGTCGTAACGAGCTTCGATACGACTCTGACTTATGCAAAGCTCGATACCGCTTGTCGTCTCGTCCGTAACGGCGCTGAGTATATCTCTACTCACCCCGACTTTAACTGTCCGACCGAGGACGGATTTATTCCCGACAGCGGCGCGATCTCCGCATTTGTTACCGCATCGACGGGCGTAACTCCTACATACTTCGGAAAGCCCTATAAATCCGCTCTTGATATGATGTGTCAGATCACTGAGACTGATCCTTCGGATATGGTCATATTCGGCGACCGCCTCTATACCGACATCGCGCTCGGCAAGCGTAACGGCGTAACAAGCGTTCTCGTCCTTTCAGGCGAAACAAAGCAAGCGGACGTCGATAATGCAGATGACTGCGACAAGCCCGACTTCGTTGCACCATCGCTGTCGGAAGTCAACGAAATAATGTTTGGATAACAAAAAAACTCCGAGCAAAAGCTCGGAGTTTTCATTTTAGTTATCAGTCGCAACAGGGGTCTTCCTTCGGCTTTTTGGGCGCCTCGGGAGCGGGTTCGGTAACGTCGCCGAGACCGGAGGTTTCGGAGAACATTACGTTTGATTTCGTCATATTTACAACGTCGGTCGGAACGATTATCTTCGATGCGCGTCCGTTAGACATAGCGACGAGCGCCTCAAACTTCTTAAGCTCAAGAACGGCACCGTCGGCGCCTGCCTCTTTGAGAGCAGCCAGACCGTCTGCCTCTGCTTTTTTCGCGAGGTAAATTGCCTGAGCTTCACCCTCTGCTCTTGCGATGCGTGCGTCTCTTTCACCTTCGGCGGCAAGGATCATTGCCTGCTTGTCGCCCTCTGCACGGGTGATAACAGCCGCCTTGTGTCCTTCAGCTTCAAGAAGCGTCTCACGGCGGTCACGCTCTGCCTTCATCTGCTTTTCCATCGCGTTCTGAATCTCGGCAGGCGGAATGATATTCTTAAGCTCAACGCGGTGAACCTTGATACCCCACTTATCGGTAGCTTCGTCGAGGATCTCCGTCATCTTTCCGTTGATGGTATCACGGGATGTGAGAGTATCGTCAAGCTCAAGCTCACCGACGAGGTTACGAAGAGTGGTTGCCGCAAGGTTTGCAAGGGCGGAAATAGGATTGACCGCACCGTAGCAGTAAAGCTTCGAATCGTAGATAGCGTAGAAAATAACGGTATCTATCTGCATAGTAACGTTATCCTTCGTGATAACGGGCTGGGGGGGAGAGTCAAGGACTTGTTCCTTGAGCGTTACCTTCTTTGCTATGACCTGAATGATCGGCCACTTCCAGTGAATTCCTGCTGACCAGGTCTTCTGATATTTACCGAGAAACTCGACAACGTACTCGGTCGCCTGAGGAACGATCTTGATACAAGCGATAAGAAGAATAATCACTATAACTGCTGCTATAATTAACGGAATCATAAAAAACACTCCTTTTCTGTGATACAAATATTATACCACATTAAAGCGATTTTGTAAAGTATTTTCGTATTATGACCGCATCATTTTCATAATTGACTTTCTTTTAGCCGCGCCGCTTTTCACTCTTTCTTTACTTAAAAGCGAGCCGATAAAGGAAGCCATCGTGACGGTTATCGTGCTGACAAGCGCGTAATAAAGCACGAATCCCGAACTGATAAGTGAACCGATAATAATGACAGCGCTGAAAATCAGACCGCTTGTAATGCCCGAAAGATATCCACGTTCCTTTGAAAATTTACCGGCAAAAAAACCGCCGATAATTGCGGAGATGACCTGAAATACCTTCGGAAGCACAGCAGTCATCATGTCAAGACTCTTGCTTTCGGTCAAAAAGAATGCCGATGCCAAAATAGTGGCAACCGAAGAGAGAAGCGCGATTGCCGCGCCTTTAAGAGCGGGAATAAACGGTGACGCATTAACAGTTTTAATCATTTTCTGCTCCTTCGGGGCAAATAAATATCCCCTTCAAAAATATCCTTTATCAAAGAATATTCGTGAAGGGGATCTTTTATTCCGAAAATTTACTGCGGCTTTTCGCCGGAGTCGGCTACGGGCTCGTCGTCACGAAGAACGGTTCTTACCGCGCTCTTGAGAATTGTGAGCTTTGTGCGGTCGTTACCGGTCTCGATCATCATCTTGTCGTCCTTGATTATTATTACGGTGCCGATAATTCCGCCTATCGTAATTATCTCGTCACCAACCGTTATGCTGTTACGCATATCGGCTGCTTCTTTTTCCTGCTTCTTCTGCGGACGGATGGCGAAGAAGTAGAAAACGACTACCGTAAGCACCAGCATTAGTATAGTTCCCATCATTTGTTTGTCCTCCAAATTTAACGTACGAGGTAATTATACCTTATTTTCCCAAAGAATACAATAGCAAAAGCAAATTTAATTATTCGTTTACAATTACTATCTCGATCTCGTGACCGCGTAAGGTCGCGCTGATCTTGTCAGGGAGGCTTTTTCCCTCTGCAAAGTAGGCGCTCACGTTTCCGTCTTTTGTCTTGTAATTCTCGACGCAGTATTTTATTCCCGAGCTTTTAATTATGTTGGCATCGGTATAGCTGTTAGGTGAAAGGGAAAATATTTGACGGATGAGAAACAGCCCGTTTTCGCTTGAATATCCGCCGTCCGTTATAGGCAGAGTTATTCCCGATACGCGAAGATAGCAATTACCGTTTTTGATTTCAAGAACGGTATTCTTCAAGCTTTCGGGTTTGGCAAAAGCGATCCGCATATCTGCTTCGTCACTCAGCGAAACCTCCGCCACATAATCTCTGCCATCGAATTTTATCTGTGCGTGAAAGTCGAGCGGATAGTCAAAGTTAAATCTTTTCAAGGATTTCCCGCTGCACGAAGTAAGTAAAACAAGAATAACGGCACACAGTGCCGCAAATACAAATATTTTTTTCATAAATTCACCCCCGCATACAATTATTATGCTGCGGGGGTGATAATTATTCGTTTGGGTAATTGATAATTGCTCTACGGTTGTAGGTCTTGATAAGCTTCAGCATTTTGTCAGAGGTGTTGAAGATGTACATAGTCATCTCGCCGCTTTCATCGTCCTTTTCAACTCCGTAAAAAACGTCAGGCGCGTCAGGAGCGGAAGAAAAATCGTACACCTTTGTGTAAGAGCCGCTTAACGCCTCGTCATAATATTTACCTGTATAGGGGGCAATTTTTTCGAGCTTCGAGACGTCGACAGAGCCCAGCTCCTTGCGTTTTTTTCTATTATAAATGACAGAGAAATATAGCTCGCTTCCGACCATTCGGTAGTCGTAATCAACACGGCGGAAATAATAAGCGGAATAGATAGTAGAGACAATGGAAATTTCTACAAGCACAATCGGACTCGTAATATATCCGAAGCCGCCGAAAATTAACGCCGATATGATAGGAAATACGCAGAAGAGAATCGGCACGGCGTATTTCATTACGTTGAACAGCCTGCTTCTTTGCTTTGTTACCGCATATTCTGCTATATTTGTGAAATCGTTCATGGTTTTCTCCAAAATAATACTGAAAATATTATATCATTAACGTATCAATGTGTCAAGGCATTGATTTTTTCAAAGAGACGTAGTATAATGTAGGTATGATACTTATTATAGCCGAAAAGCCGAGCTTGGCGCGAAATATATGTGCGGGAATCGGTCAAATGCAAAAGAAAAACGGATATTTCGAGGGGTGCGGATACCTGGTAAGCTGGGCGTTCGGACACCTTTTCGGGCTTTGCGATATCGAAAGCTACCGTCCGCTTCCCGAGGGACAGAGGTATTGGTGTATGGACAACCTTCCTTGCTTCCCGAGTGAATTTAGGTACGAGCTTCGCAAGGGCGATAACGGTAGACGTGACGACGGAGTTATAAAGCAGTTCAAGATCATCGAGGAGCTTTGCAACCGCCCTGACGTTGACACGATAGTAAACGCAGGGGACGCCGACCGAGAGGGTGAAATTATCGTCCGCACCTGTGTGAGTAAGGCGCTCAAAACACCGAAACCGCTTCTTCGCCTATGGCTTCCCGACCAGACGCCCGAGACGGTTGCCGCGGCGCTCCGCGATATGAAGAGCGAGGACGAGTACGATAATCTTGCAAAGGAGGGCTATGCAAGAACCTTTATCGACTGGCTTTACGGCGTAAATTTGACGCGTTACGCAACGCTTAAAAGCGGAAAGCTTCTCCGCGTCGGACGCGTTATCGTGCCTATAGTTCTCGCCATTTATGAGCGCGATATGGCAATTAGAAACTTCGTTCCCGATATCTACTATGCACTTGTCAGTAAGGCTGAAACTAACGGTGAGGTAATCGAATTACAGTCCAAAACGAAATTCGACAAGACCGAGTTCGTCAAGGCGAAAAACCTCTGCGACCGTTATAACGCCACGGGTGCAGTAGTTACAGAGGTGAAAAAGAAAAGGGACACGCTCTCCCCGAGTAAGCTGTATTCGCTATCCAAGCTTCAGAACGTGCTCGGTAAGAAATATAAAATGTCAATGGCTGAAAGCCTTGAAATAGTGCAGAAGCTTTACGAAGAGGGTTATCTGACCTATCCCCGTACAAACTCCGAGTATCTCGCGACAGCAGAGAAGGACAAGATAAGAAGAATAATTGAAAACTGCAAAAAGCTCGGATATCCCCTTGCCTTCAAGGACAAAAAGACTATATTCGACGACAGTAAGATAGAGTCGCATTCGGCGCTGACGCCTACCTACAAGATCCCCGATAAATCGCGCCTGAGTGAAAAGGAAATGCAGGTTTATTCGACGGTGTTCCGTCGCTTTGTGGCGGTATTTTGTGCCGAGGATTGTATTGTTAATAAGAGCGAGATAAAGATCGCGGTCGGCGACCTTGAGGAATTTACATTAAAGGGAACCGTCATCGTCGAGCGCGGTTGGACGAAGTACGACGATTACAGCGGCAAGGACAAGGTTCTTCCTCAGTTAAATAAGGGCGACGCGGTCAACATCAACTTTGAGCCGGTTGAGAAGGAAACGAATCCGCCGAAGCACTATACGATAGAAACGCTCAATAATTACTTAAAAAACCCGTTCAAGCAGGAAAAGGCGCAGGAAAATGCCGATCCCGATAAGGCTGACGACACCGAGGAATACAAGGCGATCTTCGAGGGACTTGAGCTTGGCACCGAAGCTACTCGAACGGGAATTATCGATAACGCCCGAAAGAGCGGATACATAAAGCTGAACAAGGACGTGTATACGATCCTGCCCGACGGCGAGTATCTTATTGAATCTCTTAAAGCTATGCAGATAAGCATGGATAAATATAAGACCGCAGAGCTCGGTAAATCACTCAAGCGTGTTTTCCGAGGTGAGTGTACCGTAAACGACAGCGTCGAGCTTGCAAAGACGGAAATATCCGAGGTCTTTGACCGTAAGGGCGATAGCTTCGCAAACGATACCGACATCGGCTTCTTTATGGAAACGGTCGGAAAATGTCCCCTTTGCGGCGGCGAGGTCAGACGAACGAATTTCGGCTACGGTTGCGGCTCATACCGCGAAAACGGCTGTAAATTCACCGTCAATATGCGAATTTGCTCCCGAGTTATTCCCAAAAGCGCCGTTAAACAGCTTCTTGAAACGGGCAGGACTGAAAAGCTGTCGGGCTTCATCTCAAAGAAATCGGGTAAGAGCTTCGACGCCTGCCTTAAGCTCGAGGACGGACGCGCAGTATTTGATTTCAATTAAAAAAGAGACCTTAACGGTCTCTTTTTTAATTCATTTTATTTTCTGTCGAGTATTTTTCGAGCACCGAATTTTTTACCGTAGTATAGAACAACGACGCGCAAACAGAGAGAGCAACACCCAAAGCAAGAGCTACGGTGTTCAGTATCGGCTTACTGTACATTTTTCCGTAGGTGTAGATATTGAATACTGCGAGAAGACAAAATGCTAATGTCAAAATGATAGATATGCGGCCTTGACGAAGCTTTTCATTTGTTGTCTTTCTGTTGTGAGTCACGTATGGGCTTTCCCAGAAAAGCCCCGTGTGCTGTCTTATCGCCCTGTAAAGAGCGATGCCGACGCAGATCGTAGATAAAACGAGGAAAAGCGTGTACGCCATATTTATATAATACGGGAACATAAATTTACTCTTTACCTCCGAAAAGGCAAAGGACGCCGTTTCGTGATATTGTGACGCAAAGAATTCCGATAATAACTGAAGCGGCAGTGATATAATGACCGCAACGATAGAAAACGTGCGAGTTATCTTTTTGTCGAGAATTTTATTCAGGCTCGATATTACCGCAATATGAAGTATAGGAGAAAAATACGGCGGAATTAGCGCCTTGCCGTCAATATAGTAGCAGACAGCGCAAAAGCAGGCGAGCTTGAAGCAGGTCAAGGCAGGCTTTAATGACGACATGATCCGCTTTTTTTCGGTTCTTACGTATGATGAGATATCAGAGGTTATTCCTCTGTTGAACACCGCTTTCTTACGCAAGGCAGAGAAGTAGATGCAAGCGTAAAGGTACCAAATAACAGAAATGAACGCAACGATTCCTGCACAAAGAACCATAATGCCCAATCTGTACGGCATAAGCGGATATATCTCTTCGAGATTATCGGTAAGTCCCGAGTCGTTTACCTTGAAATACACGACCTCGGGGAAGGACGAGAAGAAGCAGTGCACGATAATGTATATCTGCATTACGGTTCTCGTGATTTTCAGCTTTGCTACTGAAACGGCATCTTCCTTTTCCGCGTGTCTTTGAGCAAAATATATAAAACCGTTGAAAAGCTCGTGAATAGCTGGAATCATTATGATTATCCGCAAAATATTGAAGCAAAAGGAGAATACCATATTGAAGGTCGGGTCGGAATTGACCATCGTTATCATTGGTATGATAAGACCCATCTGTGCAATCGAGAGCGCGGCGGCACGCTTGAATCCTACCGACGCCGCTTCCATCGAGGGCGATATTTCAGTCAAGGATTTGATCGCCTTTGACATTATGAGCAGGCCAATAAAATCGGGCAGGATATCTATCACCCAGAAATAAGGATTTATGAGAAATAATAAACCGAAAATGAAAAGGCGGTATTTCATTATTTAATTATTCTCCCTCGTGAAGTCCGCAGCATTTCTTATATTTCTTGCCGCTTCCGCAGGGGCAGGGATCGTTGCGGTCTACCTTTTCGTTCTTTTTGTGAACGACAGGCTTTTTCTTAACGGGCTCGCCCGAGCCGACAAAGCCTTCGTTCGTTACTTTAGCGACCTCAACGCGCTTGATCTCGCGCTTGGGCTGAACAGAGAGGATCATTCTTACCGTATCTTCCTTGATCTCTGAGGTCATCATATCGAACATATCGGCGCTGGCAATCCGATATTCGGTGATCGGATTTCTTTGTGCGTAAGCGTTAAGACCGATTCCGCCCTTGAGGTCGTCCATCGCGTCAAGATGCTCCATCCACTTTCTGTCGACGTTCTGAAGCAGGATAACGCGCTCGATCTCTCTCATATTGTCGCCGAACATCTCTTCCTTTTCGGCGTAAAGCTTTTGGGCGCGGTCAAGAAGGAGCTGCTCGATCTCGTCGGGAGAAATTTCGTCAAGCTCTTTTTCCGAATAGCGGAAATCTTCGTTTGAGGTAAGGGTTCCGAGAAAATAAGAACGGAGAGCATCGAAATTCCACTCTGCGGGGTTTTCGGGATTGACGAATTCGTCGACCTTGCTCGAAATCACCTCGTCGATCATCGACACGATCTTGTCCTTAACGTCTGCGCCGTCAAGAACCTCGCGGCGCTGACCGTAGATTATCGTTCTTTGCTGATTCATAACGTCGTCGTAGCTGAGAACGTGCTTACGACGCGCAAAGTTGTTACCCTCAAGACGCTTTTGAGCGTCCTCTATCGAATGTGAAAGAATGCCGGCAGAGATCGGCTGAGTTTCCTCAAGACCGAGACGGTCGACCATTCCGAGTATCCTCTCGCTTCCGAACAGACGCATAAGATCGTCCTCAAGCGAAAGGAAGAAGCGTGATTCACCGGGGTCGCCCTGTCGGCCTGAACGGCCGCGGAGCTGGTTGTCGATACGACGGCTTTCGTGACGCTCGGTACCGATTATGAATAGACCGCCAGCCGCCTTGATCTTTTCTGCCTCGGGCTCGATCTCCTTTTTATATTTTTCAAATAGCTCACGGTAAACCTTGCGCGCCTCAAGAACCTCGTCGGAGACCGAGAGGGAAGATCCGATAGCAAGACCGACGACGTCCTCGTCATAGCCGTTCTTTATCATTTCCTGTTTAGATAGGAACTCGGGGTTACCACCAAGCATAATGTCGGTACCACGTCCTGCCATATTAGTCGAGATCGTAACGGTACCGTATTTACCTGCATTAGCAACTATCTCCGCTTCCTTTTCGTGATACTTCGCGTTAAGGACGGTGTGCTTGATGCCTTCCTTTTTGAGAAGCTTCGAAAGCTCCTCGGACTTTTCGATGGATACCGTACCGACGAGAACGGGCTGTCCCTTTTCGTGACATTCAATTACCTGCTCGACGATAGCGCGGTACTTTCCGCGCGTGTTCTTATATACGACGTCGGAATGATCCTTTCTTATCATCGGCTTGTTGGTGGGGACTTCGACAACGTCAAGATAGTAGATCTCTCTGAATTCGGCATCCTCGGTAAGCGCAGTACCCGTCATACCCGAGAGCTTTTTATACATACGGAAATAGTTCTGGAAGGTAATGGTGGCAAGAGTCTTGTTTTCCTTTTCGATCTTTACCTTTTCCTTTGCCTCTATTGCCTGATGAAGACCGTCGGAATAACGGCGTCCGGGCATAAGACGGCCCGTGAAGCTGTCAACAATGATTATCTGACCGTCCTTGTTGACGTAGTCAACGTCACGAGTCATCGTTCCGTGTGCCTTGATCGCCTGATTTATATGGTGAGAAAGCGTCGAGTTTTCCATATCGGAGAGGTTTTCAACGTTAAAGAACTTTTCTGCCTTGAGGACGCCGCTTTCGGTAAGCGTTGCGGTTCTTGCCTTTTCGTCAACGATGTAATCGGCGTTGATCGTATCGGTCGAGATTTTATCGTCCATTTCCTTGATGCGGTACTGCTTGAGAGTACGTACAAAGGCATCTGCGCGGTCGTAAAGATCGGTCGATTTGTCGCCCTCACCCGAAATGATAAGAGGAGTTCTCGCCTCGTCTATAAGTATTGAGTCGACCTCGTCGACGATGGCAAAAGCGTGTCCGCGCTGGCAGAGACGGTCGCGGTAGATGACCATATTGACGCGAAGGTAGTCGAAGCCGAATTCATTGTTCGTGCCGTAAGTAATGTCAGCGTCGTAAGCCGCCTTTTTCTCTTCCTTCGTCTGATCTCGGATAATAAGTCCCGTCGTAAGTCCGAGGAAGCCGTAAACACGTCCCATTTCCTCGGCACCGAGAGAAGCGAGGTATTCGTTTACCGTTACGATATGAACGCCGTTGCCCGCAAGCGCATTAAGATACGCGGGAAGGGTTGCGACAAGAGTCTTACCCTCACCGGTTTTCATTTCGGCAATTCTGCCTTGATGGAGAATTATACCGCCCATAAGCTGAACGCGGAACGGACGCTTGCCGAGAACCCTGTCGTCCGCCTCTCGAATTACTGCAAAGGCATCAGGTAGAATATCGTCAAGCGTTTCGCCTTCGTTTAAGCGTGCCTTAAAAACCGCCGTCATTTCGCGAAGCTCTGCGTCGGTCATTGCCTTATACTTGTCGGCAAGAGCTTCGATCTTGTTTACTGTCGGAATGATTTTTTTGATCTGTCTTTGAGAATACGTTCCGAAGATTGAGCTGAAAAGTCCCATATTATTTACCCTTTCGAAAGGAAGTTCATTCTAAAATGTATAATTAAAATCATTATACCATATATTGCCTAAAAGTAAAAGGGGTAATTGTAAATATTTTTCTACTTGAAAAAGGAAACGAAATATAGTATAATAAGACATCAAAAACGGAGAAAACAATGTAATGAAGCTTCACATTTGTCTTATTGAGCCGGAGATTCCCCAAAACACCGGCAATATCGCAAGAACCTGTGCGGTCACGGGTGCATCACTTCACCTCGTCCGCCCCTTTGGCTTTGAGATAACAAGTGCTAAATTAAAAAGAGCCGGGCTTGACTATTGGGATAAGCTCGACATAACCTATTATGATTCGTTTGACGAGTTTCTGTCTAAACACGAAAATGACAACCTCTTTTTCTTCTCGCAAAAAGGGAAGAACTGCTATACCGATATAACCTATCCGGAGGAAGCGTATCTCGTTTTCGGAAAGGAATCCTGCGGGCTTCCCGAGGATTACCTGCGTACCCGCCCCGACGATACCGTCCGCATACCGATGAGAGCGTCACTTCGCTCGCTTAACCTTGGAAATTGCGTTGCGATCGCTGCATACGAGCTTCTGCGGCAGGACGGCTTTGAGACGCTCAAAACTGCCGGAATTTTATCGGATATTTGAAAAATACGACCGAATTTTTTGTTTATTTACAAGGACGGGCAAAAAAATCCACAAACAATACACGAAAAGTTTATATTTGTCTGTTAACATAGTGTTGGAAAATAAACTTTTTGGAGGACGTTTGTGGCTTCTGAGAACGAAAAATTTGAAAGCGTGACGCCCGAATCGTCCTACGGCGGATCGACCTACCGTCTTTCATACGACCTTAAGGAAAACAAGAAAAGCAGAAATAGATCGCACGGAACGAAAGCTATCGTCGCAGTTATCGTTTCGATCATTCTCCTTTTCGTATTTTCATATCTTGCGCTTCGTCATTACGACGATGCGATAAAAAAGCTTTACGCCTCGGAAACTAACTCTGATGACGAAAGCGCATCTGCCGACTTTGAGTCGAGCGTCGTAATCAAATAATAAACCGAGCTTTTTCGCTCGGTTTTTCTTCATAATAAATAAGAACCGCATCAAGTGATGCGGTTCTTATATTCTTATCAGCCGAGTCTCTTTTCGAGCGCCTCAAGCTCCTCGTACATGGTAGAGGGAACGTGGTCGCCAACGAGAGCGTAGAATTCCTTGATGTTCTCGACGTCTTCCTTCCAGGAAGCGGTATCAACGGAGAGAAGCTCCTTGATGGTATCAAGAGTAACGTCCTTAAGACCTTCGATGTTGATGTCGGTAGCGTTTGGAACGTAACCAATAGCGGTTTCAACGGCGTCAACCTTGCCTTCGCAACGGTCGAGAATCCAGAGAAGAACGCGGAGGTTGTCACCGAAGCCGGGCCAGATGAAGTGTCCCTCGTCGTCGGTACGGAACCAGTTGACGTGGAAGATGGCGGGAGGATTGGGGATGTTTTTACCCATATCGAGCCAATGTCTGAAGTAGTCGCCCATGTTGTAGCCAACGAAGGGACGCATTGCCATCGGGTCGCGGCGAACTACGCCGACAGCACCTGCTGCCGCTGCGGTAGTCTCGGAAGCCATAATGGAGCCGACGAAGGAACCGTGCTGCCAGTTAAATGACTGATATACGAGGGGAGCGGTCTTTGCGCGTCTGCCGCCGAATACGATAGCGGAAACCGGAACGCCCTTGAGGGAGTTGAACTCGCTCGAGATGCAGGGGCAGTTCTTTGCAAGCGCGGTGAAGCGGGAGTTGGGATGAGCGCCGCAGGTGGACTTATCCTTTTTATCGTATTTGGTGCAGTCCCAAGGATTGCCCTTCCAGTCAATAGCATCGCCGGGCATGGGAGGATTGTCGTTAAGACCTTCCCACCAAACGGTGTTGTTCTTTGTATCGTGAACAACGTTTGTAAAGAGGGTGTCACTCATACAGGTAGCGAGAGGGTTGGGGTTGGACTTTTCGTTAGTGGCGGGAGCAACTCCGAAGAAGCCGTTTTCGGGGTTAACTGCGTAAAGCTTGCCGTCCTCCTTGTTAACGCGGAGCCAAGCGATATCGTCACCTACGCACCATACCTTGTAGCCTTTGTCAGCGAGCATCTTCGGGGGTATAAGCATTGCGAGGTTGGTCTTACCGCAAGCGGAGGGGAATGCGGCGGTCACGTACTTGATGTCGCCGTTAGGATACTCAACGCCGAGGATGAGCATGTGCTCAGCCATCCAGCCCTCCTTGCGTCCGAGGTAGGAAGCGATACGGAGCGCAAAGCACTTCTTTCCGAGAAGAACATTTCCGCCGTAGCCGGAGTTAACGGACATAATGGTGTTATCCTGAGGGAAGTGAGTGATATAACGGTTTTCCTCGTCGATATCAGCTCTTGCGTGAAGACCCTTGATGTAGTCAGCGCTGTCGCCGAGTGCCTCAAGAACGTTGGTTCCGACGCGGGTCATAATGAGCATATTGAGAACAACGTAAATGGAATCGGTAAGCTCGATGCCGTATTTTGCAAAATCAGAGCCGACAACGCCCATAGAGTAGGGAATAACGTACATGGTACGACCCCTCATAGAGCCGGTGTAAAGCTTCTTGAGCTTTGCGTACATTTCGGAGGGCTCCATCCAGTTGTTAATATTACCTGCCTCTTCCTTGGTAGGAGTGCAGATGTAGGTGCGTCCCTCAACGCGGGCAACGTCGTTTACAGCGGTACGGTGGAGGTAGCAGTTGGGGAGAAGCTCGGGATTGAGCTTGGTAAGCTCACCGGTCGAGCACGCCTCAGCACGAAGCGCCTCTGCCTGTTCCTCGGAACCGTCGATCCAGACGATCTTGTCAGGCTGAGTCATAGCAGCCATCTCGTCGATCCAGCTTAAAACATGAACATTCTTAGTCATTTTGGGTTGTCTCCT
>JAZSHF010000061.1:0-17846 GCA_045533115.1 Eubacteriales bacterium
TGGGGCATTGCCGACAGAACCAACTACGACCTTGGTCAGCACGCCGAGCATTCCGGCAAGGACCTCACCTACTTCGATCAAGAGAGCGGTGAGCATTATATTCCTTACGTTGTCGAGCCGTCTCTCGGCGTTGAAAGAACAGTTCTTTCCGTCCTCTGCGATGCTTACGACGAGGAGGTCGTCGACGCTGATAAGAACGATGTCAGAACCGTTCTCCGTCTCCATCCGTTCCTCGCGCCCTTCAAGGCGGCAGTTCTTCCCCTCTCGAAGAAGCTTTCCGAAAAGGCGACCGAGATCTACGAGGAGCTTTCAAAGTACTTCAGCGTTGATTTTGACGACGCCGGCTCTATCGGTAAGAGATACCGCCGTGAGGACGAGATCGGAACTCCTCTCTGCGTGACCGTCGACTTTGAGACCGTCGGCGATGCGGAAAATGAGGGCGACAACTGCGTCACTGTCCGCGACCGCGACACTATGGAGCAGGTTCGTATCCCGATCACAGAGCTTCGTGCTTACATAGAAAAGAAGATCGAATTCTGATAACTGTTAAAGCGATACTCGGTATAATGCCGGGTATCGCTTGTTTTTAATATTTGGAGAATACTCTATGGAAAAACTAATTTTGATACGCCCGTCGGTCGAGTACGCGTGTCAGATCGCTGAATATCGGCAAGAGTTCCTCGATACAGGCGACTGGATGGACGGCACGGGAGTGCTCCGAAGAACGGCAGATCCTTGTGAGTTCCTAAGAACAAGCATAGAACGCGAGGATCCTAAAAACGTTCCCGCCGACCGCGTCCCAGCGACACAGTTTTTATTCATCCGCAAAGACGATAACCGTCTTCTTGGAATGCTTCAGGTGCGGCACTGCTTCAACGACTATCTTGAAAAATATGCAGGTCATATCGGATACTCAGTAAGACCGAGCGAAAGACGACGTGGCTATGCAAAGGAAATGCTGAAGGCGGCACTTCCCTTTTGCCGAGAGATTGGGCTAAAAAAGGTGCTTATTACTTGTATTGATGGTAACGTAGGAAGTGAAAAAACGATCCTTGCCAATGGCGGCGTATATGAATCAACAGTACATGAACCGAATGATAACGTGGATCTGAAAAGGTTTTGGATAACGCTTTAAGGAAAACACGTTAGACATTCGTTTGCAGGGAAATGAAAATAATACAAAAAGCTCCCGAAATGAATCCTATTCAATCGGAAGCTTATAGTATATATCCGTTTTATTATAGGTAACGATTATCTTTTCGATAAGACTGCGCAGGACGTTCTGCTTTTCCTTAAGCGTCATAAGCTCCCAAGCGTCGCGCACGCTCTTCAGTCCCGAACGCATTTCGATCAGATCCGCTAGCTCCGCCTTTTCCCTTTCAAGCTCGGCTTTGCGCTTTTTTGCGCCGTCGAGCTCTTTTTTTATTTCGTCAATGGCTTCCTTCAGCGTATCGTCACCGGAATCCGAATAAAGATTATAAAGATTTTTCAGGCGTTTATTCAGCCGCGCGATCTGACCGTCGATCAGCTCGCCTGCGTCCTTTTTTTCCTGCTTCTCGTCGGCGATTTCCTTATCGGCGATCATAAAAAGGTCTTTTTTTACCGCGTCCTCCAGCTCGTCCGCCCATATTTTAATGTTATCGCATTTTTCTCCGTGGCTGAGATGCGGCTTGCCCTTGTCCTGCGAATAGCAGTATATCTTATACCCCGCCTTGCCCCATTTCTGATAGCGCATTTTCGATCCGCAAACTCCGCAGTATATAAGACCTGCGAGCAGACATTTGTCTCCGTAGCGTGCCCGCGAGCGCTCCTCCATCATTTTTATCGCACGGTTATAGGTCTCCTCCGTAACGATTGCCTCGTGCTGACCCTTATACTCGTTACCGTTATAGACGATATATCCGCAGTTCGTCTTGCGGCGCAGTATCTGCTCTGCCATTTTTTCATATTTCAGCCCGACAGAGCGCGCGACCGACATCATTGAATGACCGTCAAGATAAAGCTGATACATCAGCCGCACCGTATCCGCGTCGGAATTTGGAACGAGTATTCCCTTTTCGCTGTCGTAATCGTACCCGAAAGGAATCTTTCCGCCGCCGCGCCAAAGTCCGCTTTTGACGCGCTCCTTCATTCCCATTCGCGTTCTTTCCTTGATCGTTTCACGTTCAAGCTGGGCAAACGCCGACATTATTCCAAGCATTGCGCGGCCTATCGGCGTTGAAGTGTCCATATTTTCGTTAAGAGATACGAAGCTGACGCCGTTTGGGATAAGCACGTCCTCAATAAGATACAGCGTGTCCTTCTGGCTTCTTGACAGTCGGTCGAGCTTATAAACGATAACATGGCTTATTTTACCCGCTTCAATATCGGTAATAAGCTCACTTAAGCGCGGCCTGTTTATATTGCTTCCACTGAAGCCGCCGTCGGTATAGACCTCGTATTTCTTTATTCCTCGGCTGACACAGTAGGCAATCAGCATCTCCTCCTGCGCCTCGATCGAATAGCCCTCTTCCCTTTGCGCGTCGGTAGAAACGCGAACGTAAAGCGCCGCCCTTTTATCAGCCATTAGTCTTTACTTCGTTCGCTGTTGACTGCGTTCCGTTTTGCGCGCGCCGACGCGCCTCGTTTACTGCTTCGGTCATCTCGCGCGTTACCGTTTTCGCCCTTGACAGCTCCTTTTCGCTTACCGAAACACCGTTAATGTATCTTGTTATTTCCATAATATCACCCCTTGAAATTATTGACCTCAATATAGGGCGTTATACCTTGAAAACCGCCACAAAATATGATAGAATTAGTCGAACGACAGCAAAGGGGGATATATTATGTTAAACTTGGTAAAAGACCGTCCCTTACTGTTTTTCGTTCTCGCATTTGTTTTCGGAATGATACTGTCGTCAATGCTTGGACTTGTCGCAAGAATGACCTTACTCGTTCTTCTTATAGCGTTTGCCTTGATCGTCATTTCATCAAGAAAGCCGATCATAGGAAATATGAGAAAAATCGCCGTACTTTTGCCGTTAATCATCGGCACCGTTTTCGGTGCGGCATACAACTATTTCGCCATCGAAGTTCAAAAGGAAGAAATATCAGCCTATAACGGAAAAGAATGCGAGATCGTAGCTGTCGTTGAAGAGATAGCCTACCGCGCCGATTATTACGTTTCATATTCGGTTCGGATCGTTAGGCTTGACGGCGAAAAAACTGGCTTTAGCTGTTCCTTATCGATCCCGTATGACATAGACGCCGAAGAAAACGACGTCATACGTCTTAAGGTCAGGTTTTATCTCCCCGAAAAGGAAAGCTACGGCTTCGAGCTTCGCGAATACTATTTCTCGAGGGGCATATATATTTTGGCTGAGGCATGCGACGAAAATGCGGCGGTAATAGGAGTCGACCGCTCAATACCATCCTTCTTCAGAAGTGTTTCAAGCGAGCTGTCGGTCAAATTCAAAACGTCGCTCGGCCGTTTTCACGGCGGATACGTTTCCGGGCTTTTGCTTGGTCGAAAGAACGACGTTCCCGACTCTGTGAGGTCGTCATACCGCTATCTCGGTATATCTCACATTCTCTCGGTCAGCGGTCTTCATTTAACGATCCTTGCAGGCTCTTTTATGCTCATTCTGAGAAGCATAACGCTGAGACGCAGCGCAACCTACGCTCTGACCCTTTGCTTTATAATCTTGTTTATACTCTTGACAGGCTCGCGACCGTCGGTCGTCCGAGCAGGGGTTATGATGATACTGCTTCTTGTCAGTCAGCTTATTGGCAGAAGATACGATCCCATAACATCGCTATCCTTTGCGGCTTTCGTAATAATACTGCTTTCGCCGACGGCAATATACGACGCAGGATTCATCCTTTCCGTCAGTGCAACTGCAGGCATAATCCTGTTAGGAATTCCGATATCGAAGTGGTTATATCATATTTCAAGCACAAAAGGAGCATTCCTGGCCGTACTTACGCGGCTTTTAGCATTATTTACAATAACTGCGTCGGCAACCGTCTTTACCCTTCCCGCTCTATGGTATTATTTTGGTGAGGTGTCGTCTGTTTCACTTATTACGAACATAGTATTTATACCGCTTAACACCGCCCTTATGTACCTTGGAATAATGCTCTTGATATTTTATGAAACGCCAATATCGGCGTCGTTCTCCGGAATGACGGCGTCAATGTCAAGCCTTATAACCGACATTGCCGACCGACTGTCGCGAATACTGCCGTCAACGATCGACTTGTCGTATCCGTTTGCCGTACTGGTCATTGTCTTTTCGGTCGGCGTGTTGCTACTTTTAATGATCAAGAAAAGGCGGGCTTTGGCTCTCGTATTATCGGTATTAGCCTTTGCGGGATCATATTTTTACTGCCTCGGATACTATAACCGTTTGCATAGTGGAGAGGAAAACGTGATGATATCGAGTGTTGACGGCAACGATTACGTTACCGTAAACGTGGGCGGCAAAACATTGCTTTGCGATTTCTCAACCGGAAGCTACTCATCGTTAAAGCAAGCATTCGAGCTTGTGCAGCCGAAGCTGCACGATTCTTCGGTAGATACCCTATTGCTTACTCACGTTCACAGGAAGCATATAGAGACGGTAGGCAGACTGTGTGACAGCTACAGGATAACACAGCTGTTTATCCCGTCTCCTCAAAGCGATGAGGAGATAATATTCGTAAGAGCGATACGCGAAGCCGCCGAAAAACGAGGGCTTAAGGTCGTAATATTTAGTTCCGACCGCGACGTTACCTTTGATTTTGAGGGAATTAAAATTACACTTTATCAAAGAGCATATATTGACCGCTCGGTTCAGCCGATACACCTTATGAGGATCGATGGTAAAAGGAATTTTCTATACGTCGGACGGGCGGTATTTGAAAGTGATTTGGCAGATAAAGCGCTGTCGGCCTTGACCGATACCGACGTTCTCTTCCTCGGAGCGCACGGGCCGCTTATAAAGAAGCCGTTGCCCGATCTTGCGTTTGCGGGTAAAATAGCAGTATCTAACGTCAAAACGAATGAAGCTTATCAAACGAACTATACCGTAGTCGGATTCTTTGATAAATATATCACAAAATGAAATACCACCTGCCCAGGCAGGTGGTTTTTCATTTTCAGAAAAAGGTTATTTGATTAGTTTCGGAAAGCCCCTCAAGAGCACCGTTTTCGCGCAGTACCTCGATAACGGATTTTGTAAGCTTCGCCTTTACGCGAAGCTCCTCAACCGAGAAAATCTCTCCGCTGTCGCGGGCTTCGGCGATAGCCTTTGCGGCGTTGTCGCCCAAGCCGCCAAGAGAGTTAAAAGGAAGGCGTATCTTACCGTCCTCGGGAACGTAGGCGAACGCATCACTCTTAAAGTAGTTTACGGGCAGGAAGCGAATACCTCTCGCGTAGCACTCGTTTATAAGGTTAAGCGTTGAGATCGAGGAAAGCTCCTTTTGAGACGCCTCGTAATTAGGGTCCTGAATTCGCTTGATCTCAGCAACGACACCGTTTTTGCCCTTCATCGCGATCCCCGCGTCAAAGTCGCCCGGCGCCGCGGTAAAGAACGCGGCGTAGAAGGTAAGCGGCATGTGCACCTTATACCATCCGAGACGGATAGCCGACATAACGTAAGCGGCTGCGTGCGCCTTCGGGAACATATACTTGATCTTCTTACACGAGCCGATGTACCAATCGGGAACTCCCGTTTCGATCATCGTCTGCTCCCATTCGGGCTTAAGTCCTTTTCCCTTTCGCACGCCCACCATTATCTGGAATGAAAGCGCGCTGTCAACGCCGTAGCGGATAAGGTCGTTCATTATGTTGTCACGGCATCCTATAACGTGCGAAATATCGCATATTCCCTGCTTTATAAGCTCCTGCGCGTTGCCTGTCCAAACGTCCGTTCCGTGCGAAAGTCCCGAAATCTGAAGAAGATCGGCAAAGTTCTTCGGCTTCGCCTCCTCGACCATCTTCATAACGAAACGGGTGCCGAATTCGGGAAGCCCGAAGGTGCCAAGCTGGGCGTCGATCTGCTCGGGGGTTATACCGAGAGACTTTGTCGAAGCGAAAAGCTCGTAAACTGACGGATCGTTCATCGGAACGTCCATTACGCTCGTATTACTGTACTTTTCAAGCCACTTATATTTGGTCGGAATATCGTGTCCGAGCTCGTCGAGCTTGAGAAGTGTATCGTGCAGATACGAGAAGGTAAAGTGCGTCGTTACAATATCAGAGTTAGGGTCGTCGGCAGGATGCTGAACGGGGCAAAAATCGTATATCTCATATTCACGCGGAACAACGACGATGCCGCCCGGATGCTGACCCGTCGTTCTCTTGACACCGACGCAATGCTTTACAAGACGCTCGACCTCAGCCTTATTGACGGTGATACCGCGCTCCTCAAGATATTTCATAACGTAACCGAAGACCGTCTTGTCGGCTAGTCCTCCGATAGTTCCCGCGCGGAAAACGTTTTCGGCACCGAACAGCTCTTCAGTATATTTATGTACCTTGCCCTGCACTTCTCCCGAGAAGTTGAGGTCGATATCGGGAGATTTTTCGCCGTGGAAGCCGAGGAAGGTCTCAAACGGTATATCGTGGCCGTCACCGACGAGCTTCGTTCCGCATTCGGGACAGATTGCATCGGGCAGGTCAAAGCCCGAGCCCGCCTTATCGGGATTAGAGAAGTCGCTGTACTGACAGCTTGGACAGTAGTAGTGAGGCGGAAGCGGATTGACCTCCGAAATTCCCGCCATCGAAGCGACAAACGACGAGCCGACGGAGCCTCGAGAACCGACGAGATAGCCCTGCTCCTCGCTGTATTGAACAAGCTTCTGCGCTATCATATAAAGCACCGCAAAGCCGTTCTTTATAATAGAGGTAAGCTCCTTGTCAAGACGCGTCTTGACAATCTCCGGGATAGGATCGCCGTACTTACGCTTCGCGTTTTCATAGCAGATCCTCTGAAGATCCTCCTCCGCGCCCTCCATATTAGGAGTAAAGGTTCCCTTCGGGAAGGGACGTATATCGCCATCTATCATATCGGCGATCTTGTTCGTATTTGTTATAACGACTTCCTTCGCCCTTTCCTCTCCGAGATATTCAAATTCCCTCAGCATTTCCTCGGTAGTTCGGAAGTATATTCCCGTATCCTTATCGGCGTCGGAGAACTTCATTCCCGCAAGGAGAATCTTACGGTATATCTCGTCGTGCTTTTCAAGGAAGTGCGCATCACAGGTCGCAACGACGGGCTTGCCTAGCTCGTCAGCAATCGAGATGAGCTTGCGGTTAAAGTCGCGTAGCGCTTCATCGTCTGATGCCTGACCTTTATCTATCATATAACGGTTATTGCATATCGGCTGAATTTCGATATAATCGTAATACGATGCGATATCAAGCAAGTCGGCACGAGGACGGTTTTCGAGCATAGCCTCGAAAAGCTGTCCCTCCGAGCAGGCCGAACCGATTATAAGTCCCTCGCGGTGCTCGTCGAGAACCGTTTTAGGTATTCTCGGATGGCGCTTGTAATAATCGAGATAGCTGTACGAAACGAGCTTATAGAGGTTTTTAAGTCCCGTCTTATTTTTGACGAGAATTATCATGTGGTTTGTACGGAGCTTCAGACAGTCGACCTTATCCGACATTGCGGCGGTCATAGCGGAAAGAGTCTTTATTCCCTCCTCCTGAAGCTTTTCAGCCATCTTGAAGAAGATGAGCGCGAGCATTTCAGCGTCGTCGCAGGCGCGGTGATGATTGAACTCGCCGAGCCCGAAATAGGTTGCGAGCGTATCAAGCTTGTGCTTGTTAAGATCGGGGTTAACGTAACGCGACAGCGCAACGGTATCAAGATAAGTGTTTTCAAACGGCATTCCGTTATCGTCACAAACACGGCGGATAAAGGAGATATCGAATCCCGCATTATGAGCTATCAGAACTCTGTCACCCGTGAAGCGCAAAAATTCCTCTACTGCCTCTTTTTGAGTCGGCGCGTCCTTTACCATATCCTCGGTAATTCCCGTCAGTCGAACTACCTCCTCGGGTATCGGCTTTTCGGGATTGACGAAAGTGTTGAATCGTTCAAGCACCTCGCCGTTCTTGACCTTGACGGCACCGATTTCGGTTATACCGTCGTTACGGAAAGAAAGACCCGTCGTTTCAATATCGAAAACGACGAATTCATCGGTTTCAAAGATCGCGTCCCCCTTACCGTAAACGGCACGCGCGGTATCGTCGACGAAGTACGCCTCCATACCGTAGATAACCTTTTGTCCGAGCTTTTCGGATGCGAGCATCGCCTCCTGATAGCCCTGTACGTTTCCGTGGTCGGTAATTGCAACTGCCTTGTGTCCCCAGCGGTTTGCGGTCTTGACAGCAACGTCGGGCGGTATCAACGCGTCCATTGCCGACATCTGAGTATGCAAATGAAGCTCGACGCGCTTTTCGGGAGCATTATCCATACGCTCAAGCTTTTTTATCTTCATTATCGCGCTCGGCGTGAGCGCAAGCTCATTGTCAAAATTATCGGTCTTAACGTAACCGTTAACGGCAAGCGCGGCACCGTCTTTCAGAACCGAAAGAAGCGAATTTGCTTCCTCGGTCGGAAGAATGCTCTTGCAGTAGATAGACGCGTCGTCGTCGGTAAGCGCGAAGTTGACGATCATCTTGCCACCCTTACGCGTTTCCTTCGCGTCGATAGAATATGCGACACCGAGAACCGTTACGTTACGGATGGGAGAGGTTATATTGCGAAGCGGCGCGGGATCGATATCAAAGGCGCTTCCGTACATAAGCTCGGGACTTGAAATATCAAAGGTCATATTTCCGATCTTGACGGTACCGTCCTCGCTCTTTTCGGGCGTGGAAATGCCGTCGGAATAAAGGGATACTACCTTTTTGCGCTCGGGCTCGGTTATTTCTACTGTCGTATCGCGGTTTTTCACAAATTCCTCAGCCGCCATACTTATAAGCTCGTCGTTCTTCTGCTTTTCATAGCTTTCGTAATCGAAAACAAAGTCGTCCTTTTGACGGATTTCGACATCGTAGGTAAGAGAAAACTCCGAACGTATTATATCGGAAAGAATCTTCGGCGTATCGGCGTGGTAAAGTATTTCAATTCCGCCGTTGCCGAAGCCGATCTCAATTATTATTTTTCCGTCCTGAATAAACGCCTTATAATCCTTAAAAAATCCGCGAGAAACCGCACCCGTTCTCTGAAGCTCCTTTATAGCTTCGGGCAGATACCTTTCGGAAAAGCATTCCGACGGATACGACGGGTATATAAACATAGCGTTTAGCTGATAAGCCTCGGCTATTTCCCTTTCGATCTCGTAAAGAGCGTCCTTTTCGACCAAGGACGGAAAATCGACGAACGCTTCAAGCACTCGTCTGTCTTTATCCGCACGGAAACGGCTGAGTGTCGCTTTTTCGAGAATGATCTTATTCTCTATTCCGGGATGATATTTATTGAATTTTGTGAGAAAAGCGACTTGTCCGTCCATTTAATATCCTTTCAGCTTCCGAGAGCTCTTATCTCATCAATAATAGTCGGAATTACCTCGTCCTCTTTTATCTTTTTTACTATCTCACCGCGGCGGAAAAGAAGCGCCTCGCCAACTCCACCCGCAATTCCAACGTCGGCTTCACGCGCCTCGCCGGGGCCGTTAACGGCACAGCCCATAACTGCGACCGTAAGCGGCTTATTTACCTTTATGTTTGCGACCCTGTCTTCAAGCTCTTTGGCAAGCGAGATAAGGTCGATCTTCGTTCTGCCGCAAGTCGGGCAGGAAACTATGTTTATCGCGTTATTATTTTGCAAACCGAGCGCGTGAAGGATCGCCTTGCCCTGCTTAACCTCGGTCACGGGATCGTCGGTAAGAGAAACGCGGAGCGTATCGCCGATTCCCTGAAGAAGCAGTCCGCCTATTCCCGCCGCGCTCTTAACCGAGCCGTATTTTTCGGTTCCCGCTTCGGTAACACCAAGGTGGAGCGGGTAGTCACATTCGGCGGCGATCAAACGCACCGCCTCCTGCATTGTCCTTACGTCGGACGATTTTACCGCTACGATTATGTCGTTAAAATCGTACTTTTCGAGAAGCGAAATATGTGTTCTCGCACTTTCGGCAAGTGCCTTCGGCGTCGGAGCTCCGTACTTCTTAAGCAGCTCCTTTTCAAGAGAACCGCCGTTAACGCCTATTCTTATCGGTATTCCCGCACTCTTGCAGGCGCTTACGACCTCTTTTACGCGGCTCTCGTCGCCTATATTGCCGGGATTTATTCTTATCTTATCAGCTCCCGCCTTTGCACTTTCAATGGCAAGACGGTGGCTGAAATGAATGTCGGCAACGATCGGCATCGTAATATCGGAGCATTTGAGCTTATAAAGCGTTTTTACCGCGTCATCGTCGGGCACCGTCATTCTGATAATATCACAGCCCGCGTCCTGAAGGCGCTTCATCTGACTGTAAAGCGCGTCATAGTCGCTGCTCGATACGTTCGTCATCGATTGCACGGTAATCGGTGCGTCACCACCGATATAGAGGCTACCGACCTTAACCTTTTTACTTTTTCTTCTGTACTCGTTGTAGTTCATTTTATACCCCGTGTAAGCGGTGACCATTTTATAAGACTCCGCTCGTATAATGAGTGTTGAACGTTAATAAGCACCTCGACGCTGATCTACCTTCTCCAGGGGGAGAAGGTGGCTGCGACGAAGGAGCAGACGGATGAGGTGTCGGATAAGGGAAATTACTCCTCATCCACCGCCACGAGCGAACCCCAAACGCTCATTTCATTCGCATTTGGGAACCCCTCGCGCGGTCCCCCTTCTCCCTCAGGAGAAGGTATTAAGCTGCATCACGCCGACAGCTCAACTCTTTGTTGTTTATATAGCTCACCCAAACAGCTTGATTACGTCCTTAAAGCTGATTATCAGCATAAGCAGGAGCAGAAGTACCATTCCCGCGAAGTGGATATATCCCTCGACCTCGGGCTTGAGCGGCTTGCGGCGAATACCCTCGATTAAAAGGAAGAATATTCTTCCTCCGTCAAGGGCGGGAAGCGGAAGGAGGTTCATAACTCCGAGGTTAAGAGCGATTATTGCGGTAAGATTTATAAGACTGATTCCGCCGTCATTCGTCTTCGCTGCCTTGCCGATCTCACTCGTTATTCCGACGGGACCCGACATCTGGTCAAGACCGTATTTTCCCGAAACAAGGTCGATCACCGACTCCCATATCATTTCAACCGTCGTTACCGAGCGGTTAAAAGTATGCTTGAAGAAGGTGCCAAAGCCGAATTTTTCTCTTTCGACAGAAAAGACAAGCGACGTATATTCCTTCCCTTCCTCGTCGGCCAAGGTTTCATAGAAGGTAATGCCCTTAAGGGTTACCTTCTTGCCGTTGCGCTCAACGACTACGGTATTCGTCTTCTTACCGTCGCGATACATCGTATAGCTGAGGTCGTATGCTGTATGGACCCTTTCGCCGTTAATAGAGATTATTTTATCTCCGACCTCAAGTCGGTTTTCAATAGTTGCATAGCTTTCGGAAACCCTTGAAACCGTAGTGTTTCCGAGCGAATTTGCCATCATTCCGACGAGTATTCCTACGAGAATAAAGCCGAAAATCAGGTTCATAACCGAGCCCGCGACCATAATGAGAAATCTCTGCCAAACGGGCTTTTTATTAAGGGAATTTTCCGATTCGTTCTCCTCGTCCTCTCCGTCCATACTGACGAATCCGCCGATCGGGATCCAACGCAAAGAATATACGATATTCGTCTTTTTTGAGGTTTTTGAAATAAGCTTCGGTCCCATTCCGATAGCGAATTCCTTAATTCCGACCTTAAAGGTACGCGCCATTATATAGTGACCGAATTCGTGAATTAAAATGAGAAATCCGAAAATCAGTATTGCAATAATTATGCTCAAGGTTTATGCCTCCGCAAGTTCTTTAATTCTTATTCTCGCCCACCTGTCCGCTTCCTCAATATCGGAAAGCGTGGGCGAAACTATATTCTCTGCATCCTCCGTTACGCGTATTACCGCGTCGGAAAGACCGAGATATGAAAGTTTACCGCGCAAAAACAGCTCGACTGCCATTTCGTCGGCGCCGTTCATAACGGCAGGTACGATACCGCCGCGCTTGAACGCGCGTCTTGCCAAAGGCAGAAGCGGGAAGTTAATATCGTCGGGCACGCCGAAGGTAAGCGAGCGGAGCATCTTAAAATCAAGCTCCTTAACGGGGCTGTCAAAGCGTTCGGGATAGGTCAGCGCGTACTGCACGCAAAGGCGCATATCGGGCACGCCCATTTCGGCGATTATAGCATTGTCAATATATTCGACCATCGAATGTATTATACTTTCGCGGTGAACGGTAACCTCGACGTCGTCTATATCAACGCCGAAAAGGTGCGCGGCTTCAATTACCTCGAAGCCCTTGTTCATCATCGTCGAGGAATCTATCGTTATTCTGTTGCCCATATCCCACGTCGGATGCGCAAGCGCGTCGGCGGGGGTTATTTTGGATAGCTCTTCCCTGCTTTTACCGTAAAACGGTCCGCCCGAGGCGGTAAGAATGAGCTTCTTTATTTTCTGTCCCGTCAAGCACTGGAAGATTGCCGAATGCTCGCTGTCGACGGGGAGAATATCGACACCGCGCTTCTTCGCCTCGTCCATAACGTAACTTCCGTAGGTAACGAGCGATTCTTTATTCGCAAGCGCGAGCTTCTTGCCGCTATTTACTGTTGCAACCGTAGGACGAAGTCCCGCGATTCCCGAAAGAGAATTGAGGACGGTATCACATTCGGCGATCTGACAAAGAGTTTCCGATGCGTTTTCGCCCGAGATTATCTTCGTATCGGTATCGCGCACTGCAATTTTAAGCTCATTTGCCGCCTTTTCGTCGGCAACCGCACAGTAAACGGGCTTATATTTTCTAATTTGTTCTTCAAGGGCGGAAATATTCCTTCTGCCCGAAAGTCCGACGACTCTTATTCCGAGGTGGTCGCAAACGTCGAGCGCCTGCTTTCCGACCGAACCTGTCGAGCCGAGGACAACTAAGTCTTTCGTCATATTATTCATCAGTTAAAAAGCGTAAACGACGAAACGAAATTCGTCAAAAAGTAAATGCAAGCCGCCGTCACGATAATACTGTCGAAGCGGTCAAGAACTCCGCCGTGACCGGGGAAAAGCTTGCCGTAATCCTTGATTTCAAACTTGCGCTTGATAAGTGACATAACAAGGTCGCCGCACTGCGAGAGAATGCTGACGAGAAGCGAAACGATGATAAGCGCAAGATAGTTTGGTGTTGCTCCGCTTATCTCTCCGACAATAAAGCCGTAAAGGGCTGTAAAGCCGATAGCAAAAAGCGTTCCGCCGACAGCGCCCTCGACCGTCTTTTTCGGGCTGACTGCGGGAATGAGCTTGTGCTTACCGAAAAGCATTCCCGAAAAATACGCAAAGGTATCGGTCATCCACGAAATGATAAAGGGCAGAAAGTAAATATACTGTCCGAACGGCATATCGCGTAAAAGCACCATTGAAGCAAAGCCGAAAGCAACGTAAACCGTTGTCGTACCCGAAAGTGCCGCCTTATCAACGGTAAACTTATCTCCCGAAAATACCGAAACGATAAGCATATAGGTTATAACCGCAAAGGCGATAAGAAAAAGGTAACCGTAGAAATTGACTCCGTTATAATATCTTGCAAATAAAGGAAGACCCGTGCCGACGATAATAGCGGCAAGAGAGGAAAAGAGCTGCTTCTTGCTTCCGATACAGGACTGCATCTCATAGGCTCCGAGACCGCCGAAAAACGCCATAAGAACAGGAAACGCCACAGTATCCGACCAAATAAAGAACGGAACCATAAGCGCGACCATAACTATGGCCGTAATTACTCTTGTTTTCATATCGCTTTCTCACACACCGCCGTAGCGGCGCTTTCTTTTGTAAAATTCAAAAACACATTCGTCAACGCTCTTTTCGTCGAAATCGGGCCAGAGCGTAGAAGTAAAATACAGCTCGGAATAAGCGGAATCCCAAAGAAGGAAGTTAGATAGGCGCATCTCGGCGCCCGTTCTTACGATAAGATCGGGCGCGGGGCTGTCCTTGGTATAAAGATGCGAGGTTATGTCGTCCTCGGTTATCTCGGTCTTGCCCTCTTTTATCAGCGCGTTTACCGCGTGAACGATATCGTCGCGTCCACCGTAGTTTACAGCTATATTAAGTATTTTATCGCGGTCGAAGGAGTCCTGCTCAAGCTTTACCATTCGCGCGGCAATATCGGGCGGGAAAACGCTTTTATCACCGAGAAAATGCACCTGAATGTTTCGCTCCCTCCAGCTCTGCTCGGCATCGGCAAGGTAGTCGACGAAAAGCGAGAGGATCGTATCGACCTCCTCCTTCGGACGCTTCCAGTTCTCGGTCGAAAAGGCGTAAACAGTTACCGCCTTAATTCCCGAGTCGCCGCAATATTCGATAATTTTCTTGAAGACCTTGGCGCCGACAGAATGTCCGTAGGTTCGCGGCATTCCGCGCTTTTTAGCCCATCTGCCGTTTCCGTCCATTATGAAGGCAATATGCTTAAGCTTGCCCTCTTCATTCGTCTTTACAGCCAATGGAATCTTCTTTTTCTTAAACATAATTTTATCCCATTTCTGCACAATAAGGCTGACGCTTTTGCGCCAGCCCGACGGTGCCGTTATTAAAATCAGATAGCCATAATCTCGGAAGACTTCTTCGCGGTAACGTTGTCGACTTCCTTGATATACTTATCGGTAAGGTCCTGAACCGACTTCTCGGACGCCTTCTGCTCGTCCTCGGTCATTTCCGACTTCTTCTTCATATCCTTGCACTTATCAATAGCATCGCGGCGGATGTTACGGACAGCAACCTTTGCATCCTCGCCCATCTTTGCTACCTGCTTGGTAAGCTCCTTACGGCGATCCTCGGTGAGTGCCGGAAAAGAAAGGCGAATCACCTTACCGTCATTTTGGGGAGTAATTCCGAGGTCGGACGCCAAAATTGCCTTCTCGATTGCCTTAAGAGTCGTCGCGTCCCAGGGCTGAATAGCAAGGGTGCGCGCGTCGGGGGTCGTGATCTGAGCAAGTGCGCTTATCTGTGTAGGAGAGCCGTAGTACTCAACGGTGATCTTGTTAAGAACGTTCGCATTGGCACGGCCGACACGGACGGATTCAAGCTCGGTCTGGTATGACGCGATGCTCTTCTGCATTTTTTCTTCGTAAACTTTGGTATCAAGTTTCATATCTATACACCTTTCTCTGTTTCAATTACTGTACTATCGTACCGATCTTTTCACCCTTGATCGCGCGGATGATATTCTGCGGATCGTCAAGACCGAAAATGTGAAGCGGTATTTTATTTTCCTTACCGAAGGAAGCGGCGGTCGCGTCGATGACCTTCATATCGTTTTTGAGGATATCCATATAGCTGATCTCGTCGAGCTTCACAGCAGTAGGATCAATACGCGGGTCGGCAGTGTACACGCCGTCGATATTCTTTGCCATCATAACGACGTCGGCGTTTATCTCCGCCGCGCGGAGCATAGCGGTCGTATCGGTCGAGAAGAAGGGACAGCCGGTACCGCATCCGAAGATCACTATCTTGCCCTTTTCAAGATGATGAACCGCCTTATTTCTGATATACGGCTCTGCGACCTCGTGCATAGCGATAGCCGTCATAACACGGCAGTCAACGCCGAGCTGAACGAACGCGTCCTGAATAGCGAGAGCGTTAATAACGGTTGCGATCATTCCCATATGGTCTGCGCGCGTTCTGTCCATATCACCGCCCTGACGGCCTCTCCAGATATTTCCCGCGCCGACGACGAGTGCCACCTCAACGCCGAGCTCGTTACACTCCTTAATGGCAAGACAAATTTCTCTTACGAAATTATAGTTGAGAATACCGTCCTTCTGACCTGCGGCAGGCGCCTCGCCCGAAAGCTTGATAAGTACTCTCTTGTACCGTGTCGTTGTCTCCATAAAACCTCCTTGCCCGAAGGCATAAATTTGTCAGCATCTTATGCCTTTTACTCATATTGGGGTATTTGCATAAAATCACATAGTAATTTTACCACCTTTTACGCGATTTGTAAACAGTAATTTTGTAATTTCGGCAATTTTTATATATATTTTTTTATTTGCAACTATATCTTGACAAAACGAAAAAATGAGTTTATAATGACTCTATAAATGCGATGACGGTGAAGAGTACCCGTAGAATAGCTATCAGAGAGCCGCAGGAAGCTGAAAATGCGGCAGCGAAAGGACGGAGAAGGTCGCACCGTAGCAGCGGAAAGAAAGCTTAGGCAAGTAGACTCCGCCGTGAATCTGCGTAAAGGATTAAAGAGTGCGTGCTTTTTGCACGAATTCAGGTGGTACCGCGCTTACGGCGTCCTGTTTTTACGGGGCGTTTTATTTTTTGCCCCGATAACACCGAAAAATATTAAGGAGAGATGTTATGACAAACGAACTTCCGAAGAATTATAATCCCGCGGAATTTGAAGACCGTCTTTACAAATTCTGGGAAGAAAACGGCTACTTCCGTCCCTCCGGTGATAAGAGCGCACCGACGTTCTCGATGGTTATTCCCCCTCCGAACGTAACGGGTCAGCTTCACATGGGTCACGCACTTGATGAGACCCTTCAGGACATTCTCGTCCGCTATAAGAGAATGCAGGGCTTCGATACCCTTTGGGTACCCGGAACCGACCACGCGGGAATTGCAACGCAGATCAAGGTCGAGGAGCGCCTGCGCGTTGACGAAAACCTTACCAGATACGACCTCGGTCGCGAAAAGTTCCTTGAGCGCGTATGGGGCTGGAAGGATATGTACGAAAACCGTATCACGGGTCAGCTTCGCAAGCTCGGCGCATCCTGCGACTGGTCGCATCAGCGCTTCACTATGGACGAGGGCTGCTCGAAGAGCGTCCGCGAGGTATTCGTTAACCTATACGAAAAGGGACTTATCTACCGCGGACACCGTATCATAAACTGGTGCCCCCGTTGCCTTACCGCTCTCTCCGACGCAGAGGTCGAGTACAAGGATCAGCCCGGCTTCTTCTGGCACATCAAATACCCGATAATCGGCGAAGACGGCTACGTTGAGATTGCTACTACCCGTCCCGAGACGATGTTCGGCGATACCGCAATCGCCGTTAACCCCGAGGACGAGAATACCAAGCACCTCATCGGTAAGAAGGTTCTTCTTCCTATCGTTAACCGCGAGATTCCCGTAATTGCAGACGATTACGTTGAGAACGGATTCGGTACGGGCTGTGTTAAGATCACACCCGCTCACGACCCTAACGACTTCCTCGTCGGTCAGCGTCATAACCTCGAGCAGATCAAGGTAATGAACGACGATGCGACGATGAATTCTTACGCAGGAAAGTACGAGGGAATGGACCGCTACACCTGCCGCAAGGCGCTGGTCAGCGACCTTGAAGCAGCAGGCTACCTCGTTAAGACCGAGCCGCACGACCATAACGTCGGCGTTTGCTACCGTTGCGGAACTACCGTTGAGCCGATGACGTCCGATCAGTGGTTCGTAAAGATGAAGCCGCTTGCTGAGCCCGCTATCGAGGCAGTCGAGAACGGAAGCATCAATTTCGTTCCCGAGCGCTTCTCCAAGAACTACTTCAACTGGATGAACAACATCCTCGACTGGTGTATCTCCCGTCAGCTTTGGTGGGGACACCGTATTCCCGCGTTCTACTGCGATAGCTGCGGCGAGATGACCGTCTCCAAGACCGACATCGACAAGTGCCCCAAGTGCGGCGCGCCTGTTCGTCAGGACGAGGACGTGCTCGACACCTGGTTCTCCTCCGCTCTCTGG
>JAZSHF010000040.1:0-29429 GCA_045533115.1 Eubacteriales bacterium
CCCCAATGGGAAGGCAAGACGCTGTGATTGACGTTAAATCGCAAAGCAAAAAGCGACCGAATTTTGGTTGCTTTTTTGTGTGTTGCAGAGGACGCGCTATGTGACGGCGTAAAAAAACAACAGCTTATCAATGGAGGAAAACGGCGTTTTTCTTGACTTGCGGACTCGTATGTGTTATCATAAGATTACTCGATGCAATCCTTTTCGAATCTCAAAGGAGGAAAATGATGAATATTCGCAAAACCGCCTTGGCGATATTCCTTCTCGCCGCATTTGTTTTTTCCTCCTGTGCAAAAAGCGGCGGTGCGGGAAAAACCGATGGCGGAGTAAAGCCGCTTTCGCCAAACGGAAGTATAGAAGTGCTTGCTCCCCCGAGCGACCCCGAAATAATATCCGAGCTTGCTTTTAAGGCACTTATGGATACCGAGGAATATTCGTCTGTAAGAGAATATCCCGTCGAGTACGTTATGGTTCATTTCTGCTCAGAGGTCGTAAATGATAAAAATGATCCATATAACGCCGAAAAGATAAAAAAGACCTTCGAGAAGAACCGTGTCAGCATAAATTATATAATACTGCGCGACGGAACGATTCAATGCTGGATCCCCGAGCAGCGCGTTGCGTGGCACGCGGGCAAGGGAATATGGGGCGGTGACGAGAAGTATACGAATAAGATGAATAAATACAGTATCGGTATAGAGCTGACTGCTATCGGCTCTAAAAATGATATGAAGCAGTACGTTTCGTCCTCGTATTACAACTCGATCCCGAAGTCCCTTATCGGTTATACCGACGCGCAGTACGAGGCTCTGATCTTGCTGCTGAACGATATATGCCGCCGTTGGGCGGTGCCTGCCGACCGTGAGCACATAATCGGTCACTCGGAATACAGCTCTCTTAAGGCTGATCCCGGTGAGCTTTTTGACTGGGAAAGGGTCATTTCGGGACTTTGGGAGCAGCAATAAATATTTGAGCTATATTCGTATTTACAACCGCAAGCATATGGCGGTCCACAAGCTCAACATTACAGATTTTAAGAAAGGCGAAAAGATATGAAGCTTAGTATATTTGCAAACCTTTACGGTGCTAAAACACTTGACGAAACTCTCTCGATAATGGGTAAGCTCGGCGTTGATACCGTCGAGATCGGAGCGGGCGGTTACCTCGGCAAGAGCCACTGTGATCCCGCGGTGCTGCTTACCGATAAGAACGAGTTTTATAAGTTCCGAGAGACCTTTAATAAGCACGCGATAAATATCTCGGCGCTTGCTTGCCACGGAAATCCCGTTCATCCCGATAAGGATACAGCAAAGAGCTTTGACGCTGATTTCAAGAATGCCGTGCTTCTTGCCGAGCAGCTTGAAATTGATACAGTTATTACCTTCTCGGGTTGTCCCGGTGACCACGAGGGCGCAAAATACCCGAACTGGGTGACCTGCCCTTGGCCCGAGGATTATCTTAAGATCCTCGACTGGCAGTGGAACGAGGTGCTTCTCCCTTACTGGCACGATACTGCCGCTTTTGCAAAGGAGCACGGGGTAACGAGAATTGCATTTGAAATGCGCCCGGGCTTCTGTGTATACAACCCCGAAACTATGCTCCGCATAAGAAAAGAGATCGGTGACACTCTCGGTGCTAATTTCGATCCCTCTCACCTTATCTGGCAGGGAATAGATCCCGTTGCCGCTATACGCGAGCTTGCAGGCGCTATCTACCACGTTCACGCGAAGGATACCAAGATCGACAAGTACAATACCGCGAAGAACGGCGTGCTTGACACCAAACACTACGGTGACGAGCTTAACCGCTCCTGGATATTCCGTGCGGTCGGCTTCGGTAACGATGCAAGCTACTGGAGAGATATGATCTCGGCGCTTCAGCTGTCGGGATACGACAGAGTTATGTCCATCGAGCACGAGGACAGCTTGATGACCATCGACGAGGGACTTAAAAAGGCAGTTGACTTCCTGCGTCCCCTTATTATTAACGATCCCAAGCCGTCAAATATGAGTTGGGTATAATAATAGAATAAAATGACAGAAAAAGAAACGCTTACTCACGATCAGACGTGACTTGTAATAAAGGTTATGAAATACACCTTCTAAAGCGCGGAGAAGATCGGGTTTTGAAGGATAATATTTGAAAAGAGGCTCCGAGAAGGCTGAAGTGAACCCCAAAGGTTAGACGAAAATAAAAATTAAATTGATAGTGAATGAGCTCGGTACTCCACCGGGCTCATTCCTTTTAGTTTGAGAGATATTATCCCGTTATTGTAGTAACGTATATACTCTGCGGCGCAACACTTTTTTAATTCCGGCAAGCACTTTTTGTTTTACTCATAAAAATATGCACCCAAAAGTTAGACACTTTTGGGGTGCATATCATTCGTGAAAGGGTGGATTCTTTATCGTAAATTATAACACTACGGGCAGGCGCTTTCTCTCCCGATCGAAGTGAATTACAGTGACTTAAGTATACAGTCGGCGGTTGCCTTGTTATTTGCAATCGGAATATTATAAACCTGCGCAATGCGGAGAAGTGCCTTAACGTCGGGATCGTGAGGCATCGCGGTGAGCGGGTCGGAGAAGAAAATGATTATATCAATTTCTCCTGCCGCGACCTTAGCACCTATTTGCTGGTCTCCGCCGAGAGGACCGCTGAGGTATGCCTTGACTGGAAGCTTCGTTACCTCGTTTATCTTCGTCGCGGTAGTACCCGTTCCGCAGAGAAAATGCTCGGAGAGGATATCCTTGTTTTCCTTGCACCATTCAATCATTATCGGCTTCATATTATCGTGCGCGATAAGTGCGATTCTTTTGCTCATTTATTTGTCCTCCGATTTCACAATCTTATGGAGCATCATTTGCTTGATATCCCAAAGCTTCGGCGAAAGGTCAACGTAGTAGTTGTGGGGATTCTCAAAACGCTTAACCTCGTCCCACTGACGCTCAAGCTCTTCTTCACAGTGCTTGCGTATTTCCGCCGTCGTCGGGCGGTCATAAACGCAAACGCCGTTTACGAATATCGGCTTTAGAAGCTCGACTGCCTCGAAATCGGTAAGCGTTTTTTCTTTCCATGTATAGATTGGATCGAAAATGGTAAGGGGCTTTGACGTATCGACCGTTTCGTCGTAAACGGTGAGATAGTCGGCGATTGCCTTTCCGCTTTCCTTTTCGATAAGGCGGTAGACCTTTTTGAAGTGAGGGGTCGTAACCTTTTCGGGGTTTTCACTTACCTTGATCTTCGGAACAACATCGCCATCGTCGTTTTCAATAGCGCAGAGCTTATATACACCGCCAAAAACGGGGGTGCTCTTCGAAGTAATAAGACGTTCGCCGACGCCGAAGGCATCAAGACACGCGCCCTGCTTTAAGAGGTCGCGAATAATGTATTCGTCAAGAGAGTTGGACGCAACGATCTTACACTCGGTAAGCCCGGCTTCGTCAAGCATCGTTCTTGCCTTGCGCGACAGATACGCAAGGTCACCCGAGTCGATACGGATAGCACATTTCGTAATTCCGTGCTTCTTGAACGCCTTTATAGCGTTCGGTATTCCGCTCTGGAGTACGTTGTAGGTGTCAACGAGAAGCGTTGAAGCATTGGGATAAAGGGAACAGTAGGTATCGAACGCCTCAAATTCCGAGTCAAACATAAGTACCCAAGAATGAGCCATAGTACCGGTTGCGGGAACACCGAAGCGCTCCTCTGCAATCGCGCAGGCGGTACCCGAGCATCCTGCAATATAGGAGGCTCTTGCACCGAGAATAGCGCCCGATGGGCCCTGAGCACGGCGTGAGCCGAACTCGCTTACAGGTCTGCCCTCGGCTGCGCGTACTATTCTCGACGCCTTCGTTGCAATCATCGTCTGATGGTTAAGGGTAAGAAGCACGAAGGTCTCGATGAACTGCGCCTCTATGGTCTTTGCACGTACCGTCATTATCGGCTCGCCGGGGAATATAACGGTTCCCTCGGGAACTGCCCAAATATCGCCCGAGAACTTAAAGGTACGCAAATAATCAAGGAACTTTTCGTCAAAGCAGCCCTTTGAACGGAGAAAATCAATATCGTCGTCGGTGAACTTAAGGTCGTTAACGTAGTCAATGACCTGATCGAGACCACAGGCGATGGCAAATCCGCCGTCGTCGGGATTTTTGCGGTAAAATACGTCGAAGTAGGATATTTTGTCCCGGTATCCTGAAAGAAAATATCCGTTACCCATAGTAAGCTCATAAAAGTCAAAGAGCATCGTGTAATTTTCTCTTAAATAGCTGTACATAATTATCCCTCGATTGTAATTCCGCATTTGCTAAACAGCGTTGCGGTGTTTTTTAATGTCAAAGCCGCTATCCTGTCGGGCGTATCGCCGCGCAAGGACGCGATCTTTTCTATCGTGTAGGTTAGGTAGCTCGAATCGTTACGTTCTCCGCGGTGCGGATGAGGCGTAAGATACGGGCAGTCGGTCTCGACAAGGATCCGATCGTCCGGAATTGTCGGCACGATCTCGGCAAGGCGCGAGGCGTTCTTAAACGTAACGACGCCCGAAAATGAGATGTACCATCCGCGCTTAACAAGCTCGAGCGCGCTCTCGGCACTCCCGCTGTAGCTGTGAAATACACCGCGAACGTTAGGATGTGCGAACACCGCGTCAAGGCAGTCGCCGTGCGCCTCGCGGTCGTGAATTATAACGGGGAGATCAAGCTTTTCAGCCAGATCAAGCTGATAATGAAGAAACTCCTTCTGGAAATCGTGACGCTCTTCATGCCAATGGTAATCAAGCCCGATCTCACCGATGGCAACCGCTTTCGGATGAGAGGTAAGCTTCTCTATCTCAGTTAGTGCCGCATAGGGGTCATTTAGATCATACAGATCCGACGGGTGAATGCCGACCGAGGCGTAAAAGCCGTCGAATTTTTCGGCGATACTCAGGCTTTCACGCGAGGAATCGGGGCTTGTACCGGCGTTTATGATGTACTTCACACTGCCGTCCATAATCTCCCTTATCTTCGCATCACGCTCGGACGTTGAGCCGAATCTTTCGTCGTTATAATGCGCGTGGGAATCGAATATTATCATCTTACTCTCTGTCCGAGCGGCGTGTCGTCGTCAAGGAATACGACCTTGATCTGATCGCCCTCGCCCGATGCGAGGATCATTCCGTTGCTCTCAACGCCGCAAAGAACCGCGGGCTTGAGGTTCGCAACGACGATTATCTTCTTTCCGATAAGGTCCTCGGGAGCGTAGCATTTTGCAATGCCCGATGCAACCTGTCTTGTTTCGTAACCGAGGTCAAGCTGAAGCTTAAGAAGCTTCTTCGCCTTCGGAATTCTCTCGCAGGCGATTACCTGCGCAGTACGAAGCTCAACGGCACCGAAGCTGTCAATTCCGATCTCGGGTTCCTGATCCTCGGGCACGGGAATAGCAGGTGCCTTGGGGGGATTCATTGCTTCAAGCTTCTCTAAGGTCTCCTTTTCGTCAAGACGCGAGAAGAGAACCTTTGCCTCGCCTATCTGCTTTCCTGCTTCAAGACCGCCAAATTCATAGGAATCAACGGCAGTACCGAGCTGGGCAAGAATACTTACCGAGGTCGAGGGCATAAAGGGCTCTACCATAACCGCGCCTACACGGATAGTTTCGAGAAGATTGTAAATTACGGTGCCGAGACGCTCGGTGTCGCCGTTCTTTGCAAGTGTCCAAGGCGTCGTCTCGTCAATATACTTGTTTGCACGGCGGAACACGCTGAATACAGTCTCAACCGCGTCAGCTATGTGATAGCTGTCCATCTGCGCGACCATGTCGTCGTACGCCTTCTGTACGCACGCCTTAAGATCAGCGTCGGTTTCATTTTCGGCTGCGGGGGAGGGAACGATACCGTCAAAATACTTCGCAGTCATCGCAAGAGTACGGTTGACGAGGTTGCCGAGGTTATTTGCAAGGTCTGTGTTGTAGCGGGTGATAATGTTATCAAAGGTGATGCTTCCGTCGTTGAGGTATGGCATTTCCGCAAGCACGTATTCTCTTACCGCATCAACACCAATAACGTTCGCAAGGTCGTCAGCGTAAATGCTGTTGCCCTTTGACTTACTCATCTTGTCCGCACCGACGTTCAGCCAGGGATGACCGAATACCTTTTTCGGAAGCGGAAGATCGAGCGCCATAAGAATGATAGGCCAGTAGATCGTGTGGAAACGCATGATGTCCTTACCGATGATATGAACGTCGGCAGGCCAGTTCTTCTTGAACGCATCAGTCTCGGGAAGCTCGGGATTGTATCCGAGAGCCGTGATATAGTTCGAAAGCGCATCGATCCAAACGTAGATAACGTGCTTGTCGTCAAAGGAAACGGGAACGCCCCACTTAAAGGAGGAGCGCGATACGCAAAGGTCCTGAAGACCGGGCTTTAAGAAATTGTTTACCATTTCCTTTTTTCTTGCCTCGGGTTCGATAAATTCGGGATGCTCCTCGATGTGCTTCATGAGTCGATCCTGATATGCGCTCATACGGAAGAAGTAGGACTCCTCCTTCATCTTCTTGACCTCGCGGCCGCAGTCGGGACATTTGCCGTCAACTATCTGGCTGTCGGTGAGAAAAGCTTCGCAGGGCCGGCAGTACCAGCCCTCGTATTCGCTCTTATATATATCGCCCTTGTCGTAGAGCTTCTTGAAGATAGCGGTAACTGCCGCCTCGTGATAGTCGTCGGTAGTACGGATGAAATGGTCGTAGGACGCGCCCATAAGATCCCAAATTTCCTTTATCTGTCCTGCTACACCGTCAACATATTCCTTCGGGGTGATACCCGCTTCCTTAGCACAGTTTTCGATCTTCTGTCCGTGCTCTTCGGAACCCGTCAGGAAAAATACGTCGTAGCCCTGCTTTCTTTTGTAGCGTGCGATAGCGTCGGTCATAATTACCTCAAAGGTATTGCCGATGTGCGGTTTGCGCGAACTGTATGCTATCGCTGTTGTAATATAAAACTTTTCCTTCATTTTGCCCTCCTTGCCGCAGATGAGCGGCGTATTAGTCAAATGTATTGTTCCTCTATTATTTTTATCATATCCGCGATTGCACCGTTATCGTGATGACAAACGACGTGGTCGCAGATGCTTTTTACTTCGTTAATTGCGTTTTCGGGGCAGAATGCCGCGTCGCCCATCTGAAGCATTTCGATATCGTTTTCAAAATCACCGATGCAAAAGACCTTAAGCGGCTTGTCAGACAAAGCGCGAAGTGCCGAAATTCTCTTGCCCTTTCCCGAATCAACGCCTATTACCTCGGTAAAGCAGTAGTGCGAACGGTAGCAGACGTAGCGGTCACCGTAGGTTCTGTTGATATAGTCTCGTGCTCGCTTTGCCTCATCGTCGGTAGCGTAGGTGAGATTTGCCTTTCGCCATTTGTTTCCTACCGCGGTATCGGGCGTTATGTCTGTTTGAAGCTCACCGTCGTCCGTGTAGCAGGCGAACTTTACTACTTCAAACTTGCTTATGACGTCGTTAAGATCAATTCTCGCCTGCACGCCGTCGTAAAACAGCTCGGAAAGGACAGCGTCGGTTTTTCCGTCATATAAGATAGAGCCGTTAGCAAGAATGAGAGGGTAATTAACGATCTCGCGAAAGGTCGGGAGAACAACCTTGAGCATACAGGGAAGCCGTCCGCTCGAAAGCGTAAAATGTCCGCCGTTGCTCTTAAAATACTCGATAGCTTCAAGGTTTCTTTCGATAATTCGGGACTTGGCACCCGCAAAGGTACCGTCGAAATCGCTTAATATAAGAATGTCATCGAATTTACCCATTGTTTTCCGTTCCTCCTAGGAGCGTCAGCAGCTTATTGAAATAATCGGGAAGCGGACTGTCAAAGGACATTAACTCGCCGCTTCTCGGGTGTATGAACGATATCGTTTTTGCGTGCAGACACTGCCCTGAAATAAGCGACTTATGCTGACATTCAAACCTCGTTTTCCCTCCTCCGTAAACGGTATCTCCCATTATGGGATGACCGAGCGAGGAGAGATGAACTCTTATTTGATGCGTGCGTCCCGTCTCAAGCTTAAGCTCGATATAGTCTGCGCCGTCAAGCTGTGCAAGCACACGGTAATTCGTCGCCGCATCGCGCCCATCATTGACGATAGCCATTTTCTTGCGGTCAACAGGATGCCGTCCTATCGGCTTGTCGATACGACCGCAGTCTTCCTTCAAATGACCGAGTGATATCGCACGGTAGAAGCGATCGAAGGTGTGCGAGGATATTTGCTCGGCAAGAGAAACGTGCGAGAAGTCGTTTTTTGCAACGACGAGAAGTCCCGACGTGTCCTTGTCGATGCGGTGAACTATTCCGGGACGGATAACACCGTTTATTCCCGAAAGCGAGTCACCGCAATGGTAGAGCAGGGCGTTAACGAGCGTTCCGCTCTCGTTTCCCGCCGCAGGATGAACGACCATCCCCTTCGGCTTGTTGATAACGAGAAGATCACCGTCCTCGTAAACTATGTCAAGCGGTATATTTTCCGGCTCTGCCTTGTCGGGCGTCGGCTCGGGAATGACTGTATCAACAGTATCACCCTCGCGCAAACGGTAGTTTTTATTTACCGTTTCACCTTTCACCGTAACGGCACCGCTTTCTATCAATTTTGCAGAGGCGGAACGCGTAATACCCTCGCGTTCCGCCACATAAACGTCAAGACGTAAGCCGACGCTTTCATTATTTATCATTCTTTTCTCCGGATACTTTTGTTTTATCCTTTTTGCTATCGTCGAACAATATCCATCTGTCGAAGAATATTACCGAAATACCCGCAAGCACGCAACCGACTGTAACGAAGCAGTCGGCAACGTTGAATATCGGGAAATCAATGAACTGAAAATTCAGAAAATCGACGACCTCTCCGCGAAAGATTCTGTCTATCTGATTGCCGATGCCGCCGCCCGCAATCATCGCCATAGCTATAGAAAGGAGAGGAGACAGCTTTTTGCGGCAGTATATCAGAAGAAAGACGAGAAGCACGATAGCGATGCTAGACAGGGGAATGAAAAGCCAGCCCTTACCGCCAAGCATTCCGAAGGCGATCCCGGGATTAGTCGTATATCGGAACTCGATAAGTCCCGGAATAAAGGGATGCGCTTCTATCGGACGGAGGTCGGTAAACGCCATATACTTCGTTATCTGGTCGAGAACGACCGAGATAACGATAATAGCGAAAGAAACTATAAGCATTGCTCAGATACCGAGAATGTCGGAGCAACGAACGCAGAGGAATCCGCCCTCGGTGTCCTTGCCGTTTTCAGAGAACTTCCAGCAGCGGACGCACTTGCAGCCATCGGCAGTGGATACCTTGATCTCGTCCTCGCCCTCGTTTACGGTAACGCCCGAAACGATGAATACAGTTTCAAGCTCGTCTCCGAAGGAGGAGAGAAGCGCATACTTTTCCTTGTCGGAAACAGTGATCTCAACCTTCGCGTCAAGCGACTTACCGATAGTCTTAGCTGCTCTTGCCTCTTCAAGATACTTCATAACGTCGTCACGAAGCTCGAAAAGTGCATTGTAACGATCTTCGATCTCGTCGAAGCAGTAAGCGTCACAATATGTCGGCATATCGTTAAGAAGAACGTTTCTCTTATCGTCGCTTGATGCGTGAGGCATCATCTGCCAAGCTTCGTCAGCGGTGAAGGTGATGATGGGCGCAAGCAGACGGGTAAGAGCAGAGAGGATGATGTACATCGTGCTCTGAGCCGCACGGCGTCCCTTGCCGTCCTTAGCATCGGTGTAAACGCGGTCCTTCGTAATATCAACGTAAAGCTTGGAAAGCTCAACGGAGCAGAAGTTGTTTATCTCGTGATATGCTACGTGGAATGCGTAGGTGTTGTAGGCGTCAATAACGTTCTTCACGAGCTTGTTGAGGCGGGAAAGCGCCCACTTGTCAATGTCGTAAAGCTCACTTACAGCCAGCATATCGTTATCGGGATCGAAATCGCTTACGTTAGCCATAAGGATACGAACGGTGTTTCTGATCTTGCGGTAGGACTCGGAAAGCTGAGAGAAAATCTCCTTAGAGCAACGGACGTCTGCGTGATAATCTGATGAAGCCGCCCAAAGGCGAACTATATCCGCGCCGAAGTCCTTGATAAGGTCGGCGGGATCAACGCCGTTACCGAGACTCTTGTGCATTGCACGTCCCTGACCGTCAACGACCCAACCGTGAGTAAGTACCTGCTTGAAGGGAGCGCCCTTGTCAAGTGCGCCTACGCTGGTAAGGAGCGATGCCTGGAACCAACCGCGGTACTGGTCAGCACCTTCGAGGTATACGTCAGCAGGCCAAAGCTCGGGAGTATCGTGCATAAGCGACGCGAAGTGTGTCGAGCCGGAGTCGAACCAGCAGTCGAGAGTATCGGTCTCCTTTTCAAATTCCTTGGCGCCGCAGTGAGGGCAGGTAAATCCGTCGGGAACAAGCTCCATAGCGGTTTTTTCAAACCAGATATTAGAGCCGTGCTCATCAAAGAGAGTGCTTATTTTAGCGATGGAATCGGAATTGGAAACGGGCTTTCCGCAATCGTTACAGTAGAATACGGGAATAGGCATACCCCAACGGCGCTGACGGGAGATACACCAGTCTGCGCGCTCGCGGATCATGCTCGTCATTCTGTCCTCGCCCCAAGCGGGGTACCACTGCACGTTCTCAATAGCACTTACCGCCTGATCCTTGAAGGACTCAACGGAGCAGAACCACTGAGGTGTCGCACGGAAGATAACGGGCTTTTTGCAGCGGTCGTGGTGAGGATAGGAGTGAATGATCTGCTCCGACGCAAAGAGCGCACCGGATTCACGCATATCCTCAAGAATGATAGGATTCGATTCCTCGGTCTTAAGACCTGCATACTTGCCTGCGTAATCGGTATGTCTGCCGTGGTCGTCAACGGGAACGACGAGGTCCATACCGTATCTCATACAGGTATTATAGTCGTCTGCACCGAAGCCGGGAGCAGTGTGAACGCAACCTGTACCGCTGTCCATAGTGACGTACTCGGCGTAAACGAGACGCGAGGTCTTGTCAAGGAAGGGGTGAGAAGCATACATATTTTCGAAGAACGCGCCGGGGAAGGTCGCGAGGATCTCGTAATTCTCGAAGCCGCCCATCTTCATGGTCTTCTCTGCGAGTGCTTCTGCCATAATGTAGTTCTCACCGTTATCCGCCTTGATAACCGCGTAGCTCTCTCGGGGGTGCAGACAGATCGCCATATTACCGGGAAGCGTCCAGATTGTGGTCGTCCAAATTACGAAATAGGTGTTGTGAAGGTCGTAGCCGGCGAGCTTGCCGCAGTCGTCCTTGATCTTGAATTTTACGTAAACGGAGGTACAGGGATCGTCCTTGTACTCTATATCCGCCTCAGCGACGGCAGTAGTACAGAAGGGACACCAGGTAACGGGTTTAAGACCCTTGTAGATATATCCCTTATCGAACATATTTCCGAAGATTTTGACTTCCTGTGCCTCGAAATGCTTGTCCATTGTGCGGTAAGGATTGTCCCAGTCGCCGAGAACGCCGAGACGCTTGAAGCCCGTCATCTGCTTCTGAATGAAGTCCTCTGCAAATTCCTCGCACGCACGTCTGAATTCGGGAATCGACATTTCCTTATTGAGCTTCTTCTTGGAAAGCTCAATAGCTCTTTCGATCGGAAGACCGTGATTATCCCAACCGGGAACGTAAGGAGTATAGTATCCCATCATCGCGTGGCTCTTTACGATAAAGTCCTTGAGAACCTTGTTGAGCGCGTGGCCCATGTGAATGTAGCCGTTAGAGAAAGGAGGGCCGTCGTGAACGATAAAGGGAGTCTTGCCCTTATTTCTCTTTTTTATTTCGCCGTAAAGATCCATAGCGGTCCAGCTGTCGTAGAAGCCGGGCTCACGCTGGGGAAGGGAAGCACGCATCGGAAATTCCGTCTGCGGAAGATTAAGTGTTTTCGTATAATCCTGTGCCATAATTATAACCTCTGTCCTAATGTCAGTTTATTTTTTACCGTCGTATACTACGTCAAATTCGTCGGTGCTTGAGGAATTGCTTTTATCGTTTTCCTTTGAAACTGAATCAAGCATCGAAAGGAAATCGTCCTCGTCGGACTTTTCTCCACTGAGCTTACGGATCGAATCCATAATGCTCTCGCCCTTTTCGAGAATTATCGTTCTCTCGGAAAGGAAATCCTGCTCGCTGTCGCGCGCTTCGGAAAAAGCGTTTTCATCGGGTCTTGCGCGTTCGTCATCGAGCTCGTCGGGGATGGGCGCCTCGGCGCTTCCGGAGCCGTTTGATACGGTATCGCCTTCCTCGTTTACGGGGGTGAAGGGATCGTCGGAGCCCGAAAGAAGCTCGGAGGATCCGGTAAGATCCTGTCTTATACGCTCCATAACCTCGCCCGAAAGTTTTTCCGCGATCTTCTCGTCGTTGTTCTCGATCCTTATTCCCGGAACAATCTTTTCGATTCCCGCAATATGATCGCGGTAAGCTTCAAAGAGCGCGGCTTTGAAGGAAGCGGTCTCTCTCTGCGCGTCACGAAGACGCTCGTTTTCCTTAACGACATTTGCCTTAAGCTCGGCGATCATTCTGTCGCAGCTGTTTTTCGCCGAACGCATAATGACGTCGGCGCGCTCGTTTGCCTCGTTTATTATCCGGGTACTCGCCTTCTGCGCGTTTACGAGGGTCGACTTTATCGAATCCTCCTCGGCCTTGAGAGCATCAAGCTGTGCCTCGGTAATGCGAAGCTTCTTTTCGAGCTCGTCGTTAAGACGGTAAAGCTCGGTATATTTTTCTATAAGAAATTCTATATGTTCGTCGACTTCAACGGTACTGTAACCGCGGAGCGACTTTGAAAATTCTGTGTTTTTAAGTTCGTGTGGTGCAAGCATCGGTGTTTACGCCGAAAGTCGGCATCCTTTCTTCCGCAGCTGAAGCCCCCGCGGAAAGGCGTTTGGTTTTATCCCAAAAAGGGAATGAGTATTGCTCTCACGAGCATAAGGATCGCATATCCGACCAAAACGGAAATGTCAAACGGGCCACCGTTTTCGATCTTGAACAACGCAAGGAGCTTTTCGCTCAAAACAAGCAGCGGTTCCGTCAAGAAGGCGGCAAACCCGATAACGAATCCCTCGCCCTTCGGATCGAAGAGGGAAAGGATCATTCGAAGCATAAGCGCAATAATGAGAATGTCGCAGTAGAAATCAAGAGCATGCGCTATCATTAAAACGACGTATGGCAAGATAAGACCGTCCTCTCACGTTTCCTAAAATACCCATACAAAGCAAAACAAACGGTACGGCGAGGATAATTCCAAGCAGTCCGTTTCAGCTTGATAATGGCGGGAAAAAGCAGCGCTGAGCGCGCATTAAAAGACCTCGACAGTATTATCAAGCCGTTATTACAGTATGGCAAAATAAGCACCAACACCGGATTGCCCGTAAAGGACAACCCGGCTTAAGCGTTTTATCAGTAAATGTCGTTATCCTCGGTCTTGCGAGCTTCCTGAAGCTGCTCACCGGAGATGTCAACGTTCTCGGGAACGATGATAAAGGTGTTGACAGCAACTCTCTGAATGTAGCCGCCGATCGAATAAGCAACGCCGGAGAGGAAGTCTATAAGACGTCTTGCGGACTCCTTGTTGGTCGACTCGAGGTTAAGAACCACGGTGCGGTTGCTGAGAAGATGGTCAGCGATTTTCTGAGCGGTAGCGCTGTCATACTTGTCGGGCTTAACGACCTTCATTTCAAGTGCGCCGGAATTGATGCCCATTGTACGGCCTGCCTTGGGAGCGGGAGCGGCCTGCGCGGTCTGCGTATATCCCGTATCGTCGTATTCGGGCTCGTCGAAGCCCTCGTCGCCGTAATCAACGAACTCGTCGTCGTTATAACCCTCACCCTTGAATAATCCTTTTGCTTTGTCAAAGAAACCCATTTTGTACCTCCAAATATATGTAATGTTATTTGCAAATTATCATCGGTGAAATCGACTTTTCACCATACACAAAGGTATTATATCATACTTTTTTTCCTAAAGCAACCGTTTTTTCAAAAACCTTGACGAATATTTTGCTCTTTTTTTGTGCAAAACGGTGTAAAAATCGCGTAAAACCGTTTCAAACGTAACTTCTTGCCCCGAATATGGCACTTCCCGGTCGAACGAGTGTCGATCCGTATTTCACTGCAAGTGCATAATTATCGGACATTCCCATGCTGAGTATCGGCTTGTCGGAGATAAGCCCCTTTTCAGAAAGGGAATCGAAAAGCGCCTTTGTACGCTTGAAGAAAGGAATATAATCCTCGGTATTTTCGCAGTGCGGACCGATCACCATTATTCCTCTTATTCTGATTCCTTCAAGGTCGGATACGCTTCTTATGAAGTTCTCGGCGTGATTCTCGCAAATGCCGCCCTTCGCCTCCTCGTTTCCGATATTGATCTCGCAAAGGCAGTCGGTAACTGTACCGATCTTGAGCGATCTTTTTGATATCTCCTCGGCGAGCTTGACGCTGTCGAGAGAGTGAATAAGACAAACCTTGCCTACGATATACTTTACCTTATTCGCCTGAAGCGTTCCGATAAAGTGAAGATTAACCTTATCCTTTTCAAGGTCATCGTATTTTGAAAGAAGCTCCTGAACACGGTTTTCGCCAATATCTGTAAGTCCGCATTCGGTTATGGCGTAATTTATGACCTCTACCGGAACGGTCTTCGTTGCCGCCATGAGGACGGCGTTATCGCCGATGTCAGCCCTTATTCTGTCAATGCTCGCCTTGACGCTTTCCTTGACCGAATCGGGAATATTATTCAATGATCTTTCCGTCATACAGATCCTTGCCTTTCGTGATAATAAAGTCGTTTTTGGCAAGATAGGAGGAATCGCTTCCCGACTTGTCCTCGGAGATGATATATCCATCGTATTCATAAAGCGGCTCGACTCTCTTAAAGACGACCTTTGATCCGCGGAGAACGTAAACTCCCGCCTGACCGTTTACAACGCGGAGCGCCGATGTCGGAACACGGCAGCCGGTATAGTATTCTCTGACTATCTGTACCGTCTGATGACGCAGATAATTGAAGTCGGAAGGAAGTGTTCCCGTTTCGAAAACGAGGACCGCGGTATCGGAGCCTGCCTCGGAGAGGATGCGGTAAAGCTTCATCGTAATTGCGGTATCATTGTTATAGGGGAATTTGATGCTGTAATTTTTGCCCGTTTCGTAGTTGTGAAGCTCCGAAACGCTGATCTCGCAGGCAACGTACCAAAGGTAGTCCGTCACGATCTTACCGACGGGATAACCGTTCGCTCCCGCCTTAATATCCTCGGGCGGCCTTGACGCGAGCTCAAGATACTCTCTATAGGATATCGTCGCGATATTTTCGGAGGAAAGCACGTTCTCGTATCCGTCGAGAGTAGAATAAAAATATCCGCCGCTCGACGCCTTGACAGTGCTTTCGCTTTCGGGAAGCGAAGCGGAAAGCAGCTTCTTTTCCGCCTTCAGCTCTTCAATCATTTTGTTGTAACTCGTAACGCTTTTGGTAATTATTCTTCGCCTGTTGAGCTGAACGAGGAAATCGTCGGAAAGAGAGTTTGCTCGCGAAATGTTGCCTTCGTCGAGAGCATCAAGCATTTTATAGAGATTCTTTCTGATAGTAATATCCGTGCTTGCGGTATCCGTGCGTTTTTCGGCGTCGGACATATTACTGCGTTCGAGCAAGCGGATCGTAAGATCTATTTCCATTATTCTCTCACGTATCTCCGACGAACCGTTCTGCGGGTAGAGCTCGGCAACCGCCGACTTTATCGCAACCTTTTCACCGTCGGCAAAAAGATAGCTGATATCGCCGTTTACGGGTGAATAAAGAACCTTTTCCTCCCGCAAAAGCGTGACACCCGTCGTGTAGGTGGATTCAACCGTCACGAGCGACGCGGGAGTCGTGCCGATCTCGGCTTTGAATCCGCCGGCGAGATGATAGATTATGTATGCAATAAGTATGAGGCAGAGAACTGCCGAGAGCATATATTTGACTACGTTTTTTAAGTATTTGACGTCCACGGCGTCTCTCCTTTCGAAATTCTATCCGCTAACCCGTTAAGTATAGCACATTTTGCTTATCAATTTAAGTGCTTTCTTGCAATATTTACAATATTTTCAAAAATGGTGTCGGCACTATCCTCGTCGGGGTACGACCAAATTACGCTTTGGTCGCGTCTGAACCACGTAAGCTGTCTTTTTGCGTAATTCCGCGTATTCTTTTTTAGAAGCTCAACGGCGTCGTCATACGAAAGCTCACCGTTTACGTAATAAAGCAGCTCCTTGTACCCGATCGCCTGCGATGCGGTTTTTCCGAGACGTGGCGCAATAGCTCTTACCTCGTTTTCAAGACCATCGCGCATCATTAAGTTAACGCGCTTATTGATCCTATCGTAAAGGGTCTCGCGGCTTTTGTAATCAAGCCCGAAAATAAGCGCGTCGTAAGGGACCTCGGCTTTAAGAGACAGTTTGTCCCATTCGGTCTTGGTCTTGCCCGTTCCGTGATAGATTTCAAGTGCGCGGATAACACGCTTCACGTTATTTTTGTGAGTGAGCGAAGCCGCATCGGGATCGACCGACAAAAGCTCCTCCCAGTTTTCATTAGGCGAACGCTTTTCAAGACGCTCTCTTATTCCCTCGGGAATATTCGGAGAAAGGTTGCCGCCTCGAAGAACTGAGGAAAGATAAAGTCCCGTTCCGCCGCAAAAAATGGGCGTTTTACCCCTTGATGCAATATCCATTACCGCTTTTTCGGCAAGCACCTTGTAATCGGCGCATGAAAATTCGTCTTCGGGATCGGCAACGTCGAAAAGATGGTGCGGAATACCGCGTCTTTCTTCTAAGGACGGCTTTGCCGTTCCGATATTCATATCACGGTATATCTGCATCGAATCGCAGGATATTATCTCACCGTCAAGCGCCTCGGCAAGGCGCAGGGAAAGGTCTGTCTTCCCCGACGCCGTCGGGCCGACAACGGCTAAAACTTTGATCTTACTGTTCAATTTGCTTCCTTCTCTATAAGCCCGTCGATTGTCTCAAGCGACTTTTTTACAAGCTCGCGCGGAGCGAGGTAGCGCCTATAGTATTCGTGGTTTTTGCATTTCATTTCATAAAGGGCATCGGAGGAAGATACGAGAGCGTCAATAGCACACATACACTCCTCTGTGTCCGAAAATTCAAGATAATTTTCCCCGGGAACAAAATTGCCTGTTACCATGTAATTAAGCGGCTCGCTGACGATGGCTTTTGACGCCGCAACGTACTCGGCTGTCTTCCAGCCGATGCTTCCGTGAAGCCCTGTGGATGCGATGCAAATATCGCTCTTCTTCATAAGGTTAAGATAGTTTTTCCGCTTGGTATACTTCTTGCTCACAATCAGGTCGGGAGCAAGCTCACGCGAAAGCGGAGAATCGTTAAGCCCCGCGACGACGTTTCCGCCGTATTTTTCGCGGAGAGCGCGTATAAGTGCTATACGTTCTTCGTTTATGCGGTTGCGCTCTGCAATATATCCTTCGTTTATACATTCCTTAGGATCCCAAAGGCGCGTTAAAAAGAGTATTTTTATATCCTTGTCCTTAAATTTCGGCTCTGCTTCAAATTTTTTTTGAGTAAAGGAATCAAAGCTTTCACGGCGCAAAAAGAGCTTGACGAACCGTTTGATAAAGCCGTCATTGAGCGGATTTCCGCCATAGGTAACATGATAGTTCATACCGAGAGGGTGCATCTTCTTTTTGAGATCGCCGAACTGCTCGTTCTTTTCGGGCGAAAAACTGCGCTTGAAATAAAAATCGCAATTCTCAAGCAGATCTCTCATCATCTCAGGACCGATATATCCGTCCATCATATCGTAAATTATTACCTTACCTCGGTAATAGACCTTCAATATCGACATATCCGTGTAGGTGCGCTGGGCTTCTTCGGCAACGTCCTCAAGTACGACGCTGTATTCGCCGCTTTTGCCAAGCTCGTTAAAGCCGCAAAGTATTTGACTTATATGAGGAATGTGGCAGTATAACTGAACCTTTATGCTTTCCATTTTCAAATCCTTTCTATCCGAACACCTCGCAGGCGGCAATTAGCGAAAAACGGTCGAAATCAATGCCGCTTCTTCCGTAAGCGTCGAAAAATATATCCTTGTATTTGTCGGTTTTGAGGTTAAACCAAAGCGTCCAAGCACCCCAGAAAAGGTCGATGTGACGGTCGCCGATACCGCCGTTTCCGACGTCTATGAAGCCCGAAAAAGAGTCGCCGTCAAATATTACGTTCGGTAGACAGTAGTCGCCGTGAAGCAGTGTATTGCACTCTAATTCACAGCCCCTTTTTTCAATAACTCTCCACGCCTCCTCAGGCGAAGCGTAGCCCCAGTTGTCAGGGAAAAGCGTTTCATCGTAACGCTTGTTTTTGTAACCGTATTCGGCGTTTGAGAGATATGTTTCCGTCCTGTTTTGTATCGGACAATCGTAGGTCGGCAGGGAGTGAAGCATTTTGAGCGTCACGCCTATTCTTTCGGCAATAAATTCGGGACGCGAGGTGTAAATTTCGTGAGTAAGATCCTCGCCCTTGACCTCGTTTGTCAGAAGCCAGTCGTATTCGTCGGAAACGTAAGAAATGACCTCCGCGCCAAGACCGATCGAGCCGAAATAGCCCGTCATCTCCGCCTCTGCTTTGAGAGAGCCGAGAGGGGCTTTTTTAAGAAACAGACGCCTGTCCGCAAGGTAATAAACGCGCGCTTCACGCGAACAGCTGCTGTCAAATATATTGCCCGTGATAAGCGAACGAAATTCGGACGGAAAATCGTTTGTGTCGGGCGTAATAAGCGTCTTTTTCATTTATTATTCGATCAGCATCGCGTCTCCGAAGGAGAAGAAGCGATAACCTTTTTCGATTGCCTCGTTATAGGTTTCGAGCATAAGCTCACGGTTTGTCAATGCCGAAACGAGCATTAAAAGCGTGCTTTCGGGAAGATGAAAGTTAGTAATAAGCGCGTCTGTTGCCTTGAACTTGTAGCCCGGGTAAATGAATATGCCCGTGTCGTCAGTTATCGGGTGAACGATTCCGTTATCGTCGGATGCGCTTTCAAGGACTCTGCAAGAAGTGGTACCGACGGCAAAAAGGCGTCCCTTACGGTTGTTTATGATGTCAGCCGATTCTTTTGAAACCGAAATGAACTCAGCGTGCATTTCGTGGTCGGTTATGTTATCTTCTTTGACGGGACGGAAGGTGCCAAGCCCGACGTGAAGCATAACGGGGACGATCTTAACGCCCTTTGCCCTTATTCTTTCAAGAAGCTCGGTCGTGAAATGCAGTCCCGCAGTCGGCGCGGCGGCAGAGCCCTCGTCCTTTGCGTAGACCGTCTGATAACGGCTCTTGTCCTTGAGCTTTTCGGTTATGTAAGGCGGGAGGGGCATATTGCCTACCTGATCGAGAACCGAGAAAATGTTGTCTCCCTCGTACTCGAATTTAATTAAGCGGTTTCCTCCCTCAACGGTTTCAAGAACCTCGGCACGGAGAATGCCGCCGCCGAATATAATTTTAGTACCCGACTTGCATCTTCTTCCTGGGCGTACGAGCGTTTCCCAAACGTCAAGTCCTCTTGAGCGGAGAAGAACGACCTCAATCTCGATCCCGCTTTCTTCCTTTATTCCGTAAAGGCGCGCGGGAATGACCTTACTGTCGTTAATAACGAGAACGTCGCCGTCGTTAAGATAGTCGATTATATCGGAAAAGACCTTATGCTCGCGTTCTCCGCTATCCTTGTGAAGTACGAGCAGACGCGACGAATCTCGCGGCTCGGCAGGCGTTTGAGCGATAAGCTCCTCGGGCAAATTATAGAAAAAGTCACTCTTTTTAAGGTTCGTAGGACTCAATTTGTTCTTAATCATAGTCAAAATTCTTTCAAATAGGTATTATCCATTTAATTATACAACAGATTCGCCGAAATTTCAACCGTTTTCGGGAAATAAATGCAAAAGGAGAAATATAGTGAAAAAACCACTCTTCAAAGGCGCGGCAACTGCGCTTGTAACGCCGTTTCACGACGGCAAAATAGATATCGCCGCGCTTAAAAAACTAACTGAATTTCAAATAAGCGAGGGCATCGACGCACTCGTTGTATGCGGAACGACGGGTGAAGCTCCAACCTTAACAAAAAAGGAAAAAATAGAAATAACCGCCATTGTTGCCGAGGTGTCTAACGGCAGAGTGCCGGTCATCGCAGGTACGACCTGCAACGATACCGCATCCTCGGTCGAGCTTACGAAAGAAGCAGTCCGAGCAGGAGCCGACGGAATACTTGCCGTTACACCGTATTATAACCGACCGGGTGCATCGGGACTTCTACGCCATTTTCTTACGATAGCCGAGGGGGCGGGAGTGCCGACGATCCTTTATAACATACCGTCACGCACCGGCACCGATATTCCCGAAAGCGTATACGACGGCTTCGCGTCTCATCCGATGGCGGCGGGAGTCAAGGAAGCGTCGGGAAGCATATCGAAATGCGCGTATATCGCAAGCCGCTTCGGCTCCGAATTGCCTCTTTACAGCGGCAACGACGATATGACGCTGCCCGTCCTCGCCATCGGCGGATACGGAGTTATTTCGGTTGTGTCAAATATGTTCCCTCGTGAGATGTCACGCCTTTGTAAGCTCTACGAAACGGATAGGGAAGAGTGTCTGACGCTCTACCACCGCTTCATTCCGCTTATGCGCTCGCTTTTTACCGAAACCAACCCGATGCCGATTAAAAGCGGAATGGAAAAGCTCGGTATTTGCCGTTCTGAATTGCGTCTGCCTCTCACACGCGCAAGCGCGAAATGCGAGGAAACGCTCTTTTCGGAAATTGAGCGGTTTATGATGTAAAGTTCCTTCAAAACGGCGGGAGCAAGCCCCCGCCCTACAATTAACGTGGCGAAGCATCGGGGCGTTGTCTTGCCTTCCCCTTGGGGAAGGTGTCGCGGCGAAGCCGTGACGGATGAGGTGTTTGGTTGTGATGTAACATTGTCGTTACGCGGGCGACCAATGGTCGCCCCTACAAGAGCGTTTTGGCGTGTGTGCAAAATCGAAAGAGGTTTCCAAAGGGGAAAACGTACAAAATTTTGCAAGGCAAAATTTTGTCGGTTGTCCCCTTGGCGTGGTTTCTTTTGGAACTTTTCTTTGCACGAGCAAAGAAAAGTGGGAAATTACTACCTTGACAACCTTTCTTTTTTGTTATATAATGATATGAAATTATGACTTAATCTGCGAAAAGAAAGGAAAAACTATGGCACAGGACAAAAAGCTCGTCGAAGCTATCACTTCAATGGACGAAGACTTCGCACAGTGGTACACGGACGTCGTTAAAAAAGCAGATCTTATAGATTATTCAAGCGTAAAGGGCTGTATGATTTACCGCCCCTACGGCTACGCAATTTGGGAGAACATACAGAAGATTCTCGATACCCGCTTCAAGGAAACAGGACACGAGAACGTTTATATGCCGATGTTCATTCCCGAAACCCTTCTCAATAAGGAAAAGGATCACGTCGAGGGCTTTGCTCCCGAGGTTGCGTGGGTAACCTACGGCGGAAGCGAAAAGCTGACCGAAAAGCTCTGCGTTCGCCCGACCTCGGAAACTCTCTTCTGCGAGCATTACGCAAACGTAATCAAGTCCTACCGCGCCCTTCCGAAGCTCTACAATCAGTGGTGCTCGGTCGTAAGATGGGCAAAGAATACGCGCCCCTTTCTCCGCACAAGAGAATTTCTCTGGCAGGAAGGACACACTATGCACGCAACTGCCGAAGAGGCACAGGAAGAAACGATTCGTATGCTCAATATCTACGCGGACTTCTGTGAGCACGACCTCGCAATGCCCGTAATAAAGGGCCCGAAAACCGAAAGCGATAAGTTCGCAGGCGCAGAAGCTACCTATGCAATCGAGGCACTTATGCACGACGGTAAGGCGCTTCAGGCAGGAACCTCGCACTATTTCGGCGACGGCTTCGCAAAGGCGTTCGATATCCAGTATACAGATAAGAACAACCAGCTTCAGTACCCGCATCAGACCTCGTGGGGCGTTACTACCCGTCTTATCGGCGCTATCATAATGACTCACGGCGATAATAACGGACTCGTTCTTCCCCCTGCGGTAGCTCCTATTCAGGTCGTTATCATTCCCGTTGCTCAGCATAAGGAAGGTGTCCTCGAAAAGGCAAACGAGCTTAAAGACCATCTTACCAATGCAGGCTTCAGAGTAAAGCTCGACGACTCCGACAACTCTGCGGGCTGGAAGTATTCCGAATACGAAATGAAGGGCGTGCCGGTACGTCTTGAGATCGGCCCCCGCGATATTGAGGGCAACCAGTGCGTTCTCGTTGCGCGTCACGACAGAAGCAAGGACTTCGTCTCACTCGATAACCTCGAAAACGAGGTTGCAAATAAGCTCGAGGCAGTCAGAGCAGGCATCTATGCAAAGGCGCTCGAAAACAGAGCAAGCAAGATGACTGAGTGCGAAAACACCGACGAGATCATTAAGACCCTGAATGAAAAGGGCGACGGCTTCATCTCGGCTCTCTGGTGCGAAAGCGAGGAATGCGAAGATAAGGTCAAGGAGCTGACTGGCGTCGGCTCGCGTTGCATACCGTTCGATATGCAGGGCAAGGAAGGCAAGTGCGTCTGCTGCGGTAAGCCCGCAAAGACGACCGTCCTCTGGGCAAAAGCGTATTAAAAAATGAAAACCGCTGATCCGTCAGCGGTTTTTTGAAAAAACGAACGGAGAAATAATATGACGGAAAAGAAAAATGCAAAGAAGTGTTTTATTTGGGGCTCGATTCTGTTCATTGTTTTCGCAATACTGACAGTGCTTGTAAAAACGGTTGACGTAAAGGCGGTCGGTCCTCACGGCAGTAAAATAGGGCTCTCGAAAATAAATACCTATTTCCGCGATCTGATAGGCGTAAATATGACGTTGTATGACGCAACTGAAATTCTCGGTTACCTTGCAATAGCGGTTGCAGGGGTATTTGCTCTTTTTGGCGCGTATCAGCTCATAAAAGGAAAGAGCATTAAGGCGGTCGACTCCGATATATTGGTGCTCGGCGGGCTTTTCGCCGCAGTTGCTTGCGTTTACGTATTCTTTGAGATAGTGGTGATAAATTACCGCCCGATCGTTATGGACGGCAAGCTTGAAGCATCATTTCCGTCGTCACATACGATGCTCTCGGTATCTATCTTCGGAGCGGCAGTACATCAGCTTTTTATGAGGATTGAAAACAAGTCAATTCGCATCACATTAACTGTTATCGCCGTCTCTCTTATGACTGCAACCGTTGTCGGACGAATTCTTTCGGGCGTGCATTGGTTTACTGATATACTTGCGGGTGTTTTGATGAGCGCATCACTGCTTATGTTTTATATCGGTTTTTGTAAGCTTTGCATCAAAAAGTAAACTCTAATTACAGCGAAAACGCTCCCTTCGGGGCGTTTTTTTGTCACAAAAAATGAGGGCAAAAATTGTTAATATTGCTGAAGTTTAACGTTGAATGTGCTATGTTATTGACATTGTGCCAAAAATGCGGTATAATGTTTTAGTGGAAGAAATATCCCAAAGCAATATTTGGTATATGCCTGTAATATGGGCAGGCGTCTCTACGAACCACCGATAATGGTCGACTACCGGTTTTTCCGATAGTCGGCTATTTTTATTTGTTTGGGAGATAATTAAGGAGATAGTAAGAATGATATATCTCGAAATTTTTGGTTACATAGGGACGGCTCTCATTTTACTGTCAATGATGATGACGAAGCTGTCAACGCTCCGCATTTTGAATATTAGCGGCTCAGTTATCAGCGCGATCTACTCGTACCTTTCCGGCGCTATGCCTGTGGCACTTCTCAATGTCGGGCTTATTGTGATAAACCTGACGCAGCTGATAATTGAGAAAAAACGCAAAAAGCATAGTGAGAATATTGAAAGATGATTCAGTGAGCGCCGATCTAATATCAGGGGAAGGATCGTCATATATATGATATATTCCCAATGCGTGCCGATTGAAGTTTTTGCGGAGATGCCGATAAGGAAAAAGAATTTTCAATAGGAGAATTGATTATGAAATTATATATTGAAGAACACGAAATAAACGTGATGCCCGACGAGTCGCTGCTCGACATAGTAAAAAGACTTGGGCTGATGAACGGTAAGCTGTCAAACGATCCCATTGCCGCGAAGATCGCAGGCGAAGTATTTACGCTTAATTACGTTCCGCTGAGAAGCAAGGACGTAGGGCAGGACGGAGAGACGAAGCGTAAAGCGATGGAAGCGTCAGGCGGGAAAATAAAGCTTCTGCGTTATACAGATCCTGCCGGCTACGACGTTTATTTCCGCACAGCGCAATTCGTTATATTCTTGGCACTACGCCAGCTTTGGCCGAACGCAAAGGCAAGAATGCACTGTACGGTCGGCGACGGGCTATACATTGAGATTACGGGTGCGCCCGATTTTGATGCCGACGTACTTGAAGCGAGGGTTCACGAAATAGTCGATACGGATATTCCGCTTCGCCGCCGCCGCATAAGCACCGCAGATGCAATCAAGCACTATGCCGACGAAGGTCAGAACGATAAGGCGCGGCTTCTGTCCTACCGTCCCGTACCGACTCTCGACGTCTACGAATACGGCGATTTTTCGGACTATTATTACGGCGAAATGGCACCGTCAACCGGCTTTTTGCGTGTATGGGATATAATCCCCGCAACTGACGGCTTCATCTTTATTTTTCCCGGCAGAAAAAGCGCCGACGAGGTCGCGGAATACCGCGAAATGCCGAACTCCTTTAACGTCTATATCGAAGGCAAAAAATGGGGCGAGCTAATGGAATGTGAAACTGTTGCAGACCTGAATGAGCTTGTCGATTCTGGAAAGATTAGAGAGCTAATAAGAGTAAACGAAGCACTGCACGAAAAGCGTTTTTCGGCAATAGCCGATATGATATGTACGCGCGGAATCAAGGCAGTAATGCTTGCGGGTCCCTCCTCGTCGGGAAAAACGACGTCTGCAAACCGTCTCGCAACCCAGCTCAGAGTCCACGGCAGAAAGCCGATCCTTATGAGCTTGGACGACTACTATATCGACCGCGATAAGATACCCGCAGGACCTAACGGTGAAGTTGACCTCGAGCATATAAATACCATTGACACAAAGCTCTTCGGAGAGCATCTTGCCGCGCTTCTCGGCGGAGACGAGGTAGAGATCCCGACCTTCAATTTCAAAACCGGAAAGAGAGAGTATAACGGTCATTTTCTGAAGCTCGGCGAGACCTCGGTCATAATCGTCGAGGGTCTTCACGCACTCAACCCCGCAATGCTTCCCGAGGGCCTTCCCGAGGAAGCGGTGTTCAAGCTCTTCGTATGCCCGTTTTTGCCGCTTAATCTCGACGACCATAATAGAATAGCGAGCAGTTATCTTCGTCTGCTTCGCAGAATAGTCCGCGACTACGAAACGCGCGGCTCGTCGGTAAGTAACACTCTTTCAATGTGGCAGTCGGTAAGGCGCGGGGAAGAGAAGTGGATATTCCCGTTCCAGGAAAAGGCGGACGTGATCTTTAACAGCTCGACACTTTACGAGCTTGCAGTCCTTTGTAAGCACATCTTCCCGCTCCTGCTTGAGATCGGCCCCGAGGACGAGTATTACGACGAGGTAAGAGCAATCGTAAAGGTGCTGAATTTCGTCCATCCCGCATCGGTCGACGACGAGATTCCGCCAACGAGTCTCGTTCGCGAGTTTATCGGTGGCAACGCTTTTTACAGAAAATAAGAATTTTTGACAAATTTATATAATTTTATTAAAAAACTGTTGATTATTTACCGTCACTTGTGTTATAATATACGGGTAAACAATGGGATAACTGCGCCCAAATGTAAATAGTCGGCAGTTTTTTCGTTGATAAAAGGAGGAAACGGTATGCTTGACCTACAAAAAGCAAGTGTTTGGAAGCGAATTTCGGCGAGCATATTCGATTTCATTCTTCTCATAACTCTTGCCGTCGGTCTTATGTGGGGAACCTCTGCGGCGCTTAATTATGACCAATATGAGAAAAAGCTTAACGAACGCCGCGAGTATTATTATGAAAAATACGGTCTTGACGCGTCAACGGAGTATGACAAGCTGACCGACGAGCAAAAGGCGATATACGATACCGCAAAAAAGGAATACGGCGAGGACAAGGAGGCGGCGTACGCTTATCAGATGATGTTCAATCTGTCGCTGATAATCGTTACCTTCCCGATACTCGCGTCGTACCTTATTCTCGAATTCCTCGTTCCGATGCTCTTCAAAAACGGGCAGACGCTCGGCAAAAAGATATTCGGTATTGCGGTAATGCGTATAGACGGTATAAGGGTAAACGGCGTTTTGATGTTCGCCCGCACCGTTCTCGGCAAATTTACGGTCGAAACGATGATTCCCGCGCTACTGATCATAATGATGCTTTTCGGAATGATAGGAATAGTGGGAATCATAGTCACCGTCGGCATTGTTTTTCTCCAGCTTGTGCTTCTCATATTCACGAAAGAGCGCACGGTGATACACGACAAGCTTGCTCAGACGGTGACCGTCGATATGGCGAGTCAGATGATCTTTGACACGACGGATGACTTAATAGCTTATAAAACCAAGCTTCAGACGGAAAATGCGGAAAAAGCCGCGTATTAAAACAGTTCAAAAAATAAGAATATATAAAAGAAGAAAGGCGAAACGGTATGAAAATTGTTTTGCAAAATCTGACCAAGATCTTCCCGAGCAGAAACAAGAAGGTCAAGGACGAGGTGGTTGCTGTAAGCGACTTTACTTTCGAGATCCCCGACGGAAAGCTTATTGGACTTCTCGGACCTTCCGGATGCGGTAAGAGTACGACCCTTTATATGATAAGCGGTCTTCAGAAGCCCTCGGGCGGTAAAATCTTCTTCGGAGACGACGACGTAACCGAGCTTTCGGCAGAAAACCGCGGTGTCGGCCTTGTGTTCCAGAACTACGCGCTTTACCCCCACATGACTGTCAAGCAAAATATCCTATTTCCCCTTCAGAACCTGAAGGGCGCGGACAAGCTTCCGAAGGACGTTATGATCGAGCGTGCATATACGGCAGCAAAGCTCGTTCAGATCGATAATCTTATGGACCGTAAGCCGAGTGAGCTTTCGGGCGGTCAGCAGCAGAGAGTTGCTATCGCGCGTGCGCTTGTAAAGATGCCTAAGGTTCTTCTCCTTGACGAGCCGCTTTCAAACCTTGACGCTCGTCTCCGTCTCCAGACCCGTGAAGAGATCCGCCGTATCCAGAAGGAAACGGGAATTACGACCATCTTCGTAACTCACGACCAGGAAGAGGCAATGTCAATTTCCGACCTTATCGTCGTTATGAAGCTCGGCGTAGTTCAGCAGATTGGCGCGCCTCAGGACGTTTATGACGATCCTACGAACCTCTTTGTTGCAAAGTTCCTCGGAACTCCTCCGATCAACGTATTCGAGGGTAAGGTTGAGGGCGAAAAGCTTTACATAGGAGACGCGGCAGTTCTTGACGTTCCCGGCGTCAGCGATCAGAACGTTACCGTCGGTATCCGTCCCGAGGGCTTTAACCTCGACCCGAACGGATCTTTCGTATGCAACCTTAAGAATGTTGAGGTCATGGGACGTGACGTTTCCGTCGTTTCGACGAACGAAGCATCGCTCAATCCAGTTATCCGCTCCATCATCAACGCTGATAACAAGGTTGAGATGGGTGAAACGGTTACATTCTCTCTCAAGCCCCACAAGGTATTCCTCTTCTCCAAAGAAGACGAAAGCCGCATTTACTTCTGAGGTGGCGTGATATGGTAGAAAGTAAACATAAGTGGAAAGCGTGGCTGTATTTAGCACCCGCTATCATACTTCTTCTGATATTTACCGTCTGGCCGATCATCAATACCCTTCATATGTCCGTTCAGGAGGGATATAACCAGATGGCGGTTATAAGCGGTAAAACCTTCGAGTACGGCTTTGATAACTTTACGAAGGTCATCGAATACGACTACTTCAAGGACTGTCTGTTCAATACGATTCTTCTCTGCGTACTCACCGTACCGATCTCGACGATCCTCGCACTCGTTATAGCGGTATGCCTTAACTCGATAGGACCCCTTTCGAGATTCCTTCAGACGATATACTTCCTCCCTTACGTAACAAACTCCATCGCTATCGGTATGGTATTCGCGGCTATGTTCAATATGGTCGGTAACAACTTCGGCGGCGAAAACGAGCTTGTTATAACGGCGGGAATCATAAACAACATAATTGAGTTTTTCGGCGGCGATCCGATAAACTGGATAAACGCCGGCTCGTCCTACTGGGCGAATATTACGGTTATGACGGTCTATATCGTATGGAACGCTCTTCCATTCAAGATCCTTATCCTTCTCGGCGGACTTCAGAGCGTTAACAAGCAGTACTACGACGCCGCTAAAGTCGACGGTACAAGCCGTTTCCGCGTGTTCTCGAAGATTACCGTTCCGCTTCTTTCCCCGATGATCGCTTATGTAGTCATAACCGGCTTTATCGGCGGATTCAAGGAATATTCGAGCATCGTCGGTATATTCGGCGAGGATATGGGACCGACAGGCGATGCAGGACGACTCAATACGATGGTCGGATTCATTTACGATGCCATCGATACACAGCAGGGAAGAGCAAGTGCTGCGGCGCTTATCCTCTTCGGTATTATCTTTGTTGTTACGATGATCAACCTTGCGGTAAGCAAGAAGAAGACGCACTATTAAGGAGGGAACGAAAATGGCAGATAATATGAACGTTACCCTTCAGGAGAAGGACCTTAAAAAAGTAAGATCCGTGCAGACAGTGACGAAGATTATATCCAAAACGATCACCTATGCATTCCTCATTCTTATCGCAATCATCGTCCTCTTCCCCTTCTACTGGATGATAATCTCCTCGCTTAAATCGCTAAACGAATATAAGCTCTCAGTTCCGACGCTTTTCCCGAGAGAGATCCTCTGGCATAACTACGTCGAGGCATTCGATGCAGCAAACCTCGGCACGCTCTTCAAGAACACTGTAATAGTCGGTGTCGTGTCGACTCTCCTTTCTCTCGTTATAACCGTCCTCTCGGCGTTTGCATTTGCACGCCTTGAGTTCAAGGGAAAGAATGCGCTCTTCGCGGCTCTTCTCGCAACTATGATGATCCCCGGCGAGCTTTTCACCATAACGAACTACCAGACGGTAAACGCATTCGGTTGGATGGATACCTACACGGTACTTATCGTACCCTTCCTCGTAAGTATCTTCTATATTTACCTTCTCCGTCAGAACTTCTTGCAGATACCGAACGAGCTGTATCTTGCGGCAAAGGTCGACGGTACGAGCGATATCAAGTACCTTTGGAAGGTTATGAT
>JAZSHF010000003.1:0-7320 GCA_045533115.1 Eubacteriales bacterium
ACGTCCTTGCCCTCCTTCTTGTACTGGGGAATGAGTTTGTTCGTCTTGTTCTGCTCTGCCTTCATAAGCTCGTTTTCGGCGATTATCGAACGGCGCTGAGCGTCAAGCTCAAGAATTTTTGCGATCTCTTCCTTTGCGTCTCTGCCCTTTTGAGCAAGACGCTCGATTACTTCGTTGGGGTTCTCTCTTATATATTTGATGTCAAGCATGATTTTTTACCTTTTGCCTTTCTTTTAATCGTCGAAAATATTTGCTCCGCAGAGCTTGTTTACGAGCTCGTCGAGCTCTTTATCGTCAGAAAAGCTGATTTCAAGCTTTCTCAGTTTGCCCTTGCCGCTGATAATTACCTTTTTTCCGAGCTTTTCGGTCATTTTCCTTGCAAGCTCGGCTGAATAGTCAACTATCGGCTCGTCCTTTTCGGGCTTCGGGTTCGTTATCTCTTTTTCGATACGGTTCAGCTTCTTAACGAGTGCCTCGGCTTCGCGTACCGAAAGATTTTTCGTCACAACTGTGTTTGCCGCACCGATGATCCTCGTCGGATTTTTAAGTCCGAGAAGCGTTCTTGCGTGACCCGCCGAAAGCGCGCCCTCGCGAACGAGTGCCATTACCTCGTCGGGAAGCTCAAGCAGGCGGAGAATGTTCGCAACTGCCGAACGGCTCTTTCCGATCTGCTTTGAAAGCTCGTCCTGCGTCATTCCAAAGTCGTTTATGAGCGAGCGGTATGCCATCGCTTCTTCTATTGCGTTCAGATCCTCTCTCTGAACGTTCTCGATTATCGCTACCTGCGCCGCCTTTTGGTCGTCAAGCTCCATTATAATTACGGGAACTTCGGTCAGCCCCGCCATTTTAGAGGCTCTCCAACGGCGTTCGCCCGCGATTATCTCGTAAAATTCACCGCTTCCCGTACTTCTTACGATTATCGGCTGTATCAGACCGTGCGCCCGGATTGATTCCGCAAGCTGAGAAAGTGCTTCGGGGTCGAAATCACGTCTCGGCTGATCGGGATTCGGCTCTATTTCGCTCAGACGCAGCATCGTAACGCCGCCGTTTTCCTCTGCCGTGTTGTCGAGAAAAATGGCTTCAATGCCGCGTCCGAGACCTGTATTCTTAGGTTTTGCCATGGTTTTGTCCTTTCTTTGCCTTAAATTCTCTCGAGAATTTCGTCTGTTACGGCGTAATACGCCTCAGCACCCTTACAATGCTTATCATAATAAATAATAGGCATTCCGAAGCCGGGGGCTTCACTCAGCCGCACGTTACGGAGTATCGTCGTCTTAAAGAGCTTCGATGCGTAGTACTTTTTAAGCTCAAACATAACCTGGCTCGAAAGATTAAGTCGTCCGTTATACATCGTGATAAGTATTCCGAGAAGCTCAAGTGACGGATTGTAAAGCCGTTTTACAGAGCGTATCGTCGAAAGCAGCTGAGAAAGACCCTCGATTGAGTAATATTCGCACTGCATCGGAACGATGACGGCATCTGCGGCAACGAGAGAATTGACCGTCAGTATGCCGAGCGACGGCGGACAGTCAATAATTATGAAATCATACTCGTCCTTTATAAGTGTAAGCGCATTTTTAAGACGGTATTCGCGTTTTTCGGTCGTTACAAGCTCAAATTCCGCGCCCGCGAGGGAAATGTTCGACGGAATGACTGAAAGATTCGGAAATTCCGTCGCAACGACACAGCTTTCAGCTGAGCTTCTTCCGATAACTACGTCGTAGCTTGATAGCTTCATATTCTTTTTATTGATGCCGACGCCGCTTGAGGTGTTGCCCTGCGGGTCAAGATCGACGAGAAGAACCTTTTTGCCCTTCGCGCCCATTGCCGCCGCAACGTTGACTGCCGACGTGGTTTTTCCTACGCCGCCCTTTTGGTTGGCGAAAACTATTGTTTTTCCCACAAGAATTCTCCTGTTTTTTCGTTAAAAGGTGTATTTATTATATCTCTTTTAGAAAGAAATGTCAATAGATATAGTGTAAGTGGGAAAAATTAGGGAAATTGAGGGGAAAAAGAGGGGAATGTTTCACGTGAAACATCAAAAAGAAAAAGCTTCACGCAAAACGTAATGTTTCACGTGAAACAATTTCTTAAACAGCCTTTATCTTTTCTCTTGTATCAGGGGAAAATTCGGGGAATTTTGCGGGAAAACTGCGGGACGGCTTTTTGATCCTGAAAAGCAGCTCAACGGAGTCGTCTCTTTCGTGCCTTTCTCTTTCCACCGAAACGCCTGCATTCTCAATGCTTTCTATTGCCTTGTCAATGGTGTTGTAGACGATGCGCGGATCCTTGATCGTCGTACGGCGCCTCTTCCCTTTTTCCTCGGACGGGCAAAGCACGCGGTCAACAAGCTCCTCTGTTTCCGTGACCGACAGCCCGAGCCGCACTGCCTCTTGAATTACGTCAATGCGTTTTTCGGCGTCGCATATCTTGATAACAGCCCTTGCGTGGCGCTCCGTAAGTCCGCCGCCCGTGATTATCAGCTTTTCGGCACCCGTCAGCCGAAGCAGGCGCAGCTTTGCGGAAAGTGCCGATTTCGGTATCCCGAACACCGCCGCGGTATCCTCTTGCGTCAGACCGTAAACGTCAAGGAACGACGCCATTGCCGCTGCTTCCTCAAAAAACGTGATCGAAACTCGGTTGCTGTTTGCGGCAGCACTCATTTCGGCGGCGTTTCGGTCGTCGAGGTGCATTACGACACAAGGCACCTCACTCATTCCGGCGATCTTTGCCGCGCGGAGCCGCCGTTCTCCCGAAACAAGCTCGTAAACGGGATCGCCCTTTTTCTTTCCTGCCGGGTTGGCATTCGGAACGGGACGCACCGTGAGCGGCTCGATAATGCCGTAACGGCGAATGCTCTCTGTCAGCCGGTTAAGATCGGTAAAGGATTTTCGTACCTGCGCGGGATTTGGCAAAATTCGCCCGACAGGTACTGTAATCACGCTTTGGCGCTCGGATTTGCCTTTTTTTCTTCTGAAAAAATCTTTAATGCTCATTTTATCCCTCCTTTTTATATACCATATCACATATTGCGTATGGAATTTAGGGAATACGGCTGTCGCGGCAGGTCAGTCTTGGTCGAAAAAAATGAAATTTGGTTTTTCTTTGCCGATATGCTTAGTAATATGGCAAAAAATGGAAAACGATTTGCGAAAATAAATGTCATTGACAACCGGATTTGAACAGTGATATAATGGTATATATAATAAGGAAGAAAACGAGGCAAAAAATGAAGTTTTCATGTGAATTCCGCGTCAGCTCGCAGGACGTTGACCTTAACGGTATTGCGAGCGCGACGGCGGTAATGAGATATATACAGGAATCGGCAAACCTTCAGCACGGGCATTACGGCCCGACTCTTGACGAGATACGCAAGTTGGGCACCGCTTTTATATTGAGCCGCGTTGCGCTTGATATCGAGAAGCCGATATACGCTCAGGACGTAATCAAGGTAACTACTTGGCTGAACGAGGCTCGCGGATACGGGTATTTGAGAAGTACGGTTGTAGAGCGCGACGGCGAAAGAGTTGCCGCTATGACTGCGTTCTGGGGCGTGATGAATATTGAGGAACGCCGTCCGATACGCGTTGAGGAGATAAAGCTCGGGTTTGGCACCGATGAGGACAAGCTTGAAATCGCTTCCCCTTTGCGCTTTAGGGCAAACAGCGTCGATTTTCACGAGCTTGGTGATTACAAGGTCGTTTACGGCGACTGCGATGAGAACGTTCATCTCAATAATACGAATTATCCTCGTATTTTCTGCGGATTTATCCCCGATATGTTGGGAAAGCGCGTGACAAGCCTTTCCATAAACTATCTGCACGAGGCGCGGCTTGGCACTTCATTCAAGGTCTTTTCCACCCAAAATGACGGCGCGGTGATGTTCAAGACGACCCTTGAGGACGGAAGCATCGGATCGGAAGCAAGGGTAGTGCTTGCTGATATCAATGAATAAATTTCTCGTTTGTGCAATAGGCGGGCTCAGCGAAAAGCGCCTTTCGCGTCTTGTCGAGCTTGAGCTTAGAGAGCGGGGAGCCGAAACGGTGACTCAATCGGAAGAAAACGTCCGCTGTGCAATATTCGTCGTCGGCGTGCTTGACGATGAGGCGATGGAGCTTGTGAGAAGCGCCGCGCCGAATGCCGAAAAGATCGTCTGCTGCCGCTATATTGAAGCCGAAACGGAGGGCGTGATGCTCGTTGAACGTCCTTTTGACGCGGGAAGGCTTTGTGACGGGCTTGTGCGCTTCCGCAAGAGGGAAAAAGACACGCGCGGATTGATGCTTGACGGCGATACCGTCACCTTCCGAGGCGAGAGGATCGACCTTTCGAAAAAGGAGTTTGAGCTTCTTAGGCTTCTTTATTCAAAAAACGGTGAAGCCGTATCGCGAAGCGAAGCGCGTGAAATAGTCTTCCCTACCGAAAGCGACAGTAACGTAGTTGACGTGTATATAAGTTATCTTCGTAGGAAAATCGATCTGCGCTTTGATACGCGAATGATAATTACGGTCAGAAATAAGGGATATATGCTGAAAATATGAAAAGAAAGGAGCCCGCTATGGTTTACAAGGTCAAAAACTGCATAATGTACAACGGATCGCGCGGCGGGCTTCTTTTTTCGGTCGAAAACGGCGTGTCGAGGGTGATCTCCGAGGTTCCGAACGGTGTTGAGGTCAAGGAAATCGACGCGAGGGGCAAGATCTTGCTCCCGGCATTCACCGATATCGGCGCAAGATGCTACGATCGATGCCGCGACGGCGTCGAATCGCTCGAAACCGCATCGGCAGCGGCAACCGTCGGCGGTTACAGAAAAATAGTGTCGCTCGGCGGTGACTGTTTCGGAGATGGCAGAGTGATCGCCGCGAAAAACGCTGCCGACGGAGCAAAAAGCGGTATCGTGTATGGCTTTTACGGCGACGGCGATATTTATGAAACTCTTTGCGAAATAAAGAAAAACGACGCCCTTTACGTTTCGGCGGGCATCAGGGACACCGAAAACGGCGGTTTTGCGCGCGGAATTGCCTCAAAAATGAGCGGAACGGTCGGTTTTTCGCGTTATGATGAGTGCGGCGAGCTTGCGAAGCTCTTGTTCGCGGCTTATGAGAGCGGAGCGAGGGTTCATATAATGGCGATCGGCTGCCGCGAGGCGCTTGAAATGGTGAAAAACGCAAAAAAAGCAGGCGTGTCGGTCACGGTCGGCGTGTCGCCATTCCATCTTGCGTTGACGGAAAACGACGTTGCTTTTTACGGCGCGAACTGCAAGCTTCTTCCGCCGCTTCGCTCGTCTCTTGACCGCGAAGCTCTCCGCGAAGGACTTTTTGACGGAAGCATCGACGCGGTAAGCTCTCTCCACACTCCCCTTTCTGCAAGCGAAAAACTATTTCAGAACGGCTCGGGCTACGGTCTCTGCTCTATTGAAACGACGCTCCCCGTTCTGATGACGTATTTGCCCGAGCTTGAGGCTGCACCGCGAAGAATAGCAGAAATAATGGCACTGAAGCCGTCGGAAATAATCGGAGAGGGCTTCTCTCTTTCCGAGGGAGAAAGCGCGGATTTCGTGCTTGTCGATCCGTCGGCGGAGCTGGTGATATCAAGTAACACTTTGAAAAGCAAGTGCTTGAACACCCCCTTCCTCGGTCAAACGCTCCTCGGGTGCAATCTTAAATTGTATCTTAACGGAAAATAAGAAAGGACGGAATTTCCGTCCTTTTTTGTCACTTTTCTTCCTTATTATATATAATACGTGTCGGCGCGTCGGTATTTGCACCGTTTGCGCCGAAAAGCGAAATACCGAACGCGGCGCAAAGGGCATCAAATTCTTTTCTTGCCGCTTCCCTTCTGCGCTCGCTCATTTGCGTACGAACCGCGCGAATGAGAAGATTTTTCGGCGTGTTCTCGGGGTCGATAAGCTCGGTAACGTCAACGGAATATCCGCTCGCTTCAAGGCGCTTGCAACGGAGCGCATCTGTGAGCGCCACGGCGAGCTTCTGCTTGATGAGCGAATGCTCAAGAACGGGCGACAGCGCCTTTCCGAGATCCGACTTGTTGCTTAGCTGAGAATTTATCTCGTGCTGACAGCAGGGAGTCGAGAGAATGACCTCGGCGCCGAGCCGCGCGGCGTTGGTGAGCACGATGTCGGTCGCGATATCGCAGGCGTGAAGCGAAAGAACGAGATTCGGCCGGCGTTCCGGCTCGAATTTGTTTATGTCACAACAAACGAAAGAAAGGCCGTCAAATCCGACCTTGCTTGCAACTCTCGAGCAGTATTCAATGACGTCCTGCTTCAGATCGGCTCCAACCATCTTGACTTCACGTTTTTTGACCTCGGTCAAAAACCAATATGCGGCAAAGGTCAGGTAGCTTTTTCCGCAGCAGAGGTCGAGAACGTAAAGCTCGCCCTGCGGGAGCTTCGGGTAAATATCGTCAATATAATGAAGAAATCGGTCGATCTGGCGGAACTTCGCACGCTTTTTGTCGAACACTCTTCCCTTTTCGTCGCTCACGCCGAGCGCAATTAGGAAAGGATAAACCTCACCGTCGTGCAAAAATACCTGCTTCACGCGGTCGTGAGAAAGCTCGACGGTCTCGCCTTTGCCGATCTTGCCCGAAACAAGGAGTTTGCCCTTACTTGAAAGACGAGCCTCAAGGTCACCGCCCGTCGTTATGAGGTTCAGCTGTCGGTATTCGCCGAGAAGCGATGCAACGTACTCGGGCGCCTCGGAAGCAGGAAGGTTCTTGTGCAGCGCCTTTCCGTCCGTTCGGAAGGTCTCGAGCTGAAGAATAATTCCTTCCTTATTATATATGCGCCCCTCGGTGCGGATAACCGTCTTGTCGGACGGGCGTGAAAGCACAAGCTTTTTGAGCGTTCCACCGAAAATTGCGGTGTTGAGGGACGATATCAGCTTATTTGTTGGCTCCACGGTTATGATCCTTTCGAAATATTGTGAATATATTATACTACAAAGGGAAAAATAATACAATAGTAGCAATTTGCACAAAACAAGGGGGCTGAATTTCGTTATTTTGACACGTGTCCTACAAAGTGAAAAAAATATCAAAAAAGGTGTTGACATACGGCAAAACCTCTGCTATAATAATCAAGCGCTTTTGAGCGGGCAATCGCCCGATCGGTAAGCGAGAAGCCGCAAAAAACTTTTTTTGAAAAAATTTTTAAAAAAGTTGAAAAACCTATTGACAAACGGTCTCAAACGTGGTATACTAAAAATCCGCCGCGAAAAGACAAGCGTGTTTTTGGGAGCGGTGAAGCGGTCCTTGAAAATTGAACAACAGAAGAGAAAGTACAAAGCACAAGAAATGTCAAGG
>JAZSHF010000076.1:0-8147 GCA_045533115.1 Eubacteriales bacterium
TGGCTACGATCCGACTTCGCGGTAGCAGACCGTCGTCTTGCCGTCCTTTACGCAGGTCGCTTTCGCGATCATCTTTTTTCCCTTTGCGGCGGTCAAAAAAGAGATGTCGGAGCGGAGCGACACGCAGCCCATTCTCTGCCAATTCGCCGCGACCGCAAATGCAAAATCCGCGAGCATAAAGTAGGTTCCGCCCATAACGGCGCCTATTGCGTTGCGGTGCGAATCGGTGATAACCAAGCTGCAGGTAGCGGTGCGGTCACCGATTTCGTCTATCACGGCTCCGTTTTCGGTCGCAAAGCGGTCGCCTTCAAATATTTTTCTTACCTCTTCCAAGGTTTTTTCGTTTTCCATATCGTTTTTCCTTTCGGGATTTATTTACTTGATTGCGGGCGGCAAAAAATGTCGCCGGTGCGAAAAAACGCGGAGCCATACACCTTTTCAAGGACGTAAGCAAGGGCGGTCTTATCGCTTGCGCTTCCTATGTCGATAGCGGAAGCGGCTTTGTCACCGAGCTTGTCTATTGCCGTCAAGATCGGCAGAAACGGCACAAATTCGTTTGATATTACGCGATACGACGGGCGGTATTTGCTTCTGAAAATTTCGGAATGACGCACGGACGGATAGCCGAGGGCTCTCCATTCATTTACCGCCGCGTCAAATTCTTCCGCGTCAAATGGCAAAACGCCCTCGACTATCAGCTCCATTGCCGTTTTCAGCTTGCTTTCGAGGTTGGAGATGCCGTTTTCCTCGCGCTTAGCGGAGAGGACGAATATTTTCCCGAGGGTGTCCGCCGTCAGTCCGTTATTCATATACGAAAGCGGAACTCTTGAATATTCCCCGCCGAGCGGCTCTATCGCTCTCGGCTCTTGAGGAACGGTCTTATATTCGCTTTCAATATACGCTATCGCGCCGTCTGTATCCGACACGAGATGCTCACACCCGAATGCGCTTTGAAAAAGGAGCTTGAAAATATCCTGTATTTGCAGGGCGGGGTAGGTGTTGACGTGATCGGTCAGAATTTTTCGTGTTTGACTCTTATTGCCGGTCATATTTTTTCCTTAATGTAAACGTTCTGCGTGTTTATTGTATCACACAATTATCCTCATATCAACACTTTTTCAGATGCTTTGACGTATTTTCGAAAAACCGATTGAAAAGGCGGTAATTGTATGATATAGTTATAACAGAGATATTGAAGGGCGGAGCACACTATGTTTTTAACCGTTTTACTGTTTGTAGTCGGACTCATTCTGCTTATCAAGGGCGGTGACTGGTTCGTTGACGGCGCGACCGCCGTCGCAAAGAGATTTCACATCCCCGATCTTCTGATCGGTGCTACCGTCGTTTCGATCGGAACGACGCTCCCCGAGGTAATGGTCTCTGCAACCTCCGCATTAGGCGGTCACGGCGAGATCGCTTACGGAAACGCGATCGGCTCAATAATTTGCAATACCGCGCTTATCGCGGCGGTCACTATCGCCATTCGTCCGCCAAAGGTCGACGTAAGATCGCTTATTCTTCCCGTGTCGGTATTTTTCATATCCGCCGCATTTTATTCCGCTGTTGCTTATTTCTTCGGGGAATTTGCAAGGTGGGTCGGATTTACACTTCTTGGCATCTTTGCCGTCTACATCTCCCTTTGCGTCCGCTCTGCACTCAAGGAAACGAAGTGCGACGGCACGGCACTTGACGAGGCGCACGAAAAAAAGGGGTTTATTCTTGATATCGCGCTTCTGATCGTCGGCGCGGCGGTCATCGCTTACGGCGCAGATCTGCTCGTCGATAACGGAATCGTTATCGCAAAGGCTCTCGGCATTCCCGAGGCGGTCGTCGGTCTTACCTTCATCTCGCTCGGAACCTCGCTCCCCGAGCTCGTTACCGCAATAACCGCGCTCGTTAAAAACCACGGTGCACTCTCCCTCGGAAACGTTATCGGCGCGAACATTTTCAATCTCGTTCTCGTCAGCGGAGTTTCTGTTTCGGTCTCTCCCTTTGCCGTACCGAGCAATACGGAGTTGTTCGGCGTTAATTCGTCGCTCGTTATCGACATTCCCGTAATGCTTGCCTCTATGGTTCTTCTTACGCTCCCCACGCTTATTTCGAAAAAGCTCACGAGGCTTCAGGGAATTTTGCTTATCGCGATCTATGCGGTGTTCGTTGCCGTGCGGTTCGTTATCTGAATATATAAAAACGGAAGCTGCTGAAATAATATGAGATTCATAAAAGACACCATCAGAAAAACGGCCGCATTTTTGCGCGGCAGATATCTTCGCCGACTTCGCAGGAGGCTTCGCAATCCCGCGCCGACAATTATTGCCGACACCTGCATCGCGGCATAATTTACCACAATCTCGGGCTGAAGTTCACCTCACCGACTATCAATATGTGGATAACACCGGAGGACTATTTCGTTTTCCTTGAGAACCTGCGCGGGTTTCTTTCGGTCGATTTTACCGAGGTCACCGACAGCGGATATTCCTATCCGGTCGGAGATCTTACTTATAATGGAAAAACCGTCCGTTTTTACGGCAACCACTACGCGAATTTTGAGGAATTCAAAGACAAATGGAACGAGCGCAAGCAGAGGGCCGATTATAACAACCTTTTCGTTATTACCTTGAAAACGACCTGTTCGAGGGAAGAGATCGAGCGCTTTGAGGCGCTTCCCTTTGAAAACAAGCTTATGATAACGGGCAAGCCGCATGATATACTTGCTACGCAAGCATGATATAATATCCGTTCCCCTCATACGCGAAGCGTATATCATCAGCGAAGCAGATATCATACCCGTCAGGGTATATCATCCGTGACCGCAGGGAACGGATATCATTGAAAAACGGCAAGTTTCTGTCGAAACTTGTCGTTTTTCTTGGTGCGGGTGACAGGGGTCGAACCTGCACGCCTCTCGGCGTAAGATCCTAAATCTTATGCGTATGCCAATTTCGCCACACCCGCGCGAATGGAATTATAACATAACGCATCGCGTTTGTCAATGACATTATGGATTTTTGCACAAAACGACGGTGTTTTTTTATATTATTTTCTCCCGTGTCTGCCGTTAAAGTGATTGACATTGAATAATAAATATGGTACAATATACTAAATGCAATTTTAAGCAGTCAACGGGTGCGCTTTGGCGCGGAGGTCAAAAATGGAACTTACTCTCAAGGGCGGATACGTATACGAAAACGGTCACTTCGAAAAGAAGGATATAACCGTTTCCTTTTCCGCTTCCCCTTTTTCTTCTTCTGTCGTTGATATTTCAGGTAAATACGTTTTTCCCGGCTTTGCTGATGTTCACGTTCATCTTCGCGAGCCGGGCTTTTCTTATAAAGAGACGGTCGCGTCGGGAACGGCGGCGGGTGCTGCGGGCGGATATACCGCTTTATGCACGATGCCGAACCTGAAGCCCTGCCCCGACGGTGTGGAAAACCTCAAGGAGCAGCTCGACATTATCCGGCGCGATGCGTCGGTTGCTGTGCTTCCCTTCGGTACCATCACGGTCGGTCAGAACGGCGAGGCGCTGTCCGATATGGACGGTATGGCACCTGATGTCTGCGGATATTCCGATGACGGACGAGGCGTGCAAAGCGAGGAAATGATGACCGCCGCAATGGAAAAGGCGGCGTCCCTTAACAAAATAATCTCCGCGCACTGCGAGGATAACTCGCTTCTTCGCGGCGGCTATATACACGACGGCGAATATGCAAAAGCCCACGGTCACCGCGGTATCTGCTCCGAGAGCGAATGGGGGCCGATCGCGCGTGATATCGAGCTTGTCAAAAGGACGGGTTGCGCTTACCACGTCTGCCACATATCGACTAAGGAAAGCGTGGACATAATCAGACGCGCGAAAGCCGCGGGCGTGAATATAACCTGCGAAACGGGACCTCACTACCTGACGCTTTGCGATGGCGATTTGCAGGAACACGGACGCTTCAAAATGAACCCGCCGCTTCGTTCCGCATCGGACAGATATGCGCTCATCGAGGGCTTGGTTGACGGAACGATAGACATGATCGCGACCGATCACGCGCCTCATTCCGACGAGGAAAAGGGACGCGGGCTTGAAAAGAGCGCGATGGGAGTCGTCGGACTTGAAACGGCGTTTCCCGTTCTCTATACGAAGCTTGTGAAAACGGGAGTTATCTCCCTTGAAAAGCTCATCTTCCTTATGAGCGAGGCGCCGAGAAGCCGATTTGACATCGACACCGACGTCGGATTTACGGTATTCGACCTCGACGCTTGCTATAAGATCGACCCGAATGAATTTAAGACAAAAGGAAGGGCAACGCCCTTTGAAGATATGACCGTCTACGGCAAGTGCTTAATGACGGTGTATGACGGGAAGATAGTTTATAGTGCGCTTGGGCAGGAAAAATAATCAGCGCAACGAAACAGGATCTTTCGTTGTAGAGGCGACCCTTGGGAACCTCCAAAGCTCATTTCATTCGCTTCGGGGAACCCCGATATTGTTCGCCCTCATCAAGAGCATTGAATCCAAAAGCCTTCCCCTTGGGGAAGGTGGCCGAGCGAGGCAAAGCCGAGGCGAGGTCGGATGAGGTGTTCGGGTGTAATGTTACTTTACTTTTATAACGCCGTCTACGACGGCTAACCTCATCCACCACTTCGCCGGAACCCCCAAAGCTCGGCAAGCTCGCTTTGGGGAACCCCTGCGCCGTGGTCCCCCTTCCCCAAGGGGAAGGCAAGACGGGCGACCGATGGTCGCCCCTACAAGATACATTCAACGTCCCACAAACAATTCACAAACTAAACCCTAACGGAGGAAAAATAAAATGGCTAAAAGAAAAGACTTAAAGAAAATTCTTATCATCGGCTCCGGCCCTATCATTATAGGTCAGGCTGCCGAATTTGACTACGCGGGCACGCAGGCGTGCCTTGCGCTCAAGGAAGAGGGCTACGAGGTAGTTCTTTGTAACTCTAACCCCGCAACGATAATGACCGATACGTCTATCGCCGATAAGGTGTATATGGAGCCGCTTACTCTTGAATACATCGCAAAGATTCTCCGTTACGAGCGCCCTGACGCTATCGTCCCCGGAATCGGCGGACAGACGGGACTTAACCTCGCAATGCAGCTCGAGAAGAAGGGCGTCCTCAAGGAATGCGGCGTTGAGCTTCTCGGTACGAGCTCGGAATCCATCGAGCGCGCCGAGGACAGAGAGCTTTTCAAGGAGCTTTGCCAGTCGATAGGCGAGCCTGTAATCCCGTCCGAGATAACCTACTCGATCGAGGAAGCAAAGGAAGCGGCGAAGCGCATCGGTTATCCCGTCGTTCTCCGCCCCGCGTTCACCCTCGGCGGTACGGGAGGCGGCTTTGCCTATAACGAAGAGGAGCTTGTGACCGTCGGTCTTAACGCATTCAAGCTCTCCCCCGTTCATCAGGTGCTTATCGAAAAGAGCGTAAAGGGCTACAAGGAAATTGAATTTGAAGTTATGCGCGACTCATCCGACCGCGCGATCACCATCTGTGGAATGGAAAATATGGACCCAGTCGGAGTTCACACGGGTGACTCCATCGTCGTTGCGCCCATTCTTTCGCTCAACGACCACGACCTCAAGATGCTCAACGACTCGGCTATAAAGATAATCCGCGAGCTTAAGATAGAGGGCGGCTGTAACGTACAGTTCGCGCTCAACCCCGATTCCTCCGAATACTATCTCATCGAGGTCAACCCCCGCGTTTCGCGCTCGAGCGCACTCGCGTCGAAGGCGTCCGGTTATCCTATCGCAAGAGTTACCGCAAAAATTGCAGTCGGTATGACCCTTGACGAGATCCCCGTTGCGGGCGGAACCGGCGACAAAGAGCCGAAGCTCGATTATATAGTTGCGAAGTTCCCGCGCTTCCCGTTCGATAAGTTCGCAACCGCCTCCGATATTCTCGGCACGCAGATGAAGGCGACGGGCGAGGTCATGGGAATCGGCTCGACGCTTGAGGAATGCTTCCTCAAATCCATTCGCTCGCTTGAAACGGGTGTTTGCCACGTTCACCTGCCTAAGTTCGATTCCTACACGAAGGAAGAGCTTTTCGATTACATAAAGAAGTTCCACGCCGACGGCGTTTACGCGATAGCTCAGCTTCTCCGTCTCGGCGCGACCGTTGAGCAGCTTCACGAGGCGACCGCGATCACCGAGCTGTTCCTTGAGTGCCTTGAGAAGATCGTCAAGATGGAAAGTACCCTCCGCGTCAAGCGCGGTGACAAGGACACGCTCCGCCAAGCTAAAGAGCTCGGCTTCTCCGACAAGATGATCGCGAAGCTCTGGGACATCGACGAGCTTTCGGTCTACAATCTCCGTAAAGCGGGCGGGATCATTCCCGTATTCAAGATGGTAGACACTCTCCATACGGGAAAATATATCGCATACCTCTACTCGACCTACGCAAACACCGAAAACGAATCGCGTCTTACGGGAAAGAAGAAGATCGTCGTTCTCGGCGCAGGTCCTATCCGCATCGGACAGGGCGTTGAGTTCGACTATTCGACCGTTCACTCGGTACAGACGATAAAGAAATCCGGCTACGAGGCAATCATAATAAACAACAACCCCGAAACGGTATCGACTGACTACACGACGGCGGACAAGCTCTATTTCGAACCGCTCACGCCCGAGGACGTTATGGCGATTCTCGACTTTGAGCAGCCCGAGGGCGTCATCGCTTCCCTCGGCGGTCAGACCGCTATCAACCTCGCTCAGCCCCTTACCGACCGCGGCGTTAAGATAATCGGTACCGACTGTGCCGCTATCGACCGCGCAGAAGACAGAAACGCTTTTGAAAATCTCCTTAACGAGCTTGATATTCCGCGTGCAAAGGGTCAGGCGGTAACCAAGATAGAGGACGGCATCAAGGCGGCAGCTGAGATAGGTTATCCCGTACTCGTTCGTCCTTCCTTCGTGCTCGGCGGACGCGCGATGCAGATAGTTGCGGGCGAGGAACAGCTCCGCCACTACCTTAAGACCGCCGTTGAGATCGACGAGGACAAGCCCGTTCTCGTTGATAAGTACATTCAGGGTAAAGAGGTCGAGGTCGACGCGATCTGCGACGGACGCAACGTCTTCGTTCCCGGAATTATGGAGCTTGTTGAAAGAACGGGTATCCACAGCGGTGACTCGATAAGCGTATATCCGACCTTCTCAATCTCCGACAGAGTCAAGGGCACTATCCTCCGCTACGCGAAGATGCTCGGCGTCGGAATCGGAATTGTAGGTCTTTTCAACATTCAGTTTATCGTCGACGAAAACGAGAACGTCTACATAATAGAGGTAAACCCCCGCTCGTCGCGTACCGTTCCTTTCCTTTCGAAGGCAACGGGCTACTCCCTTGCGGACATTGCGACCGATGTCATTCTCGGCAAGTCGCTTAAGGAGCTCGGAATATTCGACATCTACCCCGACGAGAAGAAGAGATGGTACGTTAAGGTTCCCGTATTCTCCTTCAACAAGATAAGCGGTCTTGACGCCTACCTTTCTCCCGAAATGAAGAGCACGGGTGAAGCGATCGGCTATGACGACAAGCTCAACCGCGCGCTGTATAAGGCGCTTCAGGCATCGGGAATGAAGGTGCAGAACTACGGCACCGTATTTGCCACCATCGCTGACAAGGATAAGGAAGAGGCGCTTCCGCTTATCCGCCGTTTCTATAACCTCGGCTTCAACATTGAGGCAACCGAGGGAACTGCTAAGTTCTTGAAGCAAAACGGTATCCGCACTCACGTTCTCAAGAAGATAAGCGAGGGAAGCGACGAGATCGCAGAATCGCTCCGCCAGGGACATATCGCTTACGTTATCAACACCCGCGACATCGCGTCTGTAGGTCAGGCGTCTGACGGACACGAGATCCGCCGCTACGCGACCGATAATAACGTCACCATCTTCACCGCGCTCGACACCGTCCGCGTCCTCCTCGACGTTCTTGAGGAAACGACCTTGACGATATCGACCATTGATGCGTAAAATTTCAGGACATACGGAAAATTCGCGAACGCCGTAGGGCGGGGGCTTGCTCCCGCCGCACCCAAACAATGTTGTTTTTTTGCAGGGCGTGGACGACCTGCGGCGGGGGGGGCAAGCCCCCGCCCCACCACAATCGGCGGAGGGGCCGCATCGCAATAAAAACCCAAAACTACA
>JAZSHF010000035.1:0-60339 GCA_045533115.1 Eubacteriales bacterium
TGCAATATCTGCACCGGTTCCCTCGGTGATGTCGTGTATGATCTTGGAGTAATCCTTGATGTTAGCGTTGGTCGGGAAGTGAACGTTTTCCATAGGCATACGGAGCTTCTCGTCGATCTGGTAGTAGAGGTACTTGATCATCGAGTGAGCGAAGCCTGCTTCGTAGGTGATGGGAGCGATATTGCCGTTCTCATCTGCCCATTCGTCCTCAGCTACGAGGTGAACCTTGGAGCAGTCAACCTTGAAGTAGTTGATGAGCTGTGCAAGCGGAATGTAGGTGTCAGGCTCGGGGTTTCCGAGGATCATAGTGAAGGACTTGCCTGCCTCCGATGCTGCCTTAAGGCGGGTGAAGAGGGTGGAAATGAGAACGGGATGGGGGTTCATCATAACCTTTACTTCAAATTCGGGATGCCACCAGTCCTCTCTCTTTTCGAGGTCCTTGCCGCTGAGGCTGCGAACGTACTCGCAAACCTTTTTGTCCTTGAAGGGAACAAAATCGGCAGGGGCAAAGTCAAATTTTGTTGCGGGATCTGTGATGAAGTTCATTGTCTTATACTCCTTTGATTTTATTTTTTATTTTACAATTTCACCGCCGAAGACGGTGTATTTGACGTTAAAGAGGTGGTCAACAACGATGAGGTTTGCAACGTTGCCGACAGAGATTCTTCCGCGGTCACTAAGGCCGAGAAGCGTTGCGGGGTTGGTCGACGCGTACTTGAATGCCTGACATACCGAAGCACCCGTGTGCTTGATTATGTTCTGGCAGGGACCGTCGAGTATCATCTTCGAGCCGGCAATCTCGCCCATAAAGTCGAAGTTGATATCGGTTGCGCCTTCATAGAGATCGCCGTCCGGGATCGGTCCGTGCTCAACGAAGGAGTCTGCAATAAGAATAATCTTATCGTCGCCCTTTATTTTTCTGATAAGGCGGAGCATATAGGGGTCAACGTGAATACCCACCTTGTCGCAGATAAGCTCGGTATAAATAGTATCGTTATAAAGCGCAGTCTCGTCAACACAGGCGGAGCGGCACTCGGGATACTTATTAAGAGTACCGGTTGCGTTAGTGTGATGAGTTGCAAGCTTAAGACCGTAGGGCATAATTGCCTCGATGTCCTCGGGAGCCGCCTCGGAATGCGCAACGGAGAATACTGCCTGTGGGTTCACGCTTTTCGCGTAGCGGACGAACTCGACGATGTTTTCTCTTTCGGGAGCGAGGCACCAGACCTTTGCAAGATCACCTGCCGCATCGACGATATCTTTATAATTTGCCGCATCAACGGGACCCTTCCAGGGGTTGTTTTCACGGTTGCAGCCGTATTTCGGGTTGAGGTACGGGCCTTCCATATAGAAGCCGATAATATTCTTTGCCTGACCCTTTGCCATAACGTCCTTGAGGTACGCGATAGCGTCAAGGTATTGCTGTTTACCCATATTATAATAAAGAGCGGGGAGGACGTCGGTTACGCCGTGATGGAGCAGGGTATCCGCTGCCTTTGCGGCGTCGTCGTTAAAAAACGTTTCGCCGTCGGCGTGAGTATGAATGTCGATAAGTCCGGGTCCGACGTATGCGCCGTTAACGTCGAGTATTTCAGCACCTTCGGGAATCTTTACCTTTCTGCCGAACTCAACGATCTTGCCGTTTTCAACGAGAACGGTACCGTCGTATATGTAATGATCGGTCATCACGATGATTGCGTTGGTAATAGCTAGCATAGTGCCACCTCCTAAATATAATACAATTATACCTAAAAAAAGTCAATATGTCAATAACTTCCTGACAAATAGTGGTTTGATAGTCAGTTAAGTATTTCGCGATACTCCTCTATGTCAAAAACTTTGATCTCTCCCGACGAATATCGGTAGAGAAAGTAGTGGAGAGGGCGCTTGTCGTCAGAAAGGAGATTGTTCCTGTATGTGCCGTTGTTTTCCATAATCTTATATTCTACGTCAAACTCGTAGACTGTGATCATATTCGGCGTACCCTCGTTAAGATAGTTGATGCGGTTTAGGTCGATGACCTCAATCTCATAAAGCTTCTGCATCGTGAAGGGATCCTTTGGGCCGTATTCCTTTTTATACTGATCGGTAAGGAGCGAATTGTAGGTAATGTGATCCCCGTGGATAATTGCTGTAAAGTACTGTTGGAAAAAGAGCGCGATCGGACCTGCCGATTCGAACTGTTCGTCGGTCTCAAGCATAATTGACACGCCGTTCGACGTGTAGTGAACGGAGCGATCCTTGTTGAGATAGTCGCTATCCTCGAAAATATCCTCGTCCCAATCTGGCTCTTCAAAATATTCCTCGCCGAACGGCGGATAATGGCGGTATTTTATCTTTTTGCCGAAAAGCGAAGCGATTATTCCGCTTTCAACAATGAGATTGAGTGCCAAAAACAGAGCAGTGAGGACACATACAGTCACCGCCATGAGCTTTGCAAGATGCTTTTCCTTTGCCTTTTTGGAACGAGAACCGTCCTTATCGGTGTCCTTAAGCGCCTTTTTGAATGCGGAATACGAATAAAGCGAGCCGACGCACAGCATAGGCGTGCCTTTCTTCAGCGAATCCGTATATGCTGCCTTGACCGCTTCATCAAAGCTTTCGTATCCGACGGCGTTTTTGCCCTTTGACTTAAACACCTCGGCATAATCCTTTGCGTCAAGTGCGCGGGGGCTGTCCGGGGTTACGGTATAAACCGCATTTGAGACCGATGCGATCCTTGATGCGATCTTTTCGTAATCCTTATCTTTAAGGACTCCCGAGATTACGTTTATCTTCTTATTGCCGAAGCATTCCTTGACGGTACGGACGGCGGCAGTAACGCCTTCCTCGTTATGTCCGCCGTCGAAAAATACTGGGGGATAATCGTTCAGACGCTCAAAGCGTCCCTTCCATTCGGTCGCGCGCAGACCTTCGCGGAGATTCTTGTCCGAGATCTTGTATCCCTTTGAACGCAGTATCTCGACCGCCTCAATGACGTTTGCGGCGTTTTCGGGCTGATAGGTGCCGAGAAGCGCGAGGGAGATGTTTTTATGCTTTTTGTAACCGAACTTACTGCCTTTAAGCGAGATCTTTCCGCAGGTGAGGGCTGAGTAGTCTTTTTCGTAATAAGGACAGCCCTTTTCAAGTGCTGCGGCTTTTATAACCTCTCTTGCTGTCTTGTCCTTGCCGCCGTAAAGAACGGGACAGGACGGCTTGATTATTCCAGCCTTTTCGTAAGCTATCTTCTCGACGGTATCGCCGAGAAAGGCTGTGTGGTCAAGGGAAATTCCTGTTATGACCGATAGAACGGGAGAGGGAATAATGTTCGTTGAGTCAAGACGACCGCCCATACCGCATTCAAGAATAACGATATCGGCGTTTTTCTTTTTGAAATAGACGAAGCCGATGGCGGTCAAAACCTCAAATTCCGTCGGCGGATCGGTCATGGATAGACACGCATCCTTTATCTCGCCGACCGTTTCGGCAAGCTCGTCCTTTGATATCATTTCGCCGTTAAACTGTATTCTTTCTTCAAAAAATTCAATGAACGGTGAGGTGAAAAGCCCCGTCTTATAGCCCGCTTTTCGCAATACGGAATCCAGCATTGCGCAGAAAGAACCCTTACCGTTCGTTCCCGCAACGTGAACGAAGTTAAGGGTCTTTTCGGGGTTTCCGAGCTTACTCATAAGCTCGGTTATTCGATTTAATCCCGGACGGCTTCCTTGCCATTCGGTGCTGTGTATGAATGAAAGTGCTTCTTCGTAGGTCATATTTTATTCACCGGTAATTTCGTGTTTAAGGCCCTTGTTTTTGAAAAGGATACAAAGGATTATACTCTCTATGGTTGCGATAGCGATATAGATCGGTACTCTGAAAAGGACTATAATGCCCATTCGGTAATATATCTGCAGGGCAAGAGTCTTTATTATCATAGATCCGACGATATGTCCAATAAAGACGGCAAATACTATCCGTATTTTCTGAAAACGATTTGTGAAGCAATATTTATATGCGACGCCTGCGCAAACACCGACGTAGCACGCCCCTATCGTTATAAGCGGATTCGGCGCCATTCCGGCAATAACGCAGGAAATGAGGTCGGCTCCTATTGCGATCGCACCGCCCACGATAGGACCGAATGCAAAGGCACCGATAAATATCGGCAGACATTCGACCGTCAGGCGCAAGGCGCTCTCGTTGAATATGTACTTTGCGACAGTCGCAAGTATTACGCTTGCGGCGGTAAGCAGACCCGATGCGGTTATGACCTTAGCGGAATAAAGTCCCCTTTTAATCTCGTGTTTTTTCAAAATAAAAACCTCCCTTGCATTCTCGCAGCACAGGGAGGAATAAGCTTCCTTGTGTACCAGCGGGATGCGAACTTCGGATCGCAACCGTATGTTTTCGTCCGATAGACAACTCCCCGTCCTATCGGCACTTAACGCCCGAAATTCTACTCTGAATATTGTGTATACATAATACCACTTCACATTCACTTTGTCAATAGAAACGGTGCTTTTTATAAAATCCCGTCGTTTTGACGAAGGGGCGTTCATAAAATGTTTACAAAATAAGTCGAACACCCGTTTGCATTCTTGCTGTTTATGTGTTATTATGTACTTGTAAAAATGTATTTTTTATTTTTGAAAGGAAGTCGCATATATGAGAGCTGCAAAAATCAGTGAAAAAGAAAAGGTTATATACGACTATATCAATGAAACTATAGCAAAAGAGGGCTATTCTCCTACGGTGCGCGATATTCAGTCGGCGCTCGGTATAAAGAGTACCTCGACGGTTCACGCATATCTTAACCGCCTTGAAGAAAAGGGTATGATCCGTAAGGATCCCGGCAAGAGCCGTACTCTCAAGACCGCGGGCACTTCGCGTGAAAGCAGAAACACGGCAAGAGTACCGCTTCTCGGCTCTGTAAGAGCAGGTATGCCGATACTTGCAGTTGAAAATTACGAGGGATATATCGACTATCCGCTTATGAATCATTCCTACGGCGCAAACGAGCTTTTCGCGCTTCGCGTAAAGGGCGAGAGCATGATCGACGCGGGAATACTCGACGGCGATATCATAATCGTTAAAAAGGAAAGCTGCGCAGACAACGGACAGATCGTCGTTGCTCTCGTTGAGGACAGCGCAACGGTCAAGACTTTCTATAAGGAAAACGGACATTTCCGTCTCCAGCCCGAAAATTCGACGATGGAGCCGATAATCGTAGACGAGGTGTTTATTCTCGGACGTGTAGTTGCAAACTTCCGTTTTTACTGATACCGAAAGGATCTGCGTCTAATATTTATGGACTTTATCTCTGAAAAAAAGGCGGAAAAGAAGATAGGACGCCTCGTTCTCCTTCTCTGCCTTTTGCCTCAAATCTTACGAATAATATTAAGCTGTATATACGAATACGAGGTCGCGGGAAACTATATGTATCCGACAGTTGTCGGCGATCTTTGTCTTTACGGTGCCGACATTCTCGGTCAGTTTTCGTTTTACTCGATCCTCGGCACGCTTATATACCTGTCGGCGCGAAACGGGCTTAACGGCGGAGTTGAAAGCACGGTTCTCGTTATCGGGCTTTACGTCGTTGTATATTACCTTCAAAGTGCGATAACGAATACCGCCGTAACGCTTTCAATGATCGTTCTGTCTGCGATTCTTACCGCGGCCGCGATCGTGCAGTCTGCGAAGAAGTGCAAGGGGATCTTTGCCCTTGCATCGTCAATACTTGCCGTACCGATACTCGGCGGTATTCTTCAGGTTTACGCTTCAAGCATAGTTCCGACAGTAGATGATATTATGTTCCTGATATCATACGCGCTAACAAACCTCGTTTTTGAGCTTCTCTTCATTCTCGTCGCTTCACGGGTTTCAAAGATACTCGGGGCGGGTATAAAGGAAGATATTACTCTTACGGGCAAGCTTGTTTCGGTAAAAAATCCCGTAATGCTGTCGATGCTTATTTTTGACGCTCTGTATATTATTTTGTCCCTTATCTCTCCAACGGTGGAGATCGTAAATAACCTTATTGAATACGGCCCGCCCGTGAATACGGCGGAATGGATGTCGATAATCGGCGTGTATTCGGAATATCTGATAATCTTCGTTATTGGATACGCCTCGATGCGTTTTGCGGCGGGGCTTATTGAAAACGCTTACTCGTCGGCAGAGGAGGAAATATGACCTGGGAAGAGCTTGAACAGGGCTGTAAAGGCTGTGACAAATGCCCTCTCGGAAGGACGAAAACGAATACCGTCTTCGGCGTCGGGAATAAGAATGCAGAGCTTATGTTCGTCGGCGAGGCACCGGGTGAGAGCGAGGACAAAAGCGGTATCCCGTTCGTCGGACGCGCGGGAAAGCTGTTTGACAAGTACCTTGAAGCGTTTGGGATCGACCGCGACAGCGTCTATATTGCAAATATCCTTAAATGCCGTCCGCCGAATAACCGCGATCCGCTCCCCGAGGAGCAGGACGCCTGTATGACCTATCTGCGCGAGCAGGTTCGTTTAATACGACCGCGGATCATCGTTTGCCTCGGCAGAATATCGGCTATGAAGCTGATAAAGCCCGAATTTAAGATTACGAAAGAACACGGTGTTTTCTTCAAAAAGGGTGCGTTTGAAATTGTGGCGGTATATCACCCGTCTCTCCTTCTGCGCGATCCGTCTAAAAGGGAAGAAATGTTTACCGATATGAAAAAGATTAAGCAAAAGCTTGAAGGCATAAAAAATGGAAATTAATCAGCAAATACTCTATAATACCCTCATAAAAATGGTAATACCCGTTATTGCGGGCTTTGTGGTTGCAAAAGCGGGAGTTGTGAAGGGCGACTTCGCAAAAAAGCTGTCAACGCTGATACTCTTTGTCTGTCAGCCGTTTATGCTGGTTACGGCTACATACGGCGCGAAATATTCCGATTCACTGCTGAATAAAGGACTTATTGCGCTTTTGTGCGGCTTTTTGGCGCACGTCATTATTGCGATCATCGGCTTCGGCGGAACCTGCTTCTTCAGGGATAAAAAGAAGGGAAGGATAATCGAGCACTGTATAGTGTTCGGAAACTGCGGCTTCTTCGGGTTTCCGGTATTGCAGGCGGCATTTGGCGACGTTGGACTTTTCTGCGGCGGCTTCTTCGTCGTTGCGTTCAACACCGTCCTCTGGTCGTACGGTATGCTCATCATAGGACGCGCAAATAAGGAAATGAAGATAAAGCTGACGAAAATATTCTTCAACGCAGGTACTGTTCCGTGTGTTCTCGGGCTCATTCTCTACGTCTTGAGAGTTCCGACGTACGCTCCCGTTTACGACAGCATGAAGATGATAGGAGATACCTGTACGCCCCTTTCTCTCATACTCGTCGGAATTATGCTTTCAAGAGTTCCGATCAGAAGCTATATAATGGAATATACGTCGTATTATGGAATGATTCTGAAGCTGTTTTTAGCCCCCATAGCTACCGGTGTGGTTATGAAGCTTCTCGGATTTTCCGATTTTTTCACGCTTCTGTCCGCATTGATGATGGCACTTCCGACAGCGTCAAGCACAGCCATGTTCGCTGAAACCTACGATCTGCATCCCGATATTGCCGCGCAGACTGTCGGCGTTTCGACGCTTATTTCGGTCGTTAGCTTGCCGCCGACAATGATGCTGGTGCAGAAAATAATCAACCTCATTTGAGAAAGGAAAGTACAAAATGAATACAATCAAAAAGCTTCAGTCAATGCTTCCCGAAAAGGTCGACTGCCTTCTCGTTACCTGCGAGAAGAACCAGAGATACCTAACGGGTCTTAACTATACCGACGGCTACGTGGTTATCGGAAAGGATAAGGCGTTTTTGCTTGCCGATTTCAGATATATTGAGGTCGCAAAGCGATGTGAGAGCGACGACCTCACCGTCGTAATGCTTGAAAACGCGAAGCTGACACTCGGCAACGTTTTTGCTGATAACGGATATCAAAACATCGGTTTTGAGGACGGCGCGATGACCGTAGCTGCACTTGAAGGACTTAAAAACAAGTTCCCGAACGTAAATTTTGTTCCCTGCGGCGGTCTTGTCGAGGAAATGCGCGTATGTAAGACCGAGGACGAGGTCGAAAAGGTCGTAAAGGCACAAAGAATTGCAGAGCAGGCGCTTGACCGCCTTCTCGGACTTATGACACCCGATATGACCGAGATCGAGGTTGCGCTTGAGCTCGAATACGGAATGAGAAAATTCGGCGCCGAGAAGCCGTCGTTCGATACCATCGCGGTGTCGGGCTCAGCCTCGTCGCTTCCTCACGGCGAGCCGAGAAATATTAAGCTCGAAAAGGGCTTTCTCACCCTTGATTTCGGCGCGCTTTATCAGGGTTACTGCTCCGATATGACGAGAACCGTAGTTATCGGTAAGGCTGACGAGGAAATGAAGAAGGTCTATAATACCGTGCTTCAGGCACAGCTTGCCGCCCTTGATTTCACCGCGGCGGGTAAAAGGGGATGTGACTGTGACAAGGTCGCGCGTGACATCATTTACGGTGCGGGCTACGAGGGCTGCTTCGGGCACTCACTCGGACACGGTGTCGGTATGCTTGTCCACGAAAATCCCCGTCTCGCGGGAACGTGGGATAAACCCCTTGAAATCGGTGCGATCGTGACAGTTGAGCCCGGAATCTATATTGAGGGCAAATACGGAGTTCGTATCGAGGATATGCTCTATCTTAAGGAAAACGAAAAGGTAAACCTCACGAAAGCACCCAAGGAGCTCATTGAGCTGTTTTAATTAAATTAGGAGAATGACTATGAAAAATACCGTAAAACGTTTCCTCGGCATTATTCTCGCGTCCGTTATGCTTTTTTCTGCCGTATTTTCGCTGAATTCATGTGTTACGAAGAATGAGGACAGTAGCGTGTATTCAAAAGAGACGCTTTATACGATAATTCCTATGCCTAAGGAGGTTACCCTTGTCGGCTCCAATGAAAAATATGCCGTGTATACGATCAAGGCGGCAATTTCTTCTGACGATAAGGACTTCGCGGGATATGTAAATACGTTCAGAAACTACGCCATTAAGATAAACGGCGTTACACTCAAAAAGGAAGAGGGCGGAATTGTCCTCAAAAGAGACGAAAAGCTTTCCCCGGGCGAATACAAGATAGAAACGTCAAAGAACGGCATCAAGGTGTCGGCATCCGACGATGACGGACTCACCTACGCTCTTGCAACGCTTCATCAGATCCTTAATTATAAGGACGGCACCCTTACAGTTCCGTCTTACACGATAAAAGATAAGCCCGATTCCTCTTACCGCGCGCTTATGGTCGATCTTGCACGTCAGTGGCACCCCCTCAGTACCCTCAAGGACTACATCGACCTTTGTTATCTATACAAGATAAAGTATATTCATCTTCACTTCACGGATACCCAGAGCTATACTCTCCCGAGTGATGAATTCCCGCTTCTTCCGACTGAGGGACGAAGCTACACGAAGGCAGAGATCGCTTCGCTCAATAAGTACGCATCCGACCGCAATATAGAGATAATTCCCGAGGTTGCGGTTCCGGGACACGCAGCTTGTCTTACCGCCGCTTATCCCGAGCTATTTAAGAACACGCCTATATCGGGCGATACCGACGGTAACATTATCTGTGCAGGCAAGCCCGGGCTTATGGACACCTTAAAGACTCTCTTTGAAGAGGTCATTGAAATGTTCCCGAATTCCCGCTATATTCACGTCGGCGGCGACGAGGCGAATATTTCGGCCTGGGAAAACTGCTCCGATTGTGTTGCGTTTATGGAAAAGGAAAACATAAACGGTAAGTATCCCCTTTATACCCGTTTCATCAAGGATATAACCGATATGATCCTCTCTCTCGGAAAGACTCCCGTCGTTTGGGAAGGCTTCCCGAAGGAAGGCGCAGAAACGATCTCGAGAGACATCGTCGTCACGGCTTCGGAGTCCCTATATCATCTGCCGAACGACCTTATAGAGGAGGGCTTCACGGTTACAAATTCTTCGTGGCTTCCTCTATACATTGTTCCCCCGACGAACGAGCACGTCCTCGGCGGAAGATTGTATCCGAGAGACGTTCTCAACTGGAGCAAGTTCACTTGGCGTCACTGGAACAAGAATTCCGCCGCATACGGCAAGCCGTTAATCGTCGAGCCGACAAATCAGGTCATCGGCGGTACTCTCTGCGCGTGGGAATGTAACTACGACCAGGACATTCAGCCCGTAAAGGAAAACCTCGCGGCTCTCTCCGAGCGTCTTTGGAATACCGAAGGACGCTTCAAGACCGAGAAAATGCTCGAGGATCTCAAGCACCTCTATAAGCTCGCCGATAAGGTTATCGACGGTAAATAAAATATTGTTAAATCCCTTGCGGCATTTACGCTGCAGGGGATTTATCGTTTCGCTTAAACTCAGCCATCCAATTTCCGTGTGTCTCGACAAACTCAAGGTAACCCCTCTTGATGAAAAACATATAGTAATTGGCAGTATGCTCCGAGTTTTCGGTGCAGCAGTAACCGAAATCCGTGATGTGTTTAGGACAAACCTTGTTTTAGAAGTCGGGAGCGGCGATATCTGTCGGTTATCCCGGCTACTGCCATTTTTCAAGGGCGCTCACAAAAACTTTGTAAAAAGCCTGAAAGCGTATGTCAAACAGTATCTTAACGTCCAAAACTGACCGTTTTTCGGCAAATTCAATATAAAATCGAGTATAAACATACGATGATTTCTATATTGATTTTCAAAAAATATTTCAAATTCTATTGCAATAACGCGAAAAATAAGCTATAATATTACGTTGGCAGGCGTAGTCCTATTGGGCTTTGCCTCACTCAATTCTGAAGAAGAGGGAATCTACAATGTCAGATAATAGTAGAAAAGTTGGAACCGTGTCGAGAGGTATCCGTTGCCCTATCATTAGAGAGGGAGACGACCTTGCGAGAATCGTTGCGGACAGCGTTCTTGAAGCGGCGCAGTCTGAGGGCTTTGAGCTTCGCGATAAGGATGTTGTTTCGGTAACCGAGAGCGTCGTTGCGCGCGCACAGGGAAATTATGCTTCCGTGCAGGATATTGCCGACGACGTAAAGGCAAAGCTCGGCGGAGGAACCGTCGGCGTTCTTTTCCCGATCCTTTCGCGTAACCGCTTTGCAATTTGTCTTAAGGGTATCGCTATGGGCGCGAAGAAGATCGTCCTTATGCTCAGTTACCCGTCCGATGAGGTTGGAAATTCCCTTATGGATATGGATATGCTTGACGAGTCGGGCGTAAATCCCTACTCCGATCTCCTTACACTTGAGCGCTACCGCGAGCTCTTTGGCGAAAATCCGCTTGAATTTACGGGCGTTGATTACGTTGCTTACTACGAGCAGCTTATTAAGGACTGCGGTGCCGAGGCGGAGATCATCTTCGGAAACCGTCCCGAAATGATACTTCCTTACGCAGAGAATATTATCAACTGTGATATACATTCCCGCGCAAGAACCAAGCGTATACTCAGAGCAGGCGGTGCAAAGGTTGTTTGCGGTCTTGACGATATTCTTAACGCTTCCGTTAACGGAAGCGGTTATAATGAAAACTATGGTCTTCTCGGCTCGAATAAGAGTACCGAGAATACCATCAAGCTTTTCCCGCGTAACTGTCGTCCCGTCGTTGACGATGTTCAGAGATATATTCTTGAAGCGACAGGCAAGCACGTTGAGGTAATGATCTACGGAGACGGCGCCTTCAAGGATCCCCGCGGAAAGATATGGGAGCTTGCAGATCCGGTGGTTTCTCCCGCGTTTACAGACGGACTTATCGGTACGCCGAACGAGCTAAAGCTTAAGTACCTTGCAGATAACGACTTCAAGGATCTTTCGGGTGAGGAGCTCAGAAAGGCGATCTCCGAAAGCATCAAGAAGAAGGACGGCTCATCACTTGTCGGAAACATGGCTGCGCAGGGAACGACACCCCGTCAGCTTACCGACCTGATCGGCTCGCTTTGCGACCTTACCTCCGGTTCGGGCGACAAGGGGACTCCCGTAGTACTCGTACAGGGATACTTCGATAACTACACTAACTGATACAGATAAAGAAAGAGAACCGCTCGGTTCTCTTTTTTTATCCCTTAACGATCGGATCCTTCATTTTTACGATAATAAGATCCTCCCCTATATGCTCGATGCAAGCCCACGGTATCTTGATGCACGGTGCTTTTGTAAATAGCCCGCCCTCTCCCGGAATAATTATTGAAAGAAGACGCGCGTCGCAAAGATCAAGCTCAATGTCGCAAACGTACCCGAGCCGTTTTCCGCTTGATATGTTAATGACCTCTTTGTTTTTCAGCTCTGTAAGAAAGCAGTCCATATTTTTCTCCTCCGTTTCTTTTTTTCAATACTATGCCGACGCAGGATTTTTAATGCCTTGTCATATAAGAAAAATCGCCTGCATAGTAATATACAAAAAAGAGGCGTCACGGCTCCGCCGTCGCTTATGAGAGAAAGGTATCAAGTATGATGAATTCTAATATTTACCGCGATATTGCAGAGCGTACGGGGGGCAACATTTATATCGGAGTCGTCGGCCCCGTAAGAACGGGAAAATCGACCTTTATCAAGCGCTTTATGGAAAACCTCGTGCTCCCTAATATCGAAAACAGCTTTGACAGGGAAAGAGCGCGTGACGAGATGCCGCAGAGTGCGGCGGGAAAGACGGTAATGACGGCAGAGCCGAAATTTATTCCCGATGAGGCAGTCGAGATAGTGCTTTCGGATAATGCCCGTCTTTCGGTACGAATGGTCGACTGTGTCGGATATATCGTTCCCGAGGCGATGGGACATATAGAAAACGGCGGACCGAGAATGGTCAGCACGCCTTGGCGCGACACTCCGATGCCCTTTACCGAGGCGGCGGAATACGGTACCCGCAAGGTCATTACCGACCATTCGACGATAGGCGTAGTCGTAACGACCGACGGCACTATCGGTGAGATAGGCAGACAGAATTACGTTGAAGCGGAGAAGCGCATAGTCAACGAGCTGAAGGCAATGGGTAAGCCGTTTGCCGTCATTATGAACTCGCAGGATCCGTCACGCGAGGAAAGCATACGGCTTGCGACCGAGATCGAAAACGAATACGGAGTTCCCGTAGCGCTCGTGAACTGTCTTGAGCTTAACAGCGAGGATATAAAGCACATTCTCGAAATGATACTTATGGAGTTTCCGATAAGACAAATATCGGTCGATATTCCTCTTTGGCTATGCGCCCTCGGCGATGAGCATCCGATATACCAATCAGTCAAGGAAGGCGTCCTCGATTCAGCTGCAGAAATACGAAAGATTGCAGACGTTAAGGATGCTTTTGATAACCTGTGCGAAAACGAATATATCGAAAACGGAAGCATAACTGAAATCGATCTCGGAAAGGGAGATGCGCGCCTTAATATCCGTATGCCCGAGGAATTGTATTATAAAACTCTCGGAGAAATAACGGGATTTGATATAACGGGCGAGGAAACGCTCGTCGGACTTCTCCGCGAGCTTTCAGAAATGAAGAAGAAGTACGACAAGATCGCCTCTGCTCTTGATAGCGTGAACGAAAGCGGATACGGTATCGTTACTCCAGACCTTTCCGAATTGACTCTCGACGAGCCCGAGATCGTCAAGCAAAACGGCGGGTACGGCGTTAAATTAAAGGCAGGCGGGCCGTCGATACACATGATAAAGGCGCGTATCGAGACCGAGATAAACCCGATCGTCGGCACCGAAGCGCAGTCCGAGGAGCTTATCAAGCGAATGACGGAGGAATACAAGGAGGATCCATCAAAGATATGGGAATCCAATATCTTCGGCAAAACTCTTCACGAGCTTGTAAACGAAGGACTTGTAAGCAAGCTTGAGCATATGCCGCCGGAGGCAAGAGAGCGTTTGAGCGAAACTCTTGAGAAGGTTATCAACGAGGGCAGCGGCGGGCTGATTTGCATAATTCTCTGAAAACGATAAACGGACAAAATGAAATTCATTTTGTCCGTTTTTTATACTTGTACACTAAATGGTTTACTTAAAATTTCGGCGCTTTTATCTTGTAAGGTACTTATTTAATTTGTTCCAAGGGCGCAGGGCAAGAATAGACGCCGCCGTTCCGAGTAGCGCTACAACAAGCCAGGCGGTGATGGTAAACGACCAGCCGCGGCTCTCGGAGAGGACGGCGATACCGTAGGTCGAAACAGCGCTTCCCACGTATGAGAAGCTGTTAAGAAGTCCCGATGCAAACGACACCTTTCCGACGCTTTTGAAGTACGCGGGGAGCATACTGATGTACATAAGGTTTACGCCGTGCATACAGCCGGTAAGAGCCGCCGAAAAGACGATTGAAAGTACCGCAAGCGAATTTGAAAATAGCGCGAGAACGAGTGCCGACAGCGAGCCGAGGGTAAAGATCACGATAGCGCAAACGACCGGGTTTTTCAGTGCCTTGCTGTGAAGCGTCAGTGCAGCTTGCGTGGAGAGAATACTGAATATTGGAAGAACGACACCCGAAAGAATTGCGGTGCTGCTTTCGAGCTTGAAGGTCTCGGATATATAGGACGGCATCCAGGTCGTGACCCCGTCCTTTAACGCGCCCTGGCAAATTATTGCGAAGAAAATGAGAATAAGCGCAGGCGAGACGAAAATGCTTTTTGACGAGATGCCGGACGAGCAGACGTCAGATACCTGTCTTTTTTCGGAAATAACGTCGGGGGCGAGAAGCTGCCAAAGGACGAGCATAACTGCGCCGCATACGGCAGAAATGAAGAATACGTATTTCCAGCCAAACGATTCGATAATAAGAGGCGAGCAGAGATATACGAGTATCGTTCCGATATACGCGCCCCACGACACGCGAACCGTGGCTGCCTTGTATTCGTCAACGGTCATAAGAGCCGTCATCATTCTGACGAGCGGGGGCCACATAAGAGAATGTGCGAAGCCGTTTACACACCATATTGCCGTCATAACGTAGGCGTTCGGGGAGAATGGAAATAGAGTGTTCATTATCACCGTAATGATAAAGCCTGTTCTTATAAGCAGCTTCGGGCGAACACGGTCGCCGAGGGCTCCGCTTATTATCTGACCGATTCCGTAGGTGATGAAGCTGCCCGTCAGAGCCATCGAAAGAAACGGCTTGCTTATTCCGGTCGAAAAAACCATTTCGGATATTATGGCACCGTAATTTATACGGGTGAGATAGCTTGTAAGATATGTCAGTGCGAATAAAAGCGTCAGACGCTTCGCATTAGTTATGTGATTCATTATATAAACCTCGTAATTGATGTTAAAATTATATCACGGTAATTTTAGAATGTCCATAGCGAAACGTCGAAAATTGGCACAAAAAAGCCCTCTGAAGTATAATAAATGTGGTAAAAAGGGAACAAATATTTCGTTTTTGGCAAAAACTTCTTGACATATTCCATTTCGTGATTTATAATAGTAGGGTGAAAACTTTTGTTTTCTCCTTGCCGCCGAAATCTTAGCGGCGGTCTTATGTCCATAAGGAGGTGTAAAAAATGGCAAAGAACAACATGTCTTACGAAGTCCTGTTCGTAGTTGATCTTACCCCCGGTGAGGAGGGCGTTAAGGCTCTCGTTGAGAAGTTCACTTCTCTCATCGCGGCAAACGGCACCGTTAACGAGGTTAACGAGTGGGGCAAGCGTCGTCTTGCTTACCCGATCAACGATATGAACGACGGTTACTATGTGCTTGTTAATTTCTCTGCTCCTACGGATTTCCCCGCAGAGCTCGAGAGAGTTTTCAGCATTACTGACGGTATTCTCCGTTCTATGGTAATCGCAAAGGAAGCATAATTTTGGAGGTTAATTATGGCAAGCTTGAATCTTAATAAGGTTGTTTTGGCAGGTCATCTTGCAGCAGATCCCGAAATGAGACAGACACAGAACGGTATTCCCGTATGCTCTTTCCGAGTAGGCGTTTCCCGCAGATATCAGCCTAAGACCAACGAAGGTCAGTCACAGTCGGTAGCAGACTTTATTACCGTTGTCGCGTGGCGTCAGCAGGCGGAGTTTGTTTCCCGCTATTTCCGCAAGGGTAGCTCTATTTGTGTTACCGGCTCTATCCAGATGCGTCAGTGGACGGATAAGCACGAGCAGAAGAGATACGACCTTGAGATCGTGGCAGACGAAGTTATGTTCGTCGATTCCAAGGGCGAAAGCTCGGGCGATCAGGGCGGATTCGGTGCTTCCTATAATGCCGGCAGCTATGCTCCCTCTTTCTCTTCTCAGACCGAGACGGCTCCTAAATTTGAGGAGATGTCTAACGACGACGATCTCCCGTTCTGAGAAAACAGTTTAATTTTAACAGGAGGAATGTAAGATGGATAACAATCAGGCAACTCAGACCCAGAAGCCTTTCCGCCAGAACAAGAGACACAAGAAGGTCTGCCAGTTCTGTGCTGATAAGATCGACAATGTCGATTACAAAGACGTAAGCAGATTAAGAAAGTGCGTAAGCGAACGTTCCAAGATCCTTCCCAGAAGAGTAACCGGAACTTGCGCTTATCATCAGCGCCAGCTTACTATCGCTATTAAGAGAGCACGCCACATGGCGCTCATCCCTTATATCAGCGACTAAAACTAAAGAATGAGGGCTGACGCGGTTTCGTGTCAGCCCTCACGAAGTATTAAGGGCAAATTTTTTTCTACTATATTTAGAGTATTTAATATATTTTTTCAAAATACTGTATCAAATTACCATTTATTGGCATATAATCGTAAGGATGATGAAGAAAGGGCGGGGAATTTCCCCGCGTGATTATGGTACTTAAAAATATGAAAATCAGACTGTTTACAGCGCTTTTAGCAGTGATAATGTTCCTGCCCGCTTGTGCTATGAACGTAGTTGAAGATAAAGTGCCGACCTCTTATGTCGGCGGTGTTTGCGAGAGCGATGCTTACGGTGAGCTTGTTCTCCCCGTAATCATAAAGCGTCCCCAAAAGAACAACAAAAATGACGTCACGGTAGACGTCAGCCGTCCGAACGTCGAATCGTCGGGCTCGACCTCGGGAAGCAAATTCGTTCCCTACGACGTTCCGCTCACCATAGAGCAGCAGAAGATAGTCGAGAAGGTCGCCGAGAGATTCTACATCAGCGAGGAGCTGATATACGGTGTAATGTGGGTCGAATCGAAGTATAACGTAAACGCGATCGGCAAGAACGCTCAGTATCTCGGAATAATGCAGATATCGAAATCCAATCTTAAGATACTTAAGCAGTACTGCGGCGTTACCGATCTTATGGACTTCGAGCAGAACGTAGTTGCCGGCTCATACTATCTCAGAACCTATCTTACTCGTTATAACGGAAATAAGCATATTTCGCTTCTCTATTATCACGGTGGATACAAGTATGCGAATAGACTTATCGCGAACGGACAGTATGAGGATAGTTACAGCAGATCTGTAATCAGAGAGATGAACCGTATAACCGAAGCAAGAAAAAAGCTTGCGGCAGAAATGGGTGTTAAGCTCTACGGCGCTCCGTACGAAAACTAAACTTGAATTAAAAATCCCTAAAAGCGATTGTGCTTTTAGGGATTTTCATCATTTTTTCTTTTTAACGTGAATGTGGCAAAGACGCTCGTACTCGTCGAAATCGATCTCTCGCATAATGTTGTCAAGCTCGTCGTCACCCATCGCGGTCGTTCTGCCTTCCTCGTATTCGCGGTCTATGACCTCTTTTATCTTCGCGATAAAGGGAGCCTTCTTATCTATCTTATCCTCGTCGTTAAGGCGGAAGTATCCGTTGATCCAGAAAGCTATTCCGGCAAGCCCCGAATGCTTGTCGACCGAAACGGTTGCGGGACGTCCGAGGATCTTTTCGGTATCGAAGATATTGTATATCTCCTGATCCTTGAGAAGTCCGTCTGCGTGAATGCCGGCTCTCGTCATATTGAAATTGCGTCCGACAAAAGGCGTTTTCGGAGGAATTTCGTATCCGATATCCTGCTCGAAGAAGTTTGCGATCTCGGTGATTACCGAAAGGTCCATACCGTCGGTCGTTCCGCGAAGCGATGCGTATTCGATCGCCATCGCCTCAAGCGGGCAGTTGCCGGTACGCTCACCGATTCCAAGCAGAGCGCAGTTGATACCCGAGCAGCCGTAGAGCCAAGCGGTGGAGGCATTCGTTACGACCTTGTAGAAGTCGTTGTGCCCGTGCCATTCGAGAAGCTCGCTCGGAACTCCCGCATAGTGTTGCAGACCGTAAATGATTCCGGGAACGCTGCGGGGAAGCGCGGCACCGGGATAGGAAACACCGAAGCCCATAGTATCGCAGGCGCGGATCTTGATCGGCACTCCGCTTTCCTCGCTCAGACGTGTGAGCGCCTCTGCAAAGGGAACTACGAAGCCGTAGTAATCGGCACGAGTGATGTCCTCAAAGTGGCAACGGGGACGGATGCCCTTGTCAAGTACGCTTTTAACTACGCCGAGATACTTGTCCATCGCCTGCTGGCGGGTAAGTCCCATTTTGTTGTAAATATGATAGTCGGAGCAGGAAACAAGCACGCCTGTCTCCTTGATACCTATAGATTTTACAAGCTCAAAATCCTTTTCGCTTGCCCTTATCCAAGAGGTCACCTCGGGAAACTTGTAGCCGAGCGCCATACATTCCTCGACCGCACGGCGGTCCTTCTCGGAATATACGAAGAACTCACTCTGACGGACAAGACCCTTAGGTCCGCCGAGACGGTGAAGCATTTTGAATATCTCAACTATCTGCCTTACAGAGAAGGGGGAGGTCGACTGCTGACCGTCTCGGAAGGTAGTATCGGTTATCCAGATGTTCCCCGGCATATTGATCGGCACGAAGCGGTGGTTGAAGGAGACCTTCGGAATGCTCTCGTAGTCGAAAAGGTGACGGTAGAGATTGGGAGATTCTCTGTCCTGAAGCTGATATTTATATGAAGATTGCTCGAGAAGATTCGTCGCGGTCGAAAATTCGAGCTTGTTTGATGATGAGGAAATTCTTTTATCTTGCATTTTTGCCTCCGCCAATGGTCAACATTTTTGCCCTTTAAGGTATATATAAAATAATTATACCACACATAATGAAATATTGCAATAGCTTTCTTGCAAAGATTCAAATAATTCCGAGATGAATCGATATAAACGCAAGGATCGGACACAGTATGAGTGAAACTGCTCTACCGATGATGTATTTATATGCGGGAATTTCGTTTTCGGTAACCGATATCGACTGAAATATTATGGCAAGCCCCGACCAACCGACGGCGCTTGATGCAAGAACAAATGCGATATCGCGTGACAATTTTCCCGAGATGTAATTGAGCCCCGAGCTAAGCTCCAAAAAAGGACAGATGAAAAGCTTGATATTCTCCGATATCGGCAAGGAAATGAATATTCCCGAAACAGCTGAAAAGAATATCACGCTTCCGCATACGTTCATCATTCCCGCCGAAGCGTCGCGTATGGATGAGGCGATGGCGGTCGGGAAATTCTCTTTTTTTCCTTCCGTTATCGTCGCTTTCATATACGTTTTGTTCCTCGGCCGCATTATCATAGCCGTTAGCGAGACGGAGATGATTTGAAAAACAAACAAAGCGATACCGCGCCTGCCGTCGTTGAGCAATCCATTTCCTACGACAGAATAAATGAATGAAAACGACACGGTAGAGGAGAGAAGAAGCGCGCTTTCGGCGTTACGCTTATCTTTACCGCAGGAAAGAGCTTTTACAGCCATAGCACCCGTCGGTGCCGAGCCGAGAAGTCCGATGACGAATGATATTATATACCTTCCGTCAATTCCGAACAGCCGCGGAAAAAGCTTGCTTCCGATTTTGCATAGAGAGTTAAGCACTCCCGAGCGTACCGCTATACCCGTCAGCACCATAGTAGGAAAGAGAGTCGGTATAAGAACCTTGGCGCAAAGAGTCATTCCGTTCAGTGCCGAGCGCGCCGCCGCATCGGAAAAAACCAAAAAGAAAAATATAAAGGCAAGTGATGCGTATCCGAGGATCGACTTGTTCCCGACCATGAATTATACTCCCGTGTTTTGCATATTTTATTATACTATATAAAACCAAAACGGGAGATATTCTTATATGAAGCTCAAAAAGCGCTTATTACGGTTTGTCGATCTGCCCGAGGACGCTTTCGGCGGAAGTCATATTGAAATCGTGTCCGATTCTGTCGTCAAGGTAAACGGTTGCAGGCGGATAATTGATTACTCATCGGATAAGATAGTGATGTCAATGAAGGAATACGAGCTGACCGTCACGGGGCACGGATTAACGCTCTCGTCATACGGCGAGAATACCGCCGCAGTTTCGGGTCAGATCGTATCGGTCAAGCTGGGAGGTGACGTATGCTGAAAAATCTGCTTTTATTCTTTTCTGGATACAGGCGCTTGTCCTGTCAAAAAAGGACGTTTGCAAACATCATCTCGGTAATGGCGAAAAACGGTATCAAATATACATTTGCTTCGGAAAAGGACGGCAGAGTCTCATTTACCGTGACCGAGCTGGATTACAAGAGGCTTGTCGAACGTATTGACGAAAGCGTATTCCGTCTGCACGAGCGCGGAGGGCTGCCTTATTTTTTATACCGTTACCGACGCCGCTACGGGCTTTTGATAGGCATCGTTATTTTTTTTGTACTTACGAAAATGTCAACGGATTACGTTTGGGATATTACCGTTGACGGAAACGAAAGCATTTCCGACAGCGAGGTGATTACTACCCTTGAAAAGCTCGGCTTTTCTGTCGGAACAAATATTTCCGACGTCGATTTTTACGATATTTGCCATCAGTTCGTTCTCGAAAATGAAAACGTTGCCTGGATATCGGTGAATATGGAGGGAACGTCCGCCCGCGTCAAGCTGATCGAGCGCGACGCAAAGGGAGAGGGTGAAAACGGTACCCCGTCAAATATAGTTGCCTCGTCCGACGGTATTATCGTTCGAACCGAAACGGTCGACGGAGAGGTTTGCGTAAAAGCGGGAGATCCCGTCACAAAAGGACAGCTTCTTATCAGCGGCGTTGTCGAGATCGGGCAGGGAATTGACACCGGTAAATTTATGCTGACTCGCGCAAAAGGCAGTATCTACGCGCTGACGAAACGCAGTTTTTCGGTAAGCGTTCCGCTGAATGGCGTGAAAAATACCGTCAAAGACAGGATTTTGGCAAAAAAGACCCTTATTTTCTTCGGAAAATCTATTAAACTTAAAGAAAACAGTAGCATTTTAGGTAAAGAGTGTGATATAATAAAAGAAAGTAAGCGAACGGTTCTTTTTGAAGGCCTTGGCGAAAAATGGCATATACCGCTTCCTGTCACCGTTGTCACTGAATACGCGCTGATAACGAAGGAGGTTGAGTTTGTCTACACCGAGGACGAGGCACTCAAAATTGCCGAAAAGGAAATCGCGCTTCTCTACGCCTCGGCGATGGGGAATGCGGAGCTTTTTAGCAAGACGGTTGAAAGCACACTTGAAGACGGAGTTTTGCATCTTACTTGGGAAGTTGAATGTATTATTGATATCGGTATTGAAACCCCGATAGGACTTGTATAGAGGTTAAAAATGGCAGAAAAGACAGTTAAAACAGACAGTATCGAGCAGACCGCGATGCTTTTCGGCGGCCTTGACTGTTACGCTAAAAGAATTGAGGACGCTTTCGGTGTGCGCCTTGTAACGCGCGACAGCGAGCTTGCGGGCGGAAGTGTTATTGCCGTCACGGGAAATGACGAGGCGTCGGTTTACAGTGCATCGGAAGCGCTTAAGTATCTTCAGAAGATCGCGTCGCTCAATAATAATATTACCTCGCAAAACGTCGATTACGTTATCTCGATGGTTCGCGACGGAAAGAACGAGGAGCTGTCGGGATTCGACGGCGACTGTATTTGCATTACGACGCGAGGAAAGCCGATAAAGGCGAAGACGGTCGGTCAAAGCAGATACGTTGATCTGATAAAGAAAAACACGGTCGTAATGGGTATAGGCCCCGCGGGAACGGGTAAAACTTTCCTTGCCGTCGCGATGGCGGTTAAGGCGCTCCGCGCAAAGCAGGTAAGCAGAATCATTCTGACGCGCCCTGCAGTCGAGGCAGGCGAGAAGCTTGGATATTTGCCGGGTGACCTTCAGAATAAGATCGACCCGTATCTTCGTCCGCTTTACGACGCGCTTTTTGAAATGCTCGGTGCCGAGAATTATCAGAGAAACGTTGAGAAGGGCGTAATTGAGATTGCGCCCCTTGCATATATGCGAGGCAGAACGCTTGACGATTCCTTCATCATTCTCGACGAGGCGCAGAATACGACGCCTGAGCAGATGAAGATGTTTTTAACCCGTCTCGGTTCAAATTCGAAGGCGATAGTGACGGGTGACATCACGCAGACCGACCTTCCGAGAGGTATGAAGAGCGGTCTTGTTGAGGCAATACACGTCCTTGACGGCGTAAGTGATATTGCGATACACCATTTCACCGAGCGCGACGTCGTAAGACACCGCCTCGTACAGCAGATAATTCTGGCATACGAAAAGTACGACAAAGAAAGACAGGAAAAGATGAATGAGCGCCAAAGCGGACGTTTTTACAAGAAATGAGCAAAAAAAGGAGACGGTAACACCGTCGCTTCGCGCCCTTGTCCGCCGTGCTATAAAGGCGGCGCTTGAATATGAAAAGGTATCCTTTGCACCTGAAATTTCGGTCACATTTACCGATAACGAGGGAATAAGGGAGCTTAATGCTTCTCATAGAAGCATTGACCGACCGACCGACGTCCTTTCCTTTCCCCTTTTTGAAAAAGAGGAGCTTTCGGAGGCGACCGACGGTGACGCCCTCGGCGATATAGTGATCTCCCTTGAAAGAGCAAGAGAGCAGGCAAACGAGTACGGGCACTCATACGAGCGCGAGGTCGCGTTCTTGACGGTGCATTCGATGCTCCATCTTCTCGGTTACGATCACGAAATCTCCGAGGAAGATGAAAAGGAAATGTTTTTTAAGCAGGAAGAAATATTGAAAACAATAGGATTAGTAAGATAAGGAAGCAGTTATGAGAACAGGATTTATAGCAATACTCGGACGCCCCAACGTCGGAAAATCGACGCTTCTTAACGCAATGCTCGGCGAAAAGATCGCAATAGTATCGAAGAAGCCTCAGACGACGAGAACGAGAATAACGGGAATACTGACGCGAGGCGAGGATCAATTCGTTTTTCTTGACACTCCCGGTATGATAAAGAGCAGAAACAAGCTCGGCGATTATATGGTAAAGACGATCTCTAATACGATAGGCGAGGTCGACGCCTGCCTTTTCGTAGTTGAGGCGGGTGTTGCCCCCGGCGCGACCGAGAAGAATATTCTCGAAAGAATAGGCAAAAGATCGCTTCCCGCAATTCTCGTTATAAACAAGACCGATAAGGTTTCGGGCGAAGCGGTCGGAGATACTATTCTTATGTATAAGGACCTTTACGATTTTGTCGCGGTAGTTCCGATCTCGGCGCAGAATAATAAGGGCGTTGATACGGTTCTAAGTGAGGCTGAGAATTTCCTATCTGATGGAGATTGGTTCTTCGGCGAGGACGAGATAACTGATCAGCCTGAAAGACAGATCGCGGCCGAAATAATCAGAGAAAAGCTCCTTCGCACCCTCGACGACGAAATTCCTCACGGAACGGCAGTGGTTATCGAGGAATTTAAGGAGGAGGGCAAGCTTCTCCGCATAAGAGCCGAAATCTTCTGTGAGCGCGAGGCGCATAAGAGAATTATTATCGGCAAGCAGGGCGCTCAGCTCAAAAAGATCGGAAGCTATGCAAGAGAGGATCTTGAAGGCTTCTTCGGAATGAAGGTCTTTCTTGACCTTTGGGTAAAGGTCAAGACGAATTGGCGCGATGATGCGGTCAACCTTGGAAACTTCGGCTTCAATAAGAACGATCTTTGATATGAGTAAGGAATTAACGAGCTTTCCCGCGCTCGTCATTCGCGAAAGTGATTACGGCGAAAACGATAAGCTGCTGACGTTACTTTCCGCCGAAAAGGGAAGAATGACGGTGCTTTTCAAGGGCGGAAAGAGCCTAAAGAATAAAAATAGCGCGTCAAGTCAGCTCCTTTGCTACAGCGAATTTACCGTCAAGGAGCGAAACGGTTTTTATACGCTCTCCGAGGCGGCGCTGATACAGCAGTTTTTTGAATTGCGTTCTTCACTTGACTGCTTTGCTCTTTCGCAGTATATAGCCGACGTTTGCGGCGAGGTCAGCGTCGAAAACGAAAACGGTGAGGAAACTCTTTCACTTGCCTTAAATACGCTTTATATGCTTTGCCGTGATGATACCGATACCGATTTTATCAAGGCGGTGTTTGAACTTCGCTGTATGGCGATAAGCGGCTTTTGCCCCGACCTTACTGCTTGTCCCTTGTGCGGAAAGCAGGAGAGTGACATATTTTACCTTGACGTGATGAACGGCTCGCTTCGCTGCGGAGACTGCTTTGGCTCCGACGAGGATATAGAGCTTCGCAAAAGCGAGGGACAGGCACTTATAATAATGCCTCTTTCCCCCTCGGTGCTTGCGGCGATGAGATACGTTATCTCTTCGCCGGGCAAGAGAGTTTTTTCATTCAGGCTCGAGGAGGAAGCGCTTGACTCCTTTTGCCGTGTGTGTGAAAAATATATTACACATCACCTTGAGCGGGGCTTCAAAACGCTTGATTTTTACAAGAACATAAAGAAAATGGATATATAAGAATGGCAAACTTTTCAAAGGCACTTATTACCCTTGAATTTGATAAGATACTCACAATGCTCGCAGAATGCTCTCCGACGGAGGGCGCTCGGGCTTTGTCTATGCGTCTGTCTCCAATCTCGGACGAGTATTCGATAAGAAAGCACATCGCGATGACGACCGACGCCAAAAAAATGATAGCCGCAAAGGGCTTTCCGTCGTTTGGCAGCGTCCGCGATATAACCGACGCGATTGAGCGTGCCGAGAAGGGCGGAACGATGAGCACGAAGGATCTTCTTGATACCGCTTCGCTTATGGCGTCGAGCCGCCGTCTTTACGACTATTATTTCGGCGACCGAAGCGATATGAACGCCTATCCGTCGCTTAACGAATATTTTGCACGTCTTATGACCGACAGAATGCTCGAGAACAGGATAACGAAAACGGTGCTTGCCGAGGATATGATAGCCGACGAGGCATCTCCCGAGCTATCCGATATCCGACGCAAAATAAGGGCAGAGCATAATAAGATCAAGGAAAGTCTAAGTAGATACGTAAGCGGAGCTTACGCAAAGTATCTTCAGGAAAATATAGTAACACAGCGTAACGGCAGATACGTCGTTCACGTCAAGGCGGAGTATAAGAACGAAATTAAAGGGCTTGTACACGACACCTCCGCATCGGGCGCAACGCTCTTTATCGAGCCGCTTTCCGTCGTTGACGCAAATAACGAGCTTCGCGCGCTTGAAAGCCGTGAAAAGCACGAAATTGAGAGAATACTCTCCGAGCTTTCCGCTATGTGCGCCGAGCAGGGCGGGGTTATCATCGGTAATTATTATAACCTTACCGAGCTTGGCTTCGTTTTTGCAAAGGGCGAGCTTTCGTACAGAATGAACGCGACCGAGCCGAAGATCGTTGACGGTACTGCCCGTCTTACCTATAAGAGAGCAAGACACCCTCTTATTGACAAAAAGAATGTCGTGCCGATCTCCGTCGAGCTCGGATACGACTACGATACGATGATAGTCACAGGACCGAATACGGGCGGCAAAACGGTATGTATGAAGACGGTAGGACTTCTTACGCTTATGGCGCAGGCGGGACTTCATATACCCTGCGAGGACGGTGCCGAGCTTTCGGTCTTTGATTCCGTTCTTGCCGATATCGGTGACGAGCAAAGCATCGAGCAGTCGCTTTCCACATTCTCGTCGCACATGGTAAATATAGTCGACATACTGAACAGCGTTACCGATAGATCTCTCGTTCTCCTCGACGAGCTTGGCGCGGGAACCGACCCGACAGAGGGGGCGGCGCTTGCTATGGCTATAATCGGAAAGGTGCGCTCGTTCGGCGCGCTGTGCTGTGCAACGACGCACTACGCGGAAATCAAGGCATACGCGCTCGAAACCGAGGGCGTAACGAACGCGTCCTGTGAATTTGATATCGAAACTCTCCGTCCGACCTATCGCCTAATAATCGGTACGCCGGGTAAATCGAATGCATTTGCAATTTCCCGCAAACTTGGAATTTCGGAGGACATAATCGCTGCCGCCGAAGCGAAGATTTCGACCGACGATAAGCGTTTTGAAAAGGTCATTGAGGAGCTTGAAGCCCGCCGAATTGAAGCGGAGCGCGAGCGCGACGCGGCGCTCAAGGAGCGCAGAGAGTTTGAAAAGTACCGCGCCGATCAGGAAAAGGCTATGAGAGAACGCCTATCTGCTTCGGAAAAACAGCTTGAAAAGAATATCGAAAAGGCGGAGCAGATAATAACGAGCGCGAAGATAACGAGCGAATACGTTATGGACGAGCTTGAAAAGATCAAGCGCCAAAAGGATAAAGAGAACTTCGGAGCTAAGCTCGAGGCGGGCAGACGCGATATACGAAAGAGTCTGCGCGACGCCTCTGACAGTGTCAATCCCGTTCAAGAGGACGCAAACGACGGTTACGAGCTTCCGCGAGCTCTTCGAAAGGGTGATACCGTCCGTGTAGTCAACCTCGGTCAGGAGGGAATGCTTACCTCCGATCCCGATAAGAACGGTAACGTGACCGTTCAGGCTGGCTTTATGAATATCCGAAGCAATATAAAGAATTTACGCCTAATAGAAGAAGCGGTGCAGGTGACGACCGCAGACAAAAAGCGCATTGCCGCCTCAAAATATCAGGCAACGCTCAATAAGACGTTTACGTCGTCCCTCGACCTCCGCGGTCAGTATGGCGACGACGCGTGGTTTATGACCGATAAGTACCTTGATGAAGCAGTTATGGCGAATATTAAGAGCGTAACGCTCATTCACGGCAAGGGCACGGGTGCTCTTCGCGACGCGCTTAAAAGACACCTTAAAAACGATCCCCGTGTAAAAAGCTTCCGTGCCGGCATCTACGGCGAGGGTGACGGAGGAGTTACGGTTGTTGAGCTTAAATAACAAAAAGCAGAGCATGCCGCTCTGCTTTTTGTTATTTACGGTTAATACCTTTTCGGTACTTATGAGGAGTTACACCGTACTCCTTTTTGAATACTCGCGAGAAGTTTTCTTCGGGAATGCCGACTGATTCTGCGATGCTTCCTATCGATGCCGAGGTATCCTCAAGAAGAGCGCAGGCCTTTTTTAATTTGAACGAGGTAATATATTCGTGAGGCGAAAGCCCGAGCTTGTGCTTGAATAGAGTGGAAAAATACGCGCGTTCAAGTCCCGTTGCCTCGGCAAGCTCGTTTACGGTCAGAATCTCGTTATATCTTGATTCTATGATACCGAGAGCCTTGTCTATCCATTCGTCACCGGATGCCTGTACCTTTTTGTGGCGGAAAAGAATGCTTAAAAGGTCATATACGTATCCCGTCAGTTTAAGATTTGATCCTGCGTCGGGAGCTTCCCACGTCGCCGCCATACATTCAAGACAGGAATAAAGCTCGTTAAAAGCTTCGGGAGAAGCAAACGGAGAGGTTGAGCTTATGCCTACCTTTTTCAGATATCGTTCGACCGCAATCCCGCCGACGGCACACCATATTCCTTGGCGCGGGTCTGTCTTGTCAGCTTTATGTATTACGGCATCTCCCGGCAATAGTATATAACAGTCTCCCGCCTTGACAGGAAATTCTTTTCCGTTAATGACGACCGCACCTGCGCCCCTAATGCAGGTCTCGATAACAAAAACTTCTCGAACAACCGGCCCGTAGACGATTCCGGGAGTCAAATCGGTTTCCTTTTGACAGCAGAGCACGACCGGTTCGTCACTTTTAATTCGCGAGTATGGCATATAATTACCCCCAAAAAAGAAATCAAACAAATTGATGAAAATAACAAACAAAATACGGTTGCGATATGATCGGTGCATCTGCTATAATTATAACACAAATATCCGAAAGGAGCAATAGTTATGGCAAAAAACAATTTGAATGTTGCAGTAATCGGCTGCAGCAGAGTTATGGGAAGAATCCATATGACCGGTGTCGCTGAAATGGAGGGCGCAACTCTTTATGCTATTTGTGACCCCGCGACTGACGGTCGTCTTGAAGAGGCTAAGGAGAAGTATAATGTCCCGATAGCAGTTACCGACTATCGTGAGCTTGTTGATGACCCGAATATTGATATAGCGGTAATTGTCACTCCCGATAAGCTGCATCTTGAAATGACTGTGGCATTCCTTCGCGCAGGAAAGGACGTTCTTTGCGAGAAGCCTATGGCTTTGACTGTTGAGGAATGTACCGAGATGAGACGCGTTGAGAAGGAAACGGGCAGACGCCTTATGATAGGACAGGTTTGCAGATATACCGATGCTTTCGTTATGGCAAAGCAGCTTATTGATTCGGGCAGGATCGGCGAGCTCTACTTTGTTGAGAGCGAGTATGCTCACGATTACAGCCAAAGCCGCGGATATGACGATTGGCGCGTTTGCCCCGAGCGCGAGGGATTTATCGGCGGCGGATGTCACGCAGTTGACTTCCTTCGCTGGATCGCAGGAAATCCGACCGAGGTTTACGCGCACGCGAACCACAAGAATCTTCTCGATTGGCCTGTAAACGATACTACCATCGCTATCTACAAGTTCCCGAACAACGTAATGGGTAAGGTATTCGTTTCGATCGGCTGTAAGAGAGACTATACTATGAGATCGGTATTCTACGGAACCAAGGGTACCATTATCTGCGATAATACGTCACCTACGCTGACTCTGTTTGAGGGCGAGGATTATACCAATCCTCAGCAGCTTGATGTTGTGATCAATAATCATAATACCAAAGCAGAGATTGAAGAATTCGCTTCGGCTATTATGGAGAATAAGCCTCTCCGCGTCAGCTCGGCAGAGGGTGCATATACGATTTCCGTTTGCTGTGCAACCGTTGAGTCCGCCGCAAAGGGAACTCCGATAAATATCGTTTATCCCGAGATTTGACATACATACAACTGAACATAAAAGCACGGTGCGCTTTGCACCGTGCTTTTCCTTTACTGAAGCTCCTCGCTTCGGTTAATTACCATTTCCATATACTGCTCACGCGTGATAAGTATGCGGCGCGGCTTCTGACCCTCGGGGGGGGAAACGTAGCCGCGTTTTTCCATTTCGTCGATGAGCTTCGCGGCTCTGCCGTAACCGAGCGAAAGGCGTCTTTGGATAAGAGAGGTTGAAATTTTATCGCTTTCAAGCGCAAGCTCTATAGCGGCGCGGAGCATCGGGTCTCCGCCCTCGCCCGCGTTATCGTCGGGAACACCGAAGCCGCCCGAAGATCCCTTCTTGCCGCTTCCGCAGGAGGCGGCAGCACGGTCAATGCTTGCAATGATGTCGGAATTATATTCGGCAACGTCGCCGTTTTCTTGCTTGATAAAGGTGACGATGCTTTCTACCTCGCCTTCACTTACGAATGCGCCCTGAACTCGTCTCGGCTTGGGGGCGCCGACGGGAGCGTATAGCATATCACCCCGTCCGATAAGCTTTTCTGCGCCTGCCATATCGAGGATAACTCTCGAGTCGGTCTGCGAAGCAACGGTACAAGCTATACGCGAGGGAACGTTTGCCTTGATAAGACCGGTAATAACGTCAACGGAGGGACGCTGTGTACCTATTATGATGTGCATACCTGCGGCTCTTGCCTTTTGTGCAAGACGGCAGATCGACGCTTCAACGTCGTCGGGCGCGGTCATCATAAGGTCGGCAAGCTCGTCTATGATAATTACGATCTGGGGCAGAAATTCCTTTTCGGGATCGTCCTTCGTTACGATGTTGTAGTTCTTAACATCACGGACGCCGACCTCCTCGATAAGCTCGAAGCGGCGCTCCATTTCGGTAACCGCCCACTGAAGCGTTCCTGCCGCCTTTTTGGGGTCTGAAACGACGGGGACGAGCAGATGCGGTAGACCGTTATATATGTTAAGCTCAACCTTTTTTGGGTCGATAAGAATGAGCTTGATCTCGTCGGGAGTTCCCTTATAAAGCAGTGAAGTTATGATACAGTTTATACATACCGACTTACCCATACCGGTTGCACCTGCGATAAGCAGGTGAGGCATTTTCGCTATATCAAGGAATACGGGCTCACCCGCAACGTCAATGCCAAGGCAGACGTTAATTTTGCTCGTTGCCTTGCGGAAGGTTTCGGTGTCGATAAGCTCGCGCAGATAAACGGTTGAAACCGTCTTGTTCGGCACCTCGATACCGACCGCCGCCTTTCCCGGAATCGGTGCTTCGACGCGCACGCCGGTAGTCGCGAGGTTGAGCGCTATATCGTCAACGAGGTTTGCGATCTGACGGACGCGCACACCCTCCTCGGGCGCAAGCTCATAACGGGTTATCGCGGGACCGCGGGATACGTTTACAATCCTCGTTCTGACCTTGAAGCTCTTAAGAGTTTCAACGAGGCGGGCAGCGTTCGTCTGAAGCTCGTCGCGGATATTTTCGTTTTTCGGCGTTTTATCGACCTTAAGAAGAGATATCGGGGGATACTGATATTCCTTCTTTTCGACGGGTGCTTCTTCAACGGGAGTTCTCGTTATTTCAATAGACGCGTCGGCGTTTTCAAGAGACTTTTTGAGATTTTTCCTTTCGTGCTCGTCGGCGAAGCGGTTTATTACGTCCATATTCTCGCCGAAAATTGCCTGAAGATCCGCCTTGTCGTTTCCGCTTTCAAAATCGGGAACGGATTTTTTTACTACGCGGGTCGCTGAAACTGTTTCTGTCTTGACAGCGGCATCAAAGGGCGGCTCGTCCTCTTCCTCGTCGGGAGTAAAGAGGTCCTCACGAACGGGAGTTGATTCGTGTTCGTTTTCGGGCAGGCGCTTGCCGCTCTCTTTTTTGCCCGTGCCGTCAAGGGCGACGTCCGGCTCAAAATGATGACGGTCGTAGGGATCAGGCTTGACGGTCGCGTAATTGTGCTCCTCTTCCTCGACAACGACCGTGGGCTTGCTTTTTGAAACGAATGTGGTTACCTTCTCTTCGTTTTCCTTTTCGGTAGCCTTTCTTTCATTCTTTTCCTTAGCCTCGTGAATGAAATATCTTATGTACAGATAGATTGAATACGGCGTCAGACCGAACATGAGAAGTCCGAATATAAGTATCGCTGAAAGACCGATTATATGTAATCCGATTGGGCCTGTCAGCTTGTAAATGCAGACGCCGAGCAGACCTCCGAGTGCTCCGCAGCCCTGACGGTCAAGTCCCTGTTCGAAAAGGATCCAGGGATTGAAAGTCATAGTTCCATTGCTCCATATATGAATGAGCGATGAAAGGAATACGAAGAATATCGACTGCCATACTGCGAATTTTACAAGCGACGCTATGCCCTTGCGAAGCTGCTTTCTCCAGAATAGGGAAAGGACAAAGCCGAGGAAGGGAAGCACGAGCGACGCGCCGCCGAACAGACCGTTAAAGAACCAGCGAAGTCCGATTCCCATAAATCCCGTAAGCTTAACTGCCAAAAAGCAGAAAAGAAGAAAGACTGAGAGCGCGCCGATCAGATACGGAAGTATCTGGTGTATCGGGCGGTCAATATGATCGACAGCGTCCGCCTTCGGCATCTTCGGCTTTTCAATTTTCTTTTTTTGAGTCTGGTTTTTTCTTTGTTCGGGCATTTTAACACATCCTTATCTTAAAAGTAAAACTGTAATTCCTACTGCGATACAGTAGAATGAGAAAAACTTAAAGCTTGATTTTTTCGTTAAAGCTTGAATAAGCCTTAATGATAATATTCCGACAATCGCGGCTGTTATCATACCGACGGCGTAAGGAATAATATCTCCCCTCGGCACGGGCGTGTTTATCAGGTCGCCGAGCTTAAATATATTCGCGCCGATAACGGCGGGAAGTGACATCAAAAAGGAAAATTTCACGGCAAATTTCGGGTCAAATCGTGAAGCACGTCCTGCACTGATCGTCGATCCCGAACGGGAAAGCCCGGGGAATACGGCGGATAGCTGACATATACCGACAAAGAACGCATTTCGCGGCTTTGCTTCTAATATATTCTTGCTTCCTTTCGGGATGAGATCGCTGATAAAGAGGATAATTCCGTTCAGTATAAGCAGTACCGCGACCGCGGTTATACCGATATTCTCGACCTTATCACCGAAAAAGGGAACAAATAGAAGCGGTAACGAAGCGATGAACAGTAAAACTACAAGCCGCTCATCTCCGACGCAATCGTGGTATCGTAGCTTTCCTCGGAACAATTTTCCCATCACCCTGAAAAAAGCGGGGAAGAGAGGGAGAATGTCTTTGATATAGAATACCGTCACCGAAAAGAGGGTGGACAGATGCAAAAGAATATCAAAGGTGAAATAATCGGCTTCGATATTCCTGCCGAAAAAATACTGTGCGATAACGAGGTGGGCAGAGCTTGAGATCGGCAAAAATTCCGACGCACCCTGTATTATACCGTATATAATGGCAGACAATATTGTCAAGAGCGTTTCCTCCATAAATCAGTCTACCAAATATATAATAGCAGATTTTTTCTAAAATGACAAGTAGTGAATAAAAAAGGAGAGAAAAAGGTGGATAATATATGCAAATATTTGCTTGTCGGAGCGATTTCAGGTTTTGTCAGCGGATTCTTCGGAGCGGGGGGCGGAGTTGTACTCATATTTGCCCTCTCGCTTCTGATAAAAAAAGACAATAAAAGGATATTTGCGCAGACGGCGCTAATAACTGCGTCGTTTGCCTTTGTTTCTGCTGTGATGTATCAGATCAAGGGCAACCTGCCGTTCGGTCTAGCACTTCGGTATATTTTTCCCGCCGCGCTTGGCGGAGCATTCGGCGCGTATCTGCTTCACAGGTTAAAGCTCAAGGCGGTGAAGCGCATTTTTGCTATTACCGTAATACTCGGCGGGCTTATTATGATATTTCGTTAAAGCTCAATGTCGGAAAGGGTAAAGCTCGGACGCTTTTCGACTTGTGGTACGTCATTTTGCGGCGACGTGTCGGGGATCCTTGCGATTATATCCGAGGGCTTTAGGTCGGGATTCTGGAAAAGAATATTGAGCAGCGACATATAGTCGCGGATTATCTCTCGCGGCGTTATCATAACGTCTGCTCCCGCGCGGGAGAGAGAGGATTTGAGGAAAACCGTCATATCCTCGTCTGTCACTCTCGGTGTCCATGCAAAATGCTGACCGTGAAGCCTGGTAAGACGCGTAATAAGTGCGTACAGCTCATTATCCGAAAGACGGCGCAGGCGGATAACGGGACCCATTAGGTCACGGTAGCCGTCACTGCCGAATCGGCTGTCGGTAAGACGCGAGCGAAGCGCCTCATAGCTAAATAGACCGCGGCGCGTGTCCTCGAGGAACTGCGGGGTGCCGCCCATAATTATGTCAAGCCCCTTTGCCTTGCCCTGAAGTGTATCGTTGAACATCGAAAGGATTTTTTCGTAGTTGTTTTCTCGTGAGATGCGGTTTGAAATCTTATAGAGGTTAACGCATTCGTCGATAAATACCACAAGCCCCTTGTATCCGACCTGACGCCCGAATTCTGCCCATAGCTTGATATAATCGTACCAGCTGTCGTCGTCAATTATCGAGTTGACGGAAAGATCGCGGCGAGCCTCGGTCTTAGTCTCATATTCTCCGCGGAGCCAGCGGAGCGCGTGGCTCTTTTTTTCGTCGTCATTATTTACCGACGCGCGGTAGTATTCGGTTATAACGTAGGCAAAATCAAATCCGCCGACACTGTTTTCAAGCTCTCGGGTAACGTCATAAACGCGCTTCGTTACCTCGCTCCCGAACGACGGATCACTCGGTGAAATACCGCCGGATGCGACCTCACTCATAAGAGAGGACAGCCATTTTGAAATTATTCCTGAAAGCGCGCCTCCCTCGGGAGAGGTTTTGGATGAAAGATTGCGGATAAGCTCGCGGTAGGTCGCAATTCCCGCGCCCTTGCTTCCGCAAATTCGTCTTTCGGGAGAAAGGTCACAGTCGGCAGTAAGAAATCCGCGTTCGAGCGCATATCCGCGCATAAGCTGCATAAGAAAGCTCTTACCGCTTCCGTATTTACCGATGAGGAAGCGCATAGCCGCTCCGCCATCGCTTACCTGATTAAGGTCGGAAAGCAGTGCTGCGATCTCGTCATCGCGTCCTATTGCGATATAAGGCGCGCCGAGACGCGGAACGACTCCTGCCGAAATTGAGCGGATAAGAGAGGAGAGTATTCTTTTCGGCACTATTACTTTTTCGTTGTTTTCAACCATTGACTGATTTCCTCCATATAATCGACGACGATACTGTATCCGTCGTCACTTTGCTCGACGGCAATATCGCCGAGCGTGTCGTAAAGGCGGTCGTTTATAGCCTCGCAAAGTGCGTCGGGAAGTATGCCCATAGTGTGCGAAAGGGCAACAAATCCCTGATTATCATTGTTGATAAGACAGTTTAGCGCCTTTGAAATTTCTATGTCTGCACCGTTACTTTCTTTTTCCTGCGGAACATCGGGAACGGGTGCGATTTCCTCCGTCTCGAGCTCGTATTCCTCAATGCCCTCGGTCAAAAGCTCGGTAGTCGTCCACGAATGCTCCTCTATATTCTTCGCGTCGGAGAGGGAAAGCTCTGTTTTTATCGGCTCATAAAGAGCGTCGTATTCGGAAATCGGCTCCGTCCTTGTTTGTTCCTTTTTAAGCTCCTTTTTATATGGGGCGAAGTATTCCTCAATAGCGTGGCGCAGGGGAAGAGCAAGGTTCGGAGTATGGAATCTGCTTCGTATTCCGAGAAGCGCGCGAACGTTATTTTCAGCAAATTTGATGGCATCGGTCACCACATAACGAAGCTCTGCCGAGCGCGACACCGAAAGATACGATACTTCAATACGCCTTTTTACGTTGTAGGCGCAAAGGGCTCCGACGAAAGCATCACGCGTGACCTTAAGCGGTATCATCGCACGGTCGCCGATCGGCGCAAAAATCGTCAGATGCTCGTTTTCAGCCTTTGTGAAGGCGTAGATGAAGGAAGCTCTTATATGCTTGTCGAAGAGAGCGCGGTTTTCATCGGTGATAAATTTACTGTTTCTGTAATTGTAGAGCGATGCATAGGAAAACAGAGCAGACGCATACGGCGAACCCTCGACGGCGTCCATGCCGACGAAGACCTCCTTGAGCGTACAGTTTCTTGCCGCCTCATCCGTTATTGACGGCGGAATATATCTGCCGTCAAGCTTGTGAATAAGACAGTAGTCGCATACCCATTCGCTTAAATGCCGATCAAGCTTCGGGAAATCCTTTCGGTAATTTTCCCAAATGAAAACGAGCATATCAAGACCGTTTTCGGGCGGAAGCAGGTCGGGGACGTTTATTATTTCGTAAATCAAAAGCAGGATATATGAATAGTCCGCCTTGACCGCTTCACCTCGTCTTATTTTGCTCCTGAACCAGAAATAAAATTCAAGCTGTCGGCGCGTCATCTGAATATATTGCGGAGTGAAGGAAAAGAACGGCTCGTAAGGACATTCCTTGCCCTCGTGCTTGAAGTTCTTTACCGCGTGATTTCGGAACTGCTCGTAAAAGGAGTATTTAGCGGGCCAAAGTCGGACGGTGACCTCTTTTATAAACGGATTCCTTTTCGGTGTATATGTGAAAAGCGGCTCGTCTGAGGGCGTAACCTCTATCGGCTCGTTTTTCTTTTCTTCCTTGTCGCCGAATGCGGCTGCGGCGTATGAAAGATGTTTTGCCTCGGCGGTCTTCAGCGCCGATTTCGCTCGTTCAAGACGCTCGGACGGGGCAGAGGCTTCGGAGGAAGAACGGCTTTTCATTTCATTCAGGCGCGTTTGCCAACTGTCCGATTTCGGTATCGGCGTGCCCTTGCGCTCGCTTGCCGAGTTTACGTTGATTTCAATGGCATCTGTGTCGGTCGAATAAACCGCGCCTACCTTCTTTTTCGGCAGCATCTCGTCAATGTCCCAAAAATCATCGTTAAGATCAAAGGTGTTAAAATCTCTTTTCGACATAGTTCTCCTCCTTTCCCGTTTCAGGTATCATATAATTATAGCATATAAATTGTATTATGTCAATTATTATGCCCACAAAATGAAAAAACCGCCGAGCGTTACGCTCGGCGGGTGAAGATTATTTATTTTTCGGGATTAATAAGTCCGTATCCACCGTTCTTTCTCTTATAAACGACAGCGGCATTTCCCGTTTCGGAATTTTCAAACATAAAGAACTCGTGACCGATAAGGTTCATTTGAAGTATTGCTTCCTCGGGTGTCATAGGCTTGATAACAAAGGTCTTTTCGCGAATGTTGAAGGTCTCCTCAAACTCCTCGGGCTGTTCGCCGATCTCGCGGAACGCTCCCTCGCGTAGGCGCTTTTCAAGGCGCGTCTTATTCTTTCTGATCTGGCGTTCGATCGTATCGACGGCGGTATCGAGGGCGTTTACGAAGGTATCGGCGCTTTCTTCGGCGCGGAAGAGAAGAGAACCGTTCGTTACCATTACCTCAAGGCGTTCGGAGTTCTTTTCCATACTCATCGTAACGTAAGCCGACGCGTCGTCTTTGAAGTACTTATCAAGCTTTGCGAGCTTTTTTTCGACAACTTCCTTAAAGCTTTCTCTTACGTTGATTTTGCGTCCGATAATGTTGATCTTCATAAATACTTTCACCTCTTTACGGATATTACAGAGAATTTATCTCTGCAACTATATTATACCATAAAGATTTTGATTTGTCACTATGTTTTGTGAAATTCATCTAATATTTTTGTGAAATTATTGCGAAATTGTCTTTTTCACAGCATTTTGCCAACCGCAAATATACTCTTTTCTTTGGTTTTGGTTTATCTTCGGCTCAAATACCGTCGAGTTGCCCGAAAGAGTTGAAATTTCATCAATAGATGAATAAATACCACAGCCGAGTCCCGCAAGGTAAGCAGCACCGAGAGATGTCGTTTCGGTGTTCGACGGACGAATTACACTTTTATTTGATATATCCGCTTGGAACGAGCACAAAAATCCGTTCGCCGACGCTCCGCCGTCAACGCGCAAAGCGGGAATTTTGCTTCCCGATTCGCTTTCCATAAGCGAGAGCACGTCGTCGGTCTGATAAGCCATCGCTTCAAGCGCGGCACGGACGATATGACGCCTGTCGCTTCCTCGGGATAGTCCGCAGATGAGTCCGCGGCATTCGGGGTCCCAATATGGCGCTCCGAGACCGGTAAATGCGGGAACGAAATACACGCCGTCGGTATTCGGAATGTCAAAAGCCATTTTTTCGCTGTCGGATGACGATGCAAGTATTCCCAGCCCGTCGCGGAGCCACTGAATTGCCGCGCCTGCAATAAATACCGAGCCCTCAAGAGCGTAGGTGAGCTTGCCGTCTATTTCCCATGCAACCGTGGTGAGAAGTCCGTTTTTCGATATTATGGCATCGTCTCCTGTGTTCATAAGCAGGAAGCAACCGGTTCCGTAGGTGTTTTTCGCGTCACCGATCTTAAAGCAGCACTGACCGAAGAGCGACGCTTGCTGGTCACCCGCAACGCCGCAGATTGGGATCTTCGTTCCGAGGATCTCAGCGTCGGCAATATATCCGCTCGACGGCATAACGGTCGGAAGAATGCTTTCGGGAATGCCGAAATGATTAAGAATATCCTTGTCCCATTCGCCATTATGTATATTGTACATCATAGTGCGTGATGCGTTCGACGCGTCGGTCGCGTGACGTTTTCCGTTCGTCAGCTTGTGAATAAGCCAGCTGTCGACGGTGCCGAATGCGAGATTCCCTTCCTCGGCAAGATCATACGCGCCGTCAACGTTGTCGAGGATATATTTTACCTTCGTAAGCGAAAAATACGGATCGGCGATAAGCCCCGTTTTTTCCTTAAGCACTTCTTCATAACCCGATGATTTTATTTCCTCGCAGTAGTCGGCAGTCCGTCGGCATTGCCAGACTATTGCGTTGCAAAGTGCCTTTCCCGTCCTTTTGTTCCAAACGACGGTCGTTTCTCTTTGGTTGGTAATACCGATAGCAGCAATTTCATCAGGCGAGATTCCCGCTCTTTTAACCGCTGTTTCGATAGCGTAAAGCTGTGTACTCCAAATTGCCTCGGGATCATGCTCTACCCAACCCGAAAGGGGATAAATCTGCGGAAGCTCCCTTTGAGCCTCGCCGATCTTGTTTCCGAATTTGTCGTAAACGATACAACGCGAGCTCGTCGTACCTTGATCGAGGGCGAGAATATACCTCTTCATAATATCAGGTCGCATAGCGGACGGCACCTTGAAGCACCGTTATCTCCGCATCGCTTCTTTCTTCTATTTCGCCGTCGGAGCAGAGAAGGGAAATGCCCTTGATGGCAACCCTCTTACAGCGGCGGTATACTATGTACTTATCAAATTTTGCGACTGCCTTACCCGTGTCGGGATCAAGGTGAGTGCCATTCTTGTAGGAGCCGATAAGATTGAGGAGCGTTCCGCGTGAAACCTTTTTGACTGCAATGAAATCAATAAGCCCGTCGTTATAAGAGGCAAGCGGAGCGGAACGGAAGCCGCCGCCGTAATATTGACAGTTAGCGGCAACTGCGAGGGTGAAGGTCTGATCGTACTTCTCGACGCTTCCGTCCTCGTTTTCGACCTCTATCTGCCAATTTTCGCCGATCTTGTGAAAAAACGTGTCGACAACACCGGCAATATAAGCGGCACTTCCGGGGAATGCCTTTTTGTATTTTGCAGTCTTAACGACGACCTTTGTATCAAAACCGAAATTTATAATATTTACGGAATACTTGTCGCCGTATTTGAGAACGTCAACGGAATAAACGCGATCCTTTTCGGGGAAAGTCTTGACGAAATCGTTTCCGGTTCCAGCGGGAACTACCGAAAAAAGCGCCTTGTCACCCGCGCCCGCATGAACGATTCCCGACACGACCTCGTTTATCGTGCCGTCGCCGCCGTAAACTATAAAATGCGTCTCTGGACGGGTAAGACAGGTTTCGTAAACAAATCTTTCGGCGTCGCCGACGCAGGTCGTAACGTAGCTTTCCTCACCGCTTGCTGCTCCCTTGTTAAGAAGCTCGGGAGAGTGCTTAACGCCTGATGCCGGATTAAAAATATGAAGTCTATTCAATGCTTTCGTCCTCGTTTTCCTCAAATCGTGGGTATGTTCACTCATTATTATACTATCCATTGACCTTTTTTTCAATGATTTTTTGTCGAAAATGATATTTTTTCGACAAAGTGCGACTTGTTTGAAATGACTTCTTGACAGAACCCAAGTTTTGTATTATAATTGTGAGTTAATAAGAGTACTTTTTTCGGACGTAAAAGAAAGGAAAACAAAGCTATGGTAAATACCGACATCAATTCGAAGTTCCGCCCCGAAGGACTTACCTTTGACGACGTGCTGCTCATTCCCGCAAAGAGCGACGTTCTTCCGAAGGATATCGACCTTTCGACTCAGCTTACACAGAAGATCAAGCTTAACATTCCGCTTCTTTCCGCGGCAATGGATACCGTTACCGAAGCCGATCTCGCTATCGCGATGGCGCGTGAAGGCGGTGCAGGCGTTATTCATAAGAATATGTCTGTTGAAGAACAGGCAGATCAGGTTCTCCGTGTTAAGCGAAGCGAGAACGGTGTAATAACCAATCCTTTCTTCCTTTCCCCCGACAACTATGTTTTCGAGGCAGAGGCGCTTATGTCCAAGTACAAGATATCGGGAGTTCCCGTTTGCGTTGACGGTAAGCTCGTCGGTATCATTACAAACCGTGATATGCGTTTCCTTACCGACTATTCGATGAAGATCGACGAGGTAATGACTAAGGAAAACCTCATTACCGCTCCCGTCGGAACGACTCTTGCGGACGCTCAAAAGATACTCAGCAAGAGCAAGGTTGAAAAGCTCCCCCTCGTTGATAAGGACAACCGCCTATGCGGACTTATTACGATAAAGGATATCCAGAAGGCAACCCGTTACCCGAATTCCGCAAAGGACGACAAGGGCCGACTTATCTGCGGTGCGGCTATCGGTGTAACCGCAAATACCGTAGAGCGTGCAGGGGCGCTTCTTGAAGCAGGTGCAGATTTCCTCAGCCTCGACTCGGCACACGGACATTCGAGAAACATAATTAAGGCAGTTAAGGACATAAAGGCGGCATATCCCGACTGTCAGCTTATCGCTGGTAACATCGCGACCGCAGAAGCGGCTCTCGATCTTATCAAGGCGGGGGCTGACGCGCTCAAGGTCGGTATCGGACCGGGCTCGATCTGTACTACCCGTATCGTTGCAGGTATCGGCGTACCGCAGATTACGGCGGTTTACGACGTAGCTTGCGTTGCGACAAAGTACGGTATCCCCGTAATTGCTGACGGCGGTATCAAGTACTCGGGCGATCTTCCCAAGGCGATCGCGGCAGGTGCCGACGCAATAATGATCGGCTCGCTTCTTGCGGGTTGTGAGGAATCTCCCGGAGATACCGAAATCTATCAGGGCAGACAGTTTAAGGTCTACCGCGGAATGGGCTCCATCGCCGCTATGGAAAACGGCTCCAAGGACAGATATTTCCAGGAGGGCAACAGAAAGCTCGTTCCCGAGGGCGTCGAGGGACGCGTTCCCTTCAAGGGCCCGCTTGCAGACACCGTGTTCCAGCTTATGGGCGGTCTTAGAGCAGGTATGGGCTACTGCGGAACACCAACCGTCAAGGAGCTTCAGGCAAACGGACGCTTTGTCCGTATTACCGGTGCAGGTCTTAAGGAATCACATCCTCACGATATCAGCATCACAAAGGAAGCGCCTAACTATTCTACTCACTAAAATAGGCACAGAAAAACCCGTTCCGAATCCGAACGGGTTTTTGTTATACATACACAAAAGCCCCGTTTGGGGCTTTTTGAATTAGTTGAACTCTTTAATGATTTCAAGCGTCTTTTCTGCCATCTTATCGAGCGCACCGTCCTCAAAGGGATTAGAAAGACCCGCGTCTGAAATAAGCTCGGGGAATGACTTTTCACCGCCTGCCGCACAAAAATCAACGTAAGCGTCAAGGGCTTTCTTGTAATTTTCGCGCGAAGCACAAAGGAAGCCTATTGCGACGGTTTGTGCCAAGCAATAGTCGATATAATAGAAGGGTGACTCGTATATGTGCATCTGATACTGCCAACGTGTACCGAGAGAGAGGTAGGGCAGGTTATCGTAGTCCATATACGGACGGTATTTCTTCTCGAGATCAAGCCAAACGTCCTTGCGCTCAGCGGGAGTAAGCTCGGGGTTAGCGTATATCTCGTGTTGGAATTCGTCAACCATTACGCCGTAAGGGATAAAGTCGAGGGCGGAAATGAGATGCTTTCTGCGGTAGCGGTCGCCGTCAGCGCCGAAGAATTTGTCCATCGACGGCCAGGAAAGAAATTCCATGCTCATAGAGTGACATTCAGCGGTCTCCGAGCCGCCGATTCCAAGCTCACAGTCAGCCTTGTCAAGTGCCTTCTTCATAGCGAACGCGTGACCGAATTCGTGGGTCAGAACGTCGACGTCACCCGTCGTGCCGTTGAAGTTTGCAAGAATAAAGGGTTGCTTGTAGTTTTCAAAAACGGTACAGTATCCGCCGCCCCACTTGCCGTCGCGCGATTCGACGTCAAACGCCTCTGCTTCCTGCATCGACTTCATAAACGCGCCGATCTCCTCCGACATAGCGTCGTACATCTTCTGCGCCTCTTTGAACATTCCGTCCTTGTCAAGTATCGGAACTATCGAGGAGCCGCTTCCGTAAATATCGTTATCATAAAAGGTTATCCAATCGTAGCCGAGCTCGTTACGAACCTGCTCCTTTATCTTGCCGACAACGGGAACGAGAGATTTTCTTACGTTTTCTCTGAACGCGGCAACCATATCGACGTCGTAGTCAAGGCGTCCCATACGGTAATATCCGAGCTCGGTAAAGGTCTTATAACCGAGCTTCTTTGCTATTCTATCGCGGATCTTAACAAGACGGTCGTATATCTCGTCGAGTTTTTCGGAGTTCTTGGATAGACCTTCGCCTATCGTGGTAGCAGCAGCTTTTCTTATCGAACGGTCAGCGTCCTCGAGCTTTCCGCGGAGCACCGAGAGAGGCATTTCCTCGCCGTTATAAACGAATACCATCGTCGACATAAGCTGTGAATACTCGGTAACGACGGCGTTTTCCTCCTGAAGGTCGGATATGATCTCGGGGGAGAAGGTTTTTCTTGCGATCTCCCACATCTTAAACAGGCGCGTTCCGAGCTTCTTTTCAAGGTCGGCACGGTAAGGGCTGTCAAGCATAAGAGCGGCGTAATTCGTTCCTATCTCGCTGAAAAGAGGGCCCACGTTGTCGTAATAGTCCATCTCGCCCTTATAAAACTCGTCCTTTGTGTTGAGCGTGTAGCGGCAATAAGCAAGAGAATACTGGGTCTCATAGACCTTCATTTCCTCTCTGAACGCCTTTCTTGCGCGAAGAACGCAGTTTACGCACATTGCTTCCTTCATCGCATTTTCAAATTTTTCAAAAGCTGCCTTGCCTTCCTCAATCGTATATCTCTTATAGGGAAGGTCTTTAACCTTAATTATCGCCATTTCCGTTCTCCTTATTTCTTCTTGAGAGCTTTTCCTGCTCTCGTTTTTCTTTGGCGTAAATATGAATTTCCTCGGTCGCGAAAGCGAGCTGGGTTATAACGTCCTTCTTTGTGAGGTAACACCAGAAGCTGTCGTCGGGGATCGAAATGTCAACACAGTCGCCGTTTCCGCGGTAATCGTACTCAATATGCATACTTTCAAGTGCGATAGCGGGCTTTTCGACTGTTATTTCCTCGCCGTAGCAGGTGCAGGTTAATGTAGTGCCTTCAGGCGTTTGAATCAGCTTTCCCTCGCCCTGCTTGTAGAATTTGAGGGAGCCCGGAAGTGTTTCGACGCGGACGGTGTCCTCAAAATAATAGGTGCCGTTACGAATGCGCTCACGCACAATGTCGCGCTCCCATCTTGCCCATTCGGGAATCTGAGAAAATTCGGTTCGTCCGTCGTTGCCCTCAAGCTGACCGAATTCGTCCATATACCAGCTCTTACCGCAGGCAGTACAGATAAGCGTCGCTCCGCTTGCCTCCATCATTCCCTCGGTTCCGCACTTAGGACACTTGTAAAGCAGTGAATTCAGTCCCTTTGCTCTCTCAGGATGGTCGATCTTTATCTTGTTTTCGAGCTGCCAAGCGAAGTCGTCGTACTGATATGCTTCCTTGATCTTCTCAAAAAGCTCCTTCGAGGAGTGGTTTTTGAGATCCTCAACGGTGAAGAGCGGGAACATCTCCGCTTCAACGTAAGTCTTCTTGTTTATCTTGTTCCACTGAGGGCAGGTTACAAAGTTTCCGTGTATTTTAAGCATTACGACGGGAACCTTCAGTATCTTTACGAGTTGACCGAGTGACTCGGGAAGAAACGAGGTTCTTCCGTCAAGGGAATATCTTGCCTCTGCAAAAAGTGCAAATATCGTTTTCAGCTCGTGCAGACAGTATTTCATATTTTTTACGAGATGAACGTCCGACACGTACTTTCTCTTGCCGAGAACGCCCATATTTCTCATCAGTATCTCGGTATAATCGCGGAAGCCCTCAAGCGTCATTACGTTGTTTGCCTTATAAGGGTGTGTCGCCATCATCATAATATTGAGGTCGACCATTGACGCGTGGTTGATAAGGAGAAGGTAGGGCTTGCCCTCGTATTCCTCCATACCGCGCTTGATGATCTTTGCGTTTCTCGTTTTGAGATCGGGCTTGCAGAGAATGCTCTTTGCAAGAAAATTGAGGGTGGAGCTGGGCTTTTTCGGTTTCTTTGCGAAATCAAATCGCTTGATGTTCTTTGCCACGGCGTTTCTCACTTTCTGTATATAGAAATAATAAATTCAAGCTCTGTCTCGAGCTTATCTGCGTGCTTCAGCTTTTTGGCGTCGGAGACCGATGTTTTCCAGTAATACGGTGTCATCAAAAAAAGCGAGGAAATATGCTCCTTACTTACGGTAACCTTGTATTTCACACGCTCATCGCGGATCTTCTCAAATCCGTTATAAACAGTTTCGGCTTCCTCGTTATCGTAAGGTGTATCGTAAACGAGGGCTTTAAGTCCGCTCAAATGCTTTTTTCCCGGGTGGCAGACGAGCATAATTCCGCCGTCCTTCAAAATCCGCAGAGCCTCCTTGTCGGGAACAGGAGCGAATACCGAGATCAGCGCGTCGTAGCTGTTATCGGGCAGAGGCATATCGAATATTCCGCAGACGGCGTAGCTAATTGGGTCGCTCTTGCCTCTTTCGGCTTTTGAAGCATATTTGATCGATGTCTTTGCAAGGTCAAGACCGACGATCTCGGCGTTTTCGTTTTCGTTTTTTATAACGCGCGAATAATAACCCTCGCCGCAGCCCGCGTCGCATATCTTAACTGCTGAAAATTCCTTAAGAACGCGTGATATTCCCTTTGCGAACGGCTCATAATAGCCGGCTCCGAGAAATTCGTGCCGTGCACGGCACATATCACTGCTGTCGCCGCCGCTTATTTTGCCCAAAACGAGATTGACGTATCCCTCGGAAGATAGGTCGAAGCAGTGTCCGCTTTTACATTTCAGTGAATTTCCAAGGCGCACAAGCGGATTTTTGCACTTCGGGCAGAGAAAAGCGCTCACCTTTTTGCCTCTTTGTGCATTTTGATATAACGGCGCAGTATCGGCTTTTCAAGGGCTCTTTTGGAACGGTTGAAAAGGGTAGTTTTATCCTTTATCGGCTTAACGAGAATGGCGTACAGACCAAGACGCTTTGCGCTCCATACGTCGGTGAATATCTGATCTCCGATAACTGCGGTATTGTTTTTGTCGCTTTCCATATATTCCATCGCGGCGCGGTGGAATTTTACCGACGGCTTGCCGCTGTCCCAGGTCGCAAACAGCTTCAGCTCGGAATTGAAAAGCTCAACCCTGTCCTGATGATTGTTAGAAATGAACGCCGCCGAAATACCCGCTTTTTTCAGGTCGTCAAGCCAGCTAAGCACGCTTTCGGTCGGCACCGGATCGTCGTAGGTAACGAGAGTATTGTCGATATCGAGAAGAACAGCCTTGATCCCGCGCTCGGTCAGCATTTCCGGGGTTATTCCGTATATATCGTCAAGATACATATCGGGCATAAAATAACGGTCAATAAACAAATCTGTAGTCTCCATGCGTTTAATAAAAAAATTATATCATATAATACTTGTATTTTCAATAGTAAAGGAAGGAAATATTTACAAATAACCCTTGCATTGAAGGGGAATTGAGGGTATAATTATAAGGAAAATATACGAAGGGAAGTATCTTAATGGGATACCCGAGCCTGCTATACTATACGAAGCCGAGCAAAAAAGCGTTAGACATATCGGTTTTTGAGGATCTTCAGCTTCTTAACTTCATACCCAAAAGAGTTGCGAAAAGCGCGTCGATACCCTGCGGAAAGGAGAACATTCTTTCGAGACAGGAGCTTTTTAAGCGCCTGAACGACGAAAAAATAAGGGGAAAATTCTCCCGTCTCTACGAAATATCCTGCGATCTTCATAACCTTAATGCGGCGTTTAACGGTGCGCCGACCGATGAAGGCAAGAGTATAATTTTTCTCTTTCTCTGTGGGGCTGTAAGAGCCTTTACCAAATGTGCGTCTGAATGTGATTTCTCCGATCCGTTATCAAGCCGATTTGCTTCGGGTATGCTTGAAGAACAGGCGAACGAAAAATATGTGAAGATGTCCGAGGAGCTTGTATGCCTTATTCCCGAGGCGCAAAAGATCCTTTCCAATTCTCTTTGTATATCCGGCAATAAGGTCAGAATGACAGACGATGTCGGAAGCACCTTCCTTGACGGTATCGTGAGCTGTGCAAAAACGCTCGGAACCGATATTCCAAAGGTAAAAAGCCCCGAAAACCGTGAGCTTTCTCCCGACATCATAAACGGTGCGGCGTCGCTCTGCCCTGAGCTTATGAAGAAGCTGAAGAGCTTTAAGAGTGAATTTCTATCTTATTACCGCTCAAATATCGTCTATTACCGCAAGGAGATCGAATTCTACCTTACGATGCTCGATTTTACCGACAGAATAAGAGAAGCGGGAATACCCCTTACCTATCCGACGGTAGGAGAGGGAAGAATAATAAATATTACCGAGGCGTACGACGTGTCTCTTCTTGCAAAGGGTGAGACGAATATCGTCCCGAACGACATCTCCTTTACGACCGAAGAGCCCTTCTACTTCCTTACGGGAGCTAACGGCGGCGGTAAGACGACATATCTTCGTACAGTCGGTATCGCGGTGACTATGTTCCTCCTCGGATGCCCTGTGCCCTGCACGAGCGCAACGATCTCCGACATCAGCTCGGTGTTTACACATTTTCCGAGAGACGAACGCTTTGACGGAAGCGGACGCTTCGTTGAGGAAAACAACCGCGTAAACGCGATCCTTGAAAATATGGACGAAAATTCTCTTGTTCTTCTTAACGAAACGTATTCGACGACGAACGAGGAAAACGCAGTTAAAATGACCGAAAAGCTGGCAAACGAGCTTTGGGAAAATAGAATATTCGGTCTTTATATTACCCATCAGCATAGCCTGCGTGAGAGCGAGATACCGTATCTTAACGTTCTTATCGACTTGAACGACGAAAACCGCCGTACCTATAAAATAGCAAGGCAAAAGAGCGTAGGAGGTTCCTATGCAAAGGATATCCTTATCAGATGCGGTCTTACCTTTGAAGCGCTTGAAAACCGCTTCGGTAAGCTTGACAATGGGGAGGAAGAAAAATGAAATTCAGTCTTTTGAATAAAGTCCCCGATAATTTTGCCGAATGTCAGATTATTTACGACATTTCGGCAGACCGCGCGATAAAGGAAATAGTGGACGATAAAAGGCGCGCGGATTATTTTCTTTCGGTTATTGAAAAGCCGCTTACCAAAAAAGAAAATATACTGTTCCGTCAAGAAATATACTCCGACCTTAAAAGCATTGACGGGCTTCTACCTGACCTTAAGACTCTGTTTCTCCGTTACGATAAGATAAAGAGCGACTGGCAGGAAATGAAGCTCGGCGCGGTGAATAATAAGGGCTCGGAGATAAATTCCGAGGCGCTTCTTGAACACACCTTCGCGTCGCTTAAGGTAACGGCGATCTTCCCCTCGACGATCGCGTCCTTCTTCGGGACAATCGGCGAGACGCTTGGAAAATATCCGATAAAGAGCGAGGGGCTTACCGCAATTCGCGACTGGTGTATCAGCATGACCGAAAACGAAGCACTTGACGAGCTTGTTAAAATTTCTCAGCGCTTCAGATACAAAGACCCCGAGGACTTCGACTTCACAGTAGCATTTACACTCGACCGCGCTTTGCATCTCTTTGCCTGCGATCTTTCAGATATAACCTATAAGAAGCCGGAGGGAAACGCGCTAAGCAAGCTTTTCGGCAAGAAAAAGGACGAAAGCGGTGTCGAGATCAAGGCGATAGTATCGCAGGCAGGAGAGGACCCCTTAACCGACGCGCAGTATATGCTGAACGAATCCCTCATTCGTATCGACTCTGCGCTGACAAAGGTGACTAACGACGTCTACGACGCCTTTTTCGGGCTCTCAAACGAGCTTATGTTCTACGAGGCGGCGATACTGTACGCCGAAAAAGCACTTGAAGCGGGAATACCACTGACGCTTCCAACGGTTCTGTCCGAGGAATGCGACTGTTTCTCCCTCGGCGGACTTCGCGAGCTTGTCCTTCTCTCGAACGGACTTGGTGCGAAAACCGTGCCGAACGATCTGTCGCTTGAGGGCGACACCGCGGGGCTTCTCGTAAAGGGTCTCACAGATAGCGGTAAGACCGTATATCTGCGCGCAATAGCGGCTGCACAGCTCTTTATGCAGGCGGGGCTTCCCGTGCTTGCTGAAAGAGCAACTATGAGTATCCGCCGCGGATTCTTCTCGCATTTTTCATCTGCTGAGGAGGAATTCTTAAAGGGAGACGCAAGAGGAAGATTTGACCAAGAGGCAAGAGAGATCGCGGCGATTCTCGACAAGCTGACACCCTATTCGCTTCTTCTGCTCAACGAGACCTTCCAGACGACGTCATATAAAGAAGGAACAAAGAGCATATACGATATACTTCGCTTTATGCCGAAGCTCAAAACGAAGTACGTGTTCGTCACACACCTGACTGCGCTTTTCGGCTATATGGAGAACGAAAACGTAATTCTTGCACACACGTCGGACGACGAGAACAGCAAGTACAAAATTATTATCGAACAGTAAGGTATGTATTATTGCCGTACGTAATATAAAAATCCGCCCGTTTCGGGCGGATTTTCGATATACGGCAGAAAGCAACCGAGCCTTTACATTTAGAAGCGCAAAATTGGTGTACATAACTTTTTTTATGCGGTATAGTATGAATAACAACAGTAAAGGAGTAACGGGAACAATGACACTCGGTGAAAAAATCGCAAGGGAACGAAAAAAATTAAACTATACGCAAGAGCAGCTTGCAGATGTTCTTGAGGTTTCGCGTCAGTCGATCAGCAAATGGGAATCGGATATAACCTTTCCCGAAACGGATAAGATAATCCAGCTTTCACGGCTATTTGATTGCTCGATAGACTATCTTTTGAAGGAAGAATTGACGGAAAAGCAACAGGTAACTCAGACTATGGCCGACAAGCTTATGGGTATTAAGGATCGGATGCTGACCGAAAATAATAAGCGCAAGGCAAAATTCACTTTGAAGCTCGCGGGCATAGTATTCGGCGTACTTCTCGCCGTCGATTTTATTGCGATGATAATTTATTTTGCTGTTAACGGCTTACCGAATTAAAAAATCCGCCCTCGAGCTTTCGAGGGCGGATATCTTTATATAAGCAAATCCTCTTCCGTCAATTTGGGAATAGGGGGCATCGGGCGCGGAACGCGCTTGAGCGGATCGTAAGCGAATTTCTTGCAGCAAAATTCCTTATTGACGATGCCTCGCAGAGAGCAGAGAATGTTCTCGTCGTCTGCGATCACAGTCGCGTTTTCACAGTATATACAGTTCTTCGATATCTCGAACGCTTCGCTGTTCTTGTTTTTCTTTCTTTTACACATTCTACTATCCTCAAATCAATATCAAATAGTATTATACACCATATTGCGACAAATTTCAAATGTTTTTGCAAAAAATCTTGCAAAAATTTTGAAAAACGCGAAATTTTCTGCCTTGGAGGGTAATTTTACATCTTTGCGGGTTTTTTGAGCTTGTTGATCCAAGAAATAAGTGATGCGACGATGAACATTATAAGTTCAACGCAAACGACGCTTGCGCCCGCAGGGGTCGAAAGGAAGTACGAGGAAATGAGTCCGACCGCAAATCCGATAACGGGAAGGACCGCGGACAGGACAACAACGCCCTTGAAGCTCTTCACTACTCTCATTGCCGTCATCGGCGGGAAAACGATGAGCGCCGATATGAGAAGCGTTCCCATAAAGCGCATACCGATGACGATCGTAATAGCGGAAAGAAGCGCAAGCACGGTATCGTAAAGCCGCACCTTGATTCCCGTTGCTTTTGCAAAGGACGGGTCGAAGGTGACGGAGAAGATTCTGTTGTAAACGAGACAATATATCGGAATAACGGCCGCCGCAAGTGCTATTGACCAGATAAGATCACTCTCGGATAGTGCAAGGATCGAGCCGAACATATATCCGTTCAGGTCAATATTGGAGCCGGGCGAAAGTGAAGCGGCAACAGTACCTATGGCAAGCGCGCCCGTCGAAATTATGGCGGTGAGCGCATCACCCTTCATCTTGCCTTTTTCGTTAAGTCGAAGAAGCCCGAATGCAGACAGTCCAACTGTTGGTACTGTCAAAGCCATAGGTGCTATCGACATCGCCGAGCCGATTGCAAGCGAAGCAAACGCAACGTGAGATAGACCGTCGCCTATCATCGAATATCTTTTAAGAACGAGGCAGACGCCGAGAAGCGAAGCGCATACCGAAATAAGTATTCCGCACACAAGCGCATAAACCATCGAGTCAAGGGAGAACATAAGCCGAAGCTCGCTAACGAATGCAGTCATATCTTGCAGCCTCCCTCGTGATCGTGCTCGTGCGGCTTTGCATCGGTATAGGAATAGCCGTCGTTGCGGAGAATGAGAAGCTTGTCCGCAACGGCAAGAGCACAGTGGATATCGTGAGAAACCATTATGACGGTTATGCCCTCGTCCTTAAGACGGTGAATTATTTTGTAAAACTCGGAGGTTGCCGTTGGGTCAAGACCTGCAACGGGCTCGTCAAGGAGTATAAGCTGCGTAGCGGCACAAAGCGCGCGTGCAAGCAGGACTCTCTGCTGCTGACCGCCCGAAAGCTCGGCAAAGCTCTTGTCTTTAAGGTTTACAATGTCAAGAAGCGCAAGCTTTTTCTCGGCTTCTTGCTTGTCACTTTTAGTATAAAAGGGAAGACGCTTGCCGCTTGTCAGCTTGCCCGAAAGCACGACCTCCCATACCGACGCCGGAAAATCGCTCTGCGCGTCGCTTCTTTGCGGTAGATAGCCGACTCCGTGCTTCTTTTCACCGCCGAAGAAAACGATCTCTCCGCGCGACGCGTCCTTTAAGCCGAGTAGCGCTTTAATAAGCGTGCTTTTACCGGTGCCATTCTCCCCCGCGATACAAAGGCACTTGCCCTTTTCAAGCGAAAAGGAAAGCCCCTCGATGACCGACGCGCTTCCGTAGGAAAGCCATAGATCCTTACATTCTACTGCCGTCATTTTGACCTCGATCCGAAATTACTTGATACCGATATTATACCACCCGCCGGGCGCCAAATCAATAGTATACAACTAAAAAAGAGCAAGTAAATATATCTTTGTGGAAAAAAACATTGAAAAACGGCGGATAATGTGTTATACTTAGCTGTTAATAAATGATAAGGAATGTGAATATTTTGGTAAGAAACGATTTAAGAAACATAGCGATCATAGCCCACGTTGACCACGGAAAGACGACTCTCGTCGACCAGATGCTGAAGCAGGGCGGTGTATACCGCGAAAATCAGGCGACGGAAGAAAGAGTAATGGACAGCAATGCCCTTGAAAAGGAAAGAGGAATCACTATCCTCGCGAAGAACACAGCGGTACACTATAAGGACGTAAAGATCAATATTATAGACACTCCCGGACACGCGGATTTTAGTGGCGAGGTCGAAAGAATCCTCAAAATGGTAAACGGAGTAATTCTGCTTGTTGACGCCGCAGAGGGACCGATGCCTCAGACGCGCTTCGTGCTTCAAAAGGCGCTCGAGCTTAACCATAGAGTTATCGTTGTCGTAAATAAGGTGGATAAGCCCGATGCGCGAATTGAGGAAGTTGAGGACGAGGTGCTTGAGCTTCTTATGGACCTCGACGCAACCGACGAGCAGCTTGATTCCCCGATGCTTTTCTGCTCAGGCAGAGCAGGTACTGCGTCATTCACTCCATATGAGCCGGGCGTTGACCTTCAGCCGCTTTTCGATACCATTCTTGAATATATCCCCGCTCCAGAAGGCGACGAGAACGGCGAGCTTCAGCTTCTCGTATCGTCGATAGACTATAACGAGTACGTCGGCAGAATGGGAATCGGACGCATTGAGCGCGGTTCTATCAAGGTAAATCAGGAAGCGCTTATATGCAACTATCATACGGGTGCAAACCCCGTAAGAACCCGAATCGTATCGCTTCAGACCTTCGACGGTCTTGGCAGAAGAACGGTTGAAAGCGCAAACGTAGGCGACATCGTCTGCTTCTCTGGCGCTGAAAATATCACGATCGGCGATACTATAACCTCGGTTGTCGCTCCCGAGCCGCTTCCTTTCGTAAAGATAAGCGAGCCGACGATCGAAATGACCTTCGCGGTAAACGACAGCCCCTTTGCAGGACGCGAGGGTAAGTTCGTAACTACAAGACAAATCAGAGACCGCCTCTACCGTGAGCTTCTCAAGGACGTTTCTCTCCGCGTTGAGGACGGCGAAACGACCGATAGCTTCAAGGTAGCGGGCAGAGGTGAAATGCACCTTTCGATCCTCGTCGAAACCATGCGCCGCGAGGGCTATGAGCTTTCGCTCTCGACTCCGCGCGTGCTTTATAAGGATATAGACGGCGTAAAGAACGAACCATACGAGAGAGTACAGATCGACGTGCCTGAGCAGTATATGGGCGCGGTCATCGACAAGCTCAATATGCGTAAGGGCGAGCTTCTTGAAATGGGAACACGCGGAAGCCGTATGGAGCTTCACTACGTTATCCCATCGCGTTGTCTTTTTGGATACAGAAGCGAATTTCTCACCGCAACACGCGGAGAGGGAATTATGAATACCGTATTCGAGGGTTACCACCCCTACAAGGGCGATATGCCTTCCCGTCAGACGGGCTCTCTTGTCGCGTCGGAAAAGGGTGTAACGACCTCTTACGGTCTCTACAACTCGCAGGAGCGCGGACAGCTTTTCGTAGGCGTACAAACAGAGGTATACGAGGGAATGATCGTCGGTGAAAATCCCAAGCAGGGCGATATCGAGATCAACCCCTGTAAGACGAAGCAGCTCACCGCGATCCGTTCTAAGGGTGCGGACGAAAAGCTTATTCTTACACCCCATAAGACAATGTCGCTTGAGGAAGCGATCGAATTTATCGCAGACGACGAGCTTATCGAGGTAACTCCTAAGGGACTTCGTCTCCGAAAGGTAATTCTTGATACCCCGACACGTAAAAAGGCACAGGCGGCAAAGAAAAAACAGCAGTAATCAACTGCAAAAGAGGTAAAGATGAAGCAAAAAAAGCTACGCGTAGCGTACCTGATAGCGTTTCTTGTCTTACTGTTTACAGAGATATTGATAGGCGCATTCGTGCATGACGCATTCGTTCGTCCTTACGTCGGTGACGTGCTTGTCGTTATACTGATATATTGTCTTATCAGAATAGTAAAACCGACGGGAATAAAGCTCTTGCCGCTTTACGTTTTCATCTTCGCACTTATAGTAGAGTTACTGCAGCTCGCTAAAATAGTTGACCTGATAGGAATACCGCACGATTCGATAGTAGCAATTATGGTCGGAACGTCATTTTCGTTCATAGATATAATCTGCTACGCAGTCGGATGCGGGATTACCTATGTAACTGAATTAATAATAAAAAAGCGCCCGTGAGGGCGCTTTTTTTGCGGCGGGAGCGCGTGGGGGTTCCCGAAACGAGCAAATGCGAGTTTTTGGGGTTCCGAGCAAGCCCCGCCCTACGAACACGTAACGAAGCTTCGCCACGTTGTCTTGCCTTCCCCTTGGGGAAGGTGTCAACCGAAGGTTGACGGATGAGGTTAGGATGCGAAGCATCCGTCACAAAAATAAAGTTAATTAACAAATATAACGCCGTCTATGACGGCTAACCTCATCCACCACTTCGCGGTCCCCCTTCCCCAAGGGGAAGGCGAAACGCGAAATTCCGCTATTGACAAAAAAACTTCATCGTGATAAAATGAAAGTGCCAAACAGAATCGAATCATTTTACTGTGGAAGTATGTGTTTTTTGTGCATAGCTTCGTCTATGCTTTTTTTATTTTTGGGAGGAAAAGAGAATGAAGCGAATCCTAACAGCATTATTGCTAATTATGGTAATTATAACCCTTTCCGCCTGTGATACGGAACAAGATCCCACAAGCGGCACGGAACAAGATCCCACAAGCGGCACGGAACAAGATCCCACAAGCGGCACTGAACAAGATCCCGCAAGCGGCACTGAACAAGATCCCGCAAGCGGCACTGAACAAGATCCCGCAAGCGGCACAGAACAAGATCCCACAAGTGGCACGGAACAAGATCCCACAAGCGGCACGGAACAAGATTCCACGAGTGGCATAACCGGCGACTGTAAATGGTCCCTTGACGGCGCCGTTCTCACGATCAGCGGTAACGGCAAGATGGGGGATTACCCATCTAACTCAACTCTTCCGTGGGGTACAACTATTACTCAAGTAAAAATAGATCGCGGCGTGACCGCAATTGGTAATTATGCCTTCCGTAATTGTAGCAATCTCCAAACGATATACTATGATGGCACTAAGACTGAGTGGAATGCTATTACTAAAGGAATCGATTGGGATTACAACACCGGCGATTATACTATCGTATTCCTCGTCGTTGAGAGCTCGAAAGGTCTTAAATATGAGCTTAGCGAAGACGGTACGTATTATATCGTGGCAGGAATTGGCTCTTGTGCCGACACCGAGCTTGTTATTCCTTCCACCTATAAAAATAAACCCGTTAAGAAAATCGGCGAGTATGCCTTCGAGGGCCGCACAAACTTAACGAGTATAACTGTCCCCGGTGGCGTCACAAGAATTGTCGATGGTGCCTTCAGTAATTGTACTAGCTTAACGAGTATAACTATTCCCGATAGTCTCACGAGTATTGGAAGCTGTGCGTTCGATAATACTGCGTATTACAACGACATAAGTAATTGGGAAAACGAAGTTTTATATATTGGAAATCACCTGATCGATGCGACGGACTTTTTGATCGGTGAATATACAATTAAAGACGGAACCAGCACTATTGCCGTTTGCGCCTTCTACGGTTGCACAAGCTTAACGAGCGTAACGATTCCCGACAGCGTAATCTCAATTCCTGATTCTGCCTTCGAGGGCTGCACAAGCTTAACGAGCATAACGATCCCTGACAGCGTAACATCAATTGGCATTTATGCCTTCTCACACTGCACAAGCTTAACGAGCATAACGATCCCCGACGGCGTAACCTTAATTGAAAATAATGCCTTCTCACATTGCACAAGCTTAACAAGCATAACGATCCCCGACGGTGTAACCTCAATTCCCAATGATACCTTCTGCTTTTGCACAAGCTTAACGAGCATAGCGATCCCCGACAGTGTAACCTCAATTGGCATTTATGCCTTCTACTATTGCACAAGCTTAACGAGTATAACGATTCCCGACGGCGTGACCTCAATTGGCGAAGCTGCCTTCCATGATTGCACAAGCTTAACGAGTATAACGATTCCCGACGGCGTAACCAAGATATACCGTTCTACCTTTGCGGATTGTTCAAGCTTAACGAGTATAACGATCCCCGACGGCGTAACATCAATTGACTCTCAGGCCTTCTATGGTTGCACAAGCTTAACGAGCATAACGATACCTGACAGCGTAACATCAATTGGCAAGCGCGCCTTCACGGGTTGCACAAGTTTAACGAGCATAACGATCCCGGACAGTGTAACATCAATTGGCATGTATGCCTTCTCAAAGTGCACAAGCTTAACGAGCGTAACGATCTCCAACAGCGCAACCTCAATTGGCTATGGTGCATTCGAAGGATGTACGAGCTTACCAACGAACAGTATTCACGATATAGGCGCATAGTACGAAATATCATTTGCCGATGAGTGTTCTTATCCTGTGTGTAACGGAGGTGACTTGTGCCTCGGCGGCACTTGTTATCCTGCTCAAAAAGAAGAAACAAATAAAAAAGCAAGAACGGATTTCCGTTCTTGCTTTTCCTTTTATCACTTCGGCTGTGTAAATCCGACCTTACGGTAAACCTTAGATAGCGTCTTTCTTGCAAGGTAAGCGGCTCTTGCGGAGCCGTCCTTCATTACGGTTTCGAGGTACGCCTTGTCGCTCATAAGACGGTCAAACTCCGTCTTAACGGGAGCGAGCGCTTCTGCGACGATTTCACCGACTGCGAGCTTGAAGTGTCCGTAACCGAGACCTTCAAATTCCTTTTCGATCTCGGCGTCGGTCTTGCCCGTAAAGGCGGTATAGATCGTCATAAGGTTATTTATCCCGTCCTTACCCTCTGCGCGACGAACGACAGTATCGGAGTCGGTGACAGCACGCTTGAACTTTCTGATTATATCGTCTCTACCGTCAAGAATGTAGACCGATGCGTTAGTGTTCGTATCCGACTTACTCATCTTCTTTTCCGGCTCTGCAAGCGACATTACCTTCGCACCTGCCTTCGGGATAAATCCCTCGGGAATAGCGAACGTGTCGCCGTAGACCTGATTAAATCTGTTCGCAATATCGCGCGTAAGCTCGATATGCTGCATCTGGTCGATACCGACGGGAACAAGGTTCGTCTGATAAAGCAGAATATCCGACGCCATAAGAACGGGGTAGGTGAAAAGTCCTGCGTTGATGTTCGACGCGTACTTTTTGCTCTTATCCTTGAACTGCGTCATACGGTTAAGCTCACCGTGCATAGCATAGCAGTTGAGCACCCAAGCAAGCTCCGCGTGAGCGGGAACGTGGCTCTGCACGAAAAGGGTGTTCTTCTCGGGGTCAAGTCCGCTTGCGATATAAAGCGCGAGCGTCTCGTAGGTACGGCGGCGAAGCTCGGCAGGGTCCTGACGGACGGTTATCGCATGAAGGTCAACGACGCAGTAAATGCAGTCGTAGCTTTCTTCAAACTCTTTCCAATTCTTTATAGAACCGAGATAGTTGCCGATAGTAAGCTTACCGCTCGGCTGAACTCCCGAAAATATTTTCTTCTTGATTACTTCATTGTTTTCCATAAATCTGCCTCCTTACATAGGAATAATCTATTTTAACACAAAGATGTACAGTTTTGCAAGTCCTAAACGCTTTTTTGTGTTAAAAAGCGCATTTTTCTTTATATTTATCTTGAATGAAGGCATTTTTTGTGCTACAATAATATATATAATTCAGTTTAAGGAACGTAAAATGAAAAAATCTTTTGATCCCGTTGAGGATTCCGTTACCCCGAAGTCGCTTAAGACTCTCGGACTTATAATAAAAGTAACTCTTGCCGTCGGACTTATCGTTTCGCTCGGCTGGCTCACCTTGCGCGCCTGCTTGCAGGACGGCACGGCTAAGATGAAAAAATATCTTTGGACCGAAGCAGCCATCGAGCAAAAAGAAAACGGAACGCTGACGATAAACCGTCTTACCGAGTATAACGATCCCGAGCTAAGCCGTCTTTTCTATATCGGAAGAATTTATCATACCGAGGAGATCGGTCAGCTTCAGTTTATGCTAAGATATAACGTGCTCAGCCGTGAGTACGAAGACTATGCAACGGGAGTTGGAGAATTTATTTTTGAATTAGTTACTCAAGCCGACGGAGAGATAAAGGATCGCTATACGAAGTATTGTTATATTACCGATGCAGCGATGATGTACCGATATTACAGGATCGCGTTTGAAAACGTCGACCTGACAGATGTTGACGGCGCGCAGGTAATAATCTACTATCAATACGGCGAAAAACATGAGATCGGCAGATGTATCGTTTACGATAAGGACGCCGCAAAAGAAGTGTTCAAGCCGACGTCAAGCAAAAAGCCAACGTCAGGACTTAAATACGAGGGATGATCTATGATACTCAATTCAAAAGAAACCACAATAGCATACCGTTGCCCGACCTGCGGGAAGTTCATTTTCGGCATCGTCGGAATATTTACGCTTTCGGGCGACCTTATAAAGCTCAAATGCGACTGCGGAGGCTCGGAGCTTAAGATAACGTATACTAGCGACGATAAGCTTCGAATAACCGTTCCGTGCTTATTCTGCCCTAATCCGCACAGCTATCTTCTCACGTCGGGAGCGTTTTTCGACCGCGAGATACTTGCTCTTAACTGCACCTATTCGGGTCTTGACACCTGCTTTATCGGCGAAAAGGACAAGGTAATTGAAGCCGCAAAGGAAGCGGACCTTCACCTCGTCGAGCTTCTTGAAGAAGCGGGATTTGACAATCTTGAAGCGTTTATGAAGGGCAAAAACTCTGTTGACGGCGAGGATAACGTCGACGAGGAATACCGCCTTGATTACGCGCAGATAGAGGACGTCGTCCGCTTTATGCTCGCAGAGCTGCGCGAGGACGGAGATATTCACTGCGGCTGTGACGACGGAGAACCGGAATGTGACTTCGAATTTAAGGGCGACTGCGTGCATATATTCTGTAATAAGTGCGGATATGAAAAGATGATTCCGATGTCGAGCACGCTCGCCGCGAACGCGTTTCTTCATACCGACGTTCTTGAGCTCGGTAAGCCCGAAAATAAGTGAAAACAGGGCGTTTTGTCTTGACAAAACGCTTAACTTTACTGTATAATCATAATATCGAAAAAACAATTATTTTGGAGGATATTCAAATGAAATTTTTCAGCGAATTCAAGAAGTTTATTTCAAAGGGCAACGTAATTGATATGGCAGTCGGTGTTGTAATCGGCGGCTCGTTCGGTAAGATCGTAACGGGACTTGTTAATTACATAATCAATCCCTTTGTAGGTATCTTCGTAAAGCAGGGAAGTCTTGATTCTCTTAAGACCGTTATCCACAAGGCAACCTACGTTATTGACGAAGCGACAGGTCTTGCAACCGATACCGTGGCAACCCCCGAGGTCGCTATACTTTGGGGAACCTGGCTCCAGACGATAATCGACTTCCTTATCACCGCTCTTTGCATCTTTATCGTTATCACTATCATCGCACGCGGCAGAGCGCGTCTTGAAGCTAAGAAGCTTGCTGAGGAAGCCGCAAAGAAGGCAGAAGCGGACGCAAAGGCAAAGGCAGAGGCTGACGCTCTTGCTGCTAAGCAGGCGGCTCTTGATGCAAGCGTTCTTCAGCAGGCAGAGCTACTTGCCGAAATACGTGATTTGCTTAAGAACAAATAATACAGAAGTTTTGTATGTATTATCTCGGAATTGACCTCGGCGGTACGAATATTTCCATAGGCATAGTAGATGAAAGCTACAAGATCGTAAAAAAGGGAAGCACTCCGACGATTTCCGACCGAGATCTTGAGGAAGTTATAAAGGATATAGCATCACTTTCCTTGAAGCTCCTTGACGAAGCAAAGATTGATATTTCCGAGATAGCTCACGCAGGAATCGGATCCCCCGGATCGATCGATCCCGTAAACGGTGTAGTTATTTCGTCCAATAATATAAAAATGTATAATTACCCGATCGTAGAGGTTCTTAAAAAGTACCTTCCGATCGAAAATATCTACGTTGACAACGACGCAAACGCTGCGGCGCTCGGCGAAGCGATGGGCGGCGCGGCTAAGGGCGCGGAGACTGCTATAATGGTCACTCTCGGAACGGGCGTCGGAAGCGGAATTATCATAAACGGTAAGATCTTCGGCGGCTTCAACCACGCAGGCGGCGAGATCGGTCATATGGTTATCGAGTATGACGGTGAACAGTGCACCTGCGGACGTAAGGGCTGCTGGGAAGCATATTCCTCCGCAACTGCTCTTGCAAGGATGACAAGAGAAAAGCTCGCCGAAACCAAGGACACCGTTATGTGGGAAATGGTCGGCGGCGATATCAACATGGTAAGCGCTCGTACTCCCTTTGCGGCTATGAAGCAGGGCGATAAGGCAGGCAAGGAAGTAGTTGATAAATACATAAACTACCTCGCTTGCGGCATTACGAATATTATCAATATGTTCCAGCCGAACGTGCTCTGTATCGGCGGCGGTGTCGCAAACGAGGGACATTACCTTCTCGATCCCGTAATCGAAATTGCCGAAAGAGATCAGTTTACGGCAGGTTGTGAGATTAAGACAAAGATATGCGTTGCAGAGCTTGGAAACGACGCAGGCATAATCGGTGCCGCGGCAATAACTCGTTAAAATCAAAAACGCTGAAGAATTCTTCAGCGTTTTTGTTATTGTAAACGAAAACCACCAGCGATGCTGGTGGTTCCAAAAAGCTTTAGCTATGAGTAGAAAAAGAATCCTCCTTCGTTTATAATAGGAAGTGGGTTTGCCAACCACGACCAAAAAACGAAGGAGGAATCAAGTAATGAGACTTGACACAGATAGTTTAGCACACACAAAATGGAATTGCAAGTACCATATAGTGTTTGCACCTAAATACAGAAGGCAAGTAATATATGGGAAAATAAAGGCAGATATAGGAATGATGTTGCGAAAATTGTGTGAATACAAGCAAGTAGAAATACTGGAAGCAGAAGCATGCAAGGATCATATACACATGTTGGTATCCATACCGCCAAAGTATAGCGTATCGCAAATAATGGGGTATCTCAAAGGAAAAAGTAGTCTGATGATATTTGAGAAGTATGCGAATATGAAATACAAATACGGAAACAGACATTTTTGGTGTAGAGGATATTATGTGGATACCGTGGGACGAAACAAAAAAGTTATTGCGGAATACATACGAAATCAGTTGCAGGAAGATGTATCGTATGATCAACTATCGTTGATAGAGTATG